>JAMIQH010000208.1:0-4169 GCA_035914695.1 Bacteroidota bacterium | reverse complement strand
GCGGGAATGTAGCGCGGAGGAGCGGCGGGACGCAATGTGAGCGTGAGACTGTCGAGCCGCTTGCCGAAGCGGTCCTCGATCACAACGCCGCGCGTTTCCTCGCTGGTGGCCTCGCGCATGGGCACGCTCACCGTGCGATAGCCCGGGTACAGTGTGGTGTGAACGGGCTCGCCAGCATCGCCGATGAGGATGAGCTGCTGTGGCAACCCCACATGCTCCATACCGATGCGTGCCGCCTGCACCTTGCCATGCGTGCTTTCCGCGTAACCAACATCCATCGATGCGCGGCGCCATTCGCCAAAGGGTCTGGTGAAGGTCATCACCCAATCCTGACTGCCTGCGCGCTCGCCTTCAATGCGCAGGCGTAGCGGACGTCCCGGAGTGAACATGTCACGGGGCAACAAGAGCGTCATCGTGCCAAACATGTCACCGAACTGATCCACCATGTCCGCTGCGAAATGCAACGCTATCTCGCCTTCGCGCAGCAGCAGCACCGTACTGTCGGGTGTCGCGGGAGTGCGGAAGCGCAGCACGGGAGTGTCGTTCACCGACAGAGTGAACTGGTGCGCACCTTTATTCGTGGCCATGCCCGCCAGCCAGCAAAGCGCGACGCCGCCGCGTCCCACGCTCTCCGGTACCGGCGCGCTTTCCCACTCGATGGGCATGGGCGTGTCGGTGGCGCGTGTCAACAAGGCATCGTGCGCCTCGGGATGCGAGGAGTGATAGCCCAGCGTGCTGCCCGCGATGGTCGAAGCATAACCGCTGCATGCGGCGCCGATGGAGTTCCACGGCAGACTGGTGAGCGACGGTGGCGGGGCGTTGCGCGCGCGCAGCGAGTCCAAGGGAATGGGACGCGTCATGCTGTAATACGCCAATCCACCCCGGGGTTGCTCGGCGCTGCGCTTCATCGATTCCAGCGCCTCCCGCTCGTCCACACCGGCAATGCCTTTGAGAATGGCATCCACCATCACGGGGACGGAATGATAGCCAATCATGCAATTCGTTTCATTGGCATGCAGTGTCCACACTGGAAGCAGTCCGCTCTCGCGGTAAAAGGCCATCATCGATCGCGTCCAGTTGGAAACGCGTGCGGGATCGAGCATGGTGAAGAGTGGATGCAGCGCACGATAGGTGTCCCACAGCGAGAACACGGTACTGTGTTCATAGCCATCCGCCGTGTGTACACTGTCGTCGCCGCCACGGTAGCGCCCGTCTGTATCCATGTACAGCGAAGGCGCCAGCATGCAGTGGTACAGTGCGGTGGTAAAGGTGCGGACCGTGGCCTGCTCGCGCGCATGCGCGTCGGTGACGCGCAGAGCGTCGTCCCACTGTGTGCGCGCGCGCGAGCGTGCGAGATCGAAATCCTCGTCGGGCATTTCCGCATCGAGATTCGCGAGAGCATTTTCTTCGCTCACCGAGGAGATGCCCACACGGGCAATGAGCGGAGCGCCGGGTTCCAGCCGTCCAAACGAGAGCACGGCAAGAGCCGTCTTGCCACGCAATCCCTCCGACGAGCGCACGCGTGCGCCGCTGTTTCCATCCAGCATGCCAAACACCGGTCGCGAAAAGCGTACAGCGAAGAATACCCGCTGCACGGCCGCCCAGCCACTCGAAACACGGTAGCCCGTCATGGTGCGATCGTCGCTCATGCGCAGGCCCGTGTCCACGGGTTTGTCGTCCTGTCCGTACCCCAGATCCACGATCACGCGCGCGGAATCGGTGGCGGGGAAGGTGTAGCGATGCATGCCGCAGCGACGCGTGACGGTCAGTTCCACTTGAATGTCATGATCCAGCAATTGCACGCGATAATACCCCGGCTCCGCAATTTCGCGCTCGTGTGTGAACGGCGACCGATAGCGGCGGTCGACACTGCGCCAGGAGGTGGTGGGCATGAAGAGAATGTCTCCCAGATCGGCGCATCCCGTACCGCTCAGATGCGTGTGGCTGAAGCCGATGAGCGCGGTGTCGGAATAGTGGTAGCCCGAGCACCAGTCCCAGCCGCTTTTGCCGGCGTCGGGACTGAGTTGCACCATGCCGAAGGGCAGCACGGCACCGGGATAGGTGTGACCGTGCGCGGCGGTGCCGACGAAGGGATTCACGTACGAGGAGGGCGAGCCCTGCGCCGCCACGAGCATGGGCAGGAAGGGCAGCAACAACGGGAGGATCAAGCGAAGTCGATGAATCATGCGAAATCTTCGGTGGTGGCCATAAACCGGTGGGCAGGGAAAAATGCCGATTTTTCGCGTCAAAACGAAACTCCAGACCTCGCGCTCCGCATTCCGCGAACGCTTCCCGCTTGCATGCGGTCGATGAAATGCAGCGATTCATGGGGGAGGATTTTCCCCCGACTTTTACCCACATTGTCTCCGGAATTGTTGTATATTAAAACTCTATCGCTATGCTTCCGCGATTCGCCCCTCCCCGGGCTGACAGACATGGACATGACGATACGGCGGGCAGGTGGTCCGCCGGAAGAAATGTACGAACGTGTTATGTCGGCATCTTTTGGATTCCATTGTTCGCGCCACGACGTACCCTCACCTCTCACAGGAGTTATTATGAATCTGTACGTCGGCAATCTGGCGCACACCGCAACCGAGGACGATGTCCGCGGATCGTTCGAAACCTTCGGTCAAGTCAAGACCGTGAACATCATCAAGGATAAATTCACCGGTCAGTCCCGCGGCTTCGGCTTCGTGGAAATGCCGGTCAAGGCCGAAGCCACGGCCGCCATCAACGGCCTCAATGGTACGGAAATCCGTGGCCGCGCGCTCGTGATCAACGAAGCCCGCCCGCGCACGGACGAAGGTCACGGCGGCGGTCGCCGCTTCTAAGTTTCGCTTCGGCGAATGCCTACGGGGGGACGCAGTTTGCTGCGTCCCCCCGCTGTTTTCATTCCACCGAGGATAGTGCTGGCAGCATCACCCGCGCGTGAGCGGTTTGTACTTGATGCGATGCGGCCGGTCGGCTTCGATGCCGAGGCGCTCGCGACGGTTTTGCTCGTACATCTTGTAGTTGCCGTCAAACCAAAGCACGTTGCTGTCGCCCTCGAAGGCGAGGATATGCGTGGCGATGCGATCGAGAAACCAGCGGTCATGGGAAATCACCACGGCGCAGCCCGCGAAATTCTCGAGAGCGATTTCCAGCGCGCGCAGCGTGTTCACATCCAGGTCGTTGGTGGGCTCGTCGAGCAGCAACACGTTCGCACTCTCGCGCAGTGTCTTCGCCAGATGCACGCGGTTGCGCTCGCCGCCCGAGAGCATGGTCACGAGCTTCTGCTGATCGGCGCCGCTGAAGTTGAATCGCCCCACATAGGCACGCGAATTGATTTCCCGATTCCCCACGCGAATGAGATCCTCGCCTCCGGAAATTGCCTGCCAAATCGTCTGCTCCGGATCCAGCGGGCGGCGCTGGTCCACATAGCCGAGCTTCACCGTGCCGCCCACCACGAAGCTGCCGCTGTCGGCCTCGATCTCGCCGGTGATCATGCGGAACAGCGTGGTCTTGCCCGCGCCGTTGGGACCGATCACGCCCACGATGCCGCCCGGCGGCAGCGAAAAGTTCAGGTTCTCGAACAGCAGTTTGTCGCCGAAGGCCTTCGACACACCCTGCGCCTCGATCACAACATCGCCGAGACGCGGACCGGTGGGAATGAAGATTTCCATCTCTTCATTGCGTTTTTCATGCTCTTCGGAGAGCATTTTCTCATAGGCCGAAATGCGCGCCTTGCTCTTGGCATGGCGACCCTTGGGATTCATGCGCACCCATTCCAACTCCTCGGCCAGCGCGCGCTGGCGCTTGCTTTCCTGCTTTTCCTCGAGTGCGAGGCGCTCGCGCTTCTGTTCGAGCCACGACGAGTAATTGCCTTTGAAGGGAATGCCCTCGCCACGATCGAGTTCGAGTATCCAGCCCGCCACGTTGTCGAGGAAGTAGCGGTCGTGCGTGACGGCGATCACCGTGCCCGGGTATTTTCCCAAATGCTGCTCGAGCCATGCCACGGACTCCGCATCCAGATGGTTGGTGGGCTCGTCCAGCAGCAGCACGTCGGGTTGACGCAGGAGGAGGCGGCAAAGAGCCACGCGGCGTACTTCGCCACCGGACAGTACGGACACGGAGGTTTCGGGCGGGGGACAGCGCAGCGCATCCATGGCCATTTCGAGCTTGCTGTC
>JAMIQH010000207.1:0-5806 GCA_035914695.1 Bacteroidota bacterium | reverse complement strand
ACACTATGCGAGATCGTGACTTCGTTGGAAAACGAAGAGGGCCCCGAACCTGTCTCCACAATGCGCAGACGATACACGTACACATTGCCCGCATCCTTGTATGCGGCGCGGTCGGTGTAATGGTACTGAGAGTTCGAACCCTTGGGAGAAATGCTTGCGAGCGTGATGAACTCACCGGATTGACCTGCCTTGCGCTGGATTTCATAGCGTTGGAGGTTGCTCTCGGAGCGGGTCTTCCACTCGAGCACCACATTGTCGCCATCGCTGCGTCCGTTGAAAAATTCCAGAAACGCACCACCAAAGGCGGTGGCAACCAGAAGGACGAGAGCGGCGCCGATATAGGTAAGCTGTTTCATATTCGTCACTGGAGTCTTTGTCGAGTGAAAGTTAGCGGGAATTTTCGAGGGAATCAAGTCAAACGTCACCTTTTTTCACAGGTCGAAAATTCTTCCTCTACGGGCTTTGGCATGGTGCGGCATCGTGCCTTGCGCTAGGTTGTGCTTCAACATCATTAGGGAGACACATGATGAAACACTTCATTCCTTTCACCGTGCTCGTGCTGGCACTTTTTCAATCCTCGCACTGCCAGGTCATTGTCAATGAACTCATGTACGCTCCGCTCACGGGCGAAGCGGAATGGGTGGAGTTGTGGAATCTCTCCGACGAGGCGGTGTCGCTGCGCAACTGGACCATCAACGATGCGACGGGAAACCGCGTGCTTGTGACGTCCGAAGAACAGTTCATAGACGCGCGGGGGTTCCTCGTGCTCGCGAACGCCTCTCCCCTTGCCGCGCGCTGGCCGCAGACACCGTCGCCGGTACTGACCATCGCGGGCTTCCCCGCCTTGAACAATGGCGGCGACGTCGTTGTGCTGCGCGATGCGGACGGTGTGCTCATCGACTCCATCAGCTACGATGGCGGGTGGAACAGCGTTCGCGGCAGCACGCTCGAACGCATGCATCCGCTGCTCGGCTTCGACCACGACAACTGTGGCGCCTCGGCACATGTGGACGCGGGGACGCCCGGCGCGCGCAATTCCCGCACGCCACCGGACATCGACTGCGCTGTCACCGCGCTGCTCGCCACAGACACCGGCTTCACCATCCGCGTAGCGAATCGTGGCTTGATGCGGACGACAGTGGCAAACTGCCTGCTGCTGGCGGATCGCGATAGGAACGGCGCTATTTCCTCTGGAGAGCTGTTCCATCGCATTTCATTTGCGCCACCGGCGGTACTGGACAGTCTCGAACTCACTGCGGAGTTCTCGGACGTGTTGGCAATCGAATTTCGCGCCATACTGGAAATTGCGGGCGATGGTCTGGCGGCCAATGATACCGCCGTTGCGCGGCGCATGCCCCTCGTGCAGCCCGGTGATTTTGTGGTAAATGAAATCATGGCCGCACCGCCAGCAAGCACGCCTGAGTGGGTGGAATTTCTCAATGTGTCGGATCGTCCGCTGTTTCCGGGCGGGTTGCGGCTTGCTGGACCACCCGCACTCAAGGGCTCACGCGAGAGCATTCTCCTTCCCAGCGAACTGGCCGCGGTTCCGCCGGGCGGATATTTGCTGGTCGCCGCGGACTCCGTCGTGTACAGCCATTGGCCCGGCCTTGCCGAAGCATCGGACGCTGTGGTTTGCATCGTGCAGCGATCGTCGCTCGGCCTGTCCAATGAAGACGATGCCGTGTATCTGCTTCGTTCCGACGATGTGTGCATCGACAGTGTGGAGTACAGCGCCACCTGGCATCATCCTTTGCTTCCTTCCGGGGACGGGCGTTCGCTGGAATTGCTGCAACCCACGTTGCGAAGTCTCGGCGCGCGGGCATGGACGAGCTGCACACATCCCAGCGGGGGAACACCGGGCGCACGCAACAGTGCGTGGAGCGAAGCACCAATCGACGAAGCGGCGCTGTCCTTGAGTCCCAATCCTTTTTCGCCCGATGGCGACGGCTATGAGGACCACTGTGTCATTTCGTGGCAGCTCCCTTCCTCGGTAAGCCTGCTGCGTTTGCGCATTTACGACATGAGCGGGCGCTGCATTCGCACGATGGAAAATGTGGTGCCTTCGGGACAGCGCGGAATGAGTGTGTGGGATGGGCTGGACAGTCACGGTCGGCGCGCGCGCATCGGCCCCTACGTCGTGCTCGTGCAGGCGCTCGATGCGATGAGCAACGATGTGATGGCCGCGCGGGCGGTGCTGGTGGTCGCGACGCAACTATGACTTGGAATCCGCCTCTCCGAGAAAGGTCTGCATCGTGGCCTTCAATTCCTCGATCTGGAAGGGCTTGGAGAAATAGGCGTTGCACCCTGCCTCGATGCTCTGGATGCGATCCTTCGGGAAGGCGTGCGCGGTCACTGCGATGACTGGAAGATCGTCGAAGCGACCGTCTTTGCGGATGCGCTTGGTCAGTGAAATTCCATCCTCCTCACCTTGCAGGGAAAGATCCATGAGCACGAGACTGATCGGATCGCGTTCGAGTATGGCCCAGGCGGCCTCGGCGTTGGATGCGATGCGAATGGCGTAGTCGCGCGAGAGAATGGAGGACATGTACTCCTGCGTTTCCTCATCGTCCTCGACAAAGAGAACGAGCTTTTTCCCGCTGGCATCCTTGGGAACGACGTAGGGTTCGAGCGGTGCGGGTTGCGGAGCGAGGATGCTTTGCAGCTCGGAGCGATCCTCGATACGGTCGGCAATGAATTGCAACGTGAACGTCGACCCCTTGCCCTTGCGGCTTTTCACTGTCACGGAGCCGCGGTTCATCTCCACGTAGCGTTTGGTGAGCGACAGGCCGAGACCCAGGCCGTCGAAGGGACGCGTGTAGCCGGTGGCTTCCTGCGAAAACACACTGAACACCTTGGGCAGGTACTCCGGCGACATGCCGATTCCGGTGTCCGCTATTTCAATGCATACGCGTCGATCGATGTTATACACGCGCACGCGCACTTCGCCCTGCTTGGTGAATTTGATCGCATTGTCCACCACGTTCGACACTGCCTGGTCGAGGCAATAGCGATCGACGTACAGAATCGCCGACGGGCTTTCGGTGCTGAACAGCAACTGTATGCCTTTGCGCTGTGCGAGAGAACGCAGTTCCTGCACCAACTCTTCCACGCGATCCGATACTCGCACTTCCTCGGGGCGAACCTGGAACGTACCCACCTGAATACTGGAGATGTTGAGGATGTGCTCGACCGTGCGCATGAGGCGCGCGCTGCCGCGGCGTATTGATTGGAAATACGTCTCCATCTCGGGATAGAATTGTCCCGAGAGTTCGTTCGTAATCAGATTGCTATATCCGATGATGATGTGCAGTGGCGTGCGGATTTCGTGGGAGATATTGGCAATGAAGGCATCCTTGAGTTTATCGGATTGCTCGGCGCGTTCCTTCGCTTGAATAAGCTCCGCCTTCTGCCGTTCCTGTTGCGTGATATCGCGGATGACGATATGGCGCGCGTTCTGTTCGTCGAACACCATGGGCACGGCGCTCAATTCGATATCAATGATCTGACCGTCGAGCGTTTCCAACTGCCCCTTGACGCTGGATATTTCCATGTCCTGCTCCAGCATCACCGTAAGGCGATTGCTGTCGGGATGTTCGAAATCGGTTTGCAGCCGTTGATAGAGATTGGTGTTCAGCAGTTCCTCTTCGGTGGACGCGCCAAGCAGCTTGAGGAAGGCGTCGTTGACGAGGTGGATAGGACCGTGAACGGTAACGGCGAGCGGGAAGGGGGAGAGTTTGACCAGGCGGCGGTAGCGTTTTTCGCTTTCGGCGAGTTTCTCGAGATTTCGCTGCTGAATGTTGTACACCTTCCGCTGTTGGAAGATGATGACGGCAATAATGCCGAGCGCCAGGGTCAGGAGGACAACGGTGCCGCTGATGAGGACGACAAATTCTTCCGGCATGCGAGGAAGCCTCCGAGAAGTAAGAGATTCTTGACCAGATTCAACAATGAGTGCAGAATCCAGGCATTCTTCCATTCGCTGAGAACAAACAGCGCCTTGATCATAGCGAAGAGAAAGAGGTTACCCGCAAAATACAACAGGTACGCGGAAGAAACCCAAAACGCGGGATTTTTCAGAATCGGCACCTGATCCTTATTCAGCGCCGAGAACAACGTGGCAACGGCGAATATCACCATCAGGACGCTCTCGAAGGTCAGGATGATGTTCACTGCCTGTTCATTGCCCTGCATAAGCAATATCACTGCCCAGAAAACAATGAAGGCGCCGATTCCGTAAAGAATGGCTTTGCGAACAATGCCGTGCTCATTCCAAATTCGAAACGCAAGAAATACGAGAATGACCTCTATTGGTGAATAAAGGTTGTACACCCAGAGATTTCCAATTTGCTGAATGGCCATGAACAATCCGAGTAATTCGACACTCAGATTGAGCAACAGATTCCATTCCAGAATAACCATACCTTTATCCAGATGCCGCCAGTACAGCATGCCGAACAGCAACGGCAAGATGACTGATGCCGTCGTGAAATAATGAATGGTTCGGAAAATCGCGGACTCGTCCACCTTTATACCGCTTGATGTTGCTGAGACCGGAGGGAATGATTTGTCGCATACGCCGAGGGGACGTTAGCGATACCAGCACGGTAAGTTACACTTTTTTACCTCGCGGGACAATACAAAGAGGCGTGTCTCCGTTTTTCGGAAACACGCCTCGTGCCACTAGCGTTGGGCTCAGGAATTCAGAGGATTGCTTTCGGAATTGAATCTCGCCATGGGCATGGGATTTCCATACAGGAAACCCTCGACCATGTCTTTACCATTGGTGTCCACCCCGACAAGTACCATCTGCTGACGACCGTCATTGTCCACTCCGTAGTAGTAGCGGATTCCCACGGCGTCCTCCTGCGCCAGCAGTTGTTCGATTGCTGCACGGCTGAAGTACTTGCCTTTCACAGCGCCTTGACCTGCGTGCTTGCGGTAGTTCCGTGTCAATTCACCGGCATCGGCGAGAGTGATCGTATGGTCCTCGAATCCCGTGAACACCGGCCTCGTGCGTTCCTGCAGGGCTGCGGGTGGCACCGGTGGCAGAGGCATATCCACGCGGAGCGTGTCGGACGAGGGAGTGTTCACTCTGGAATTCTCCGGCACAATGTTATTCTGCTCGTGTATCATGTTTCAACTCTTCTGATAAATGTGACGTGGGTGCGAGAGTACTTCACAACCTCAGCTGTTGAGCGGGCTGAAACCACCGCAGAACGGCGGGCACGGGCAGGAACGCTCGGCCAGGAAGCCCTCGTACAGGTCCTTGCCGAACTCGTCCACGCCCACCAGGATCATCACCGGACGGCCGTTGTTCTCCTGGGCGTAGTAATAGCGGATACCCACCACACCTTCCTGCGCAAGAATCTGCTCGATGGCCGCGCGACCGAAGAAGCCGCCGTTGATGGCTCCCTTGCCGGCCTGCTTGCGGAAGTTCCGCGTCAGCGCGCTGGCGTCTTCGAGCGAAATCGTGTGATCCTCGAGGCCGGTGAACACCGGGCGCTGGCGCTCGCGCGCTTCCGGTTGCGCGGGGGCCACCGGGGCGTCTACGTACAGCTTCTCGATTTCGGGGGCGGTGATGATCTGGGTGCTTTCGATGGTCTTCATGATGTACTCCTCAGTTTCATTGTTTCCGTGTAAAAGCATGCACTGTTGGGGTGGACGGGTTGCGGGCGCGCGCCTTCGCGGCTCAGCTGTTGAGCGGGCTGAAACCACCGCAGAACGGCGGGCACGGGCAGGAACGCTCGGCCAGGAAGCCCTCGTACAGGTCCTTGCCGAACTCGTCCACGCCCACCAGGATCATCAC
>JAMIQH010000206.1:0-5130 GCA_035914695.1 Bacteroidota bacterium | reverse complement strand
GTGACGAGCAGTTTCATATGCGTCCATCGAATTGATGCGGCACTTTCTGCAAACTACCAAGGCAGGGAGGCAAATCCAAGGTGCGCGTGTCCGAAAGCGCGTCCGCGTCGCGTTGAAGTATTTTTCACACCGTGCTGTCGTATATTGTGGGCACCCTTACTTCGCGGAGTAGACATGCCCGGACTTCGCCTCCTCATTCTCCTTGCATTGCTTTCGACGCTGTCCATCAGCGCGACCGCGCAGCAGCAGCAGGAAGACAGCCTGACTTTCGAGTACTTTCCTTTCGCCATGTACGACACCGATGTGGGAGTGGGCGCGGGTGTCAAGACCGTGCTGCGCCATGGATTGGGTTTGCGCGAGTCCTTCGATCTCCTGCTGTTCGCCAGCTCCAAAGGCGAGCGTCTCGTACGCCTCGGCATTTCCTGGCCCGATGCGGAATTGCGCCAGGGAAGTGTCTACGACATTGCGCTTGATCTCCTGTTCGATTACGACAAGATGATACACAGCACGTACTACGGCATCGGACCTGATGCGCGCTTTGACGATCGCGAGGTGTACACTTCCGAACCGATATTGCTGCGCGCGGGCCTGAGCCGGGGCTTCACTCCCGAAATGGTGGGCACGGTGCAGGCCAAGTTCGAGCGCATTTGGTCCTACGGTTTTGCGAGCGACAGCCGCTTGCGCGACGCCGCGCGCAACGCCACGACCTCGGATCAATTTTCGCTCATGGTGCAATGGCGCCACGACACGCGCAACAGCGTGCTGCATACCACGCGAGGCATGGTGGTGCAATTGGAAGTGGAGCAGGCGTTGGACGTGGGTGCGCATGCCGGCAAATGGACGCGCGTGGGCGCAGTGGCGCAGTATTACACCACGCTCGCATCCACCGTGCTCGCAGGACGCGTGATACTGCAACACATGGAAGGAAACGACATCCCGGTGCAGCAACTGTTATCCATCGGCGGCAACAGCACGGTGCGGGGCTTGCCCGACAATCGCTATCTCGATCAATCTTCGCTGGTGCTGAATGCGGAATGGCGCGTGCCGCTGTGGTGGAAATTCGGCGCCATACTCGGCGTGGATGCGGGCGCGGTGGAGAGCGGCGCGGACAGGTTGCCAACGGCGCGATGGAATGTCACACCCGTGGCGGGATTGCGCCTGGCTTTCGAAACCTTCGTTGTGCGCGGTGATGTGGGGTGGAGTCCCGACGCTGTGGGAGTGTACCTGAATTTCGGACAGGTGTTCTGAGGCGGCAGCTCCGCCGCAGTCACCGAGCGCGGGGGAGCGCCGCGTTTCGTGCGCACATGACGGATGCGTACGTCGGGAATACGGGTTGTTATACTGCGCGCAATTTTTCTTCCACCGAACGCACCTTGTCGTCCATGCTCTGCGCGCGGTCGGTGCGGGTGCCGTATTTCAGCACGCAGGTGATGCGCGGCGCGCCCATTTCGTGCACGACTTGCTGGCAGCGTTTGATGGCGGCGAACACCTCGTCCCACTCGCCTTCGATGTTGGTGCCGTAGGCGTGGAGGTGAATCGTGAGCCCCGCATCCCGGAGAATACGTTCACAGGCGGCGATATAGTTCGAAACAGACAGTCCCACTCCGATGGGGACGATGGTGAGATCGGCGATGACGTGCATGGTGTTCGTCTGCTGTTGCTGATGGACTATTTTCCTTCCACCACGGGTGCGATGGCTTCGAAATACTTCCGGATGAGCTGCTCGTAGTCGCGGGAGTAGCCCTCGTTCACCGCGCGCTGGAGATCGCGTTGCAGCCCCGGCTTGGCCTCCATGAGCGTGGGGTCGAGGCGTCCCGGGCTGCGGCGGGAAATATCCTCGCCGCTGCGCGAGCGCCGCTGCTTTTCCCAATCGCGTTCGCGCATGGAGCGCGAGGCATCGAGCAGGCGCGAAAGAATGCGTTCCTGCTTCTGAATCGTGTTGGGATTCACATTGCTCTGTTGCATGTCGCGCACCACTTCCTGCATATCCTGCGCTACGCGGTCGAGGTCGCCGAGCAGGCGGCGGCCTTCCTCGCTTTTTTTCGCTTCCTTGTTCAATTCCTCCAGGGATTTCTGCATGGCCTGCTGTTGCACCATCATGCGTTGCATTTGCTGCATTTGCTGCTGCGACATACCGCCCTGCTGAGGCGAGGGCATGCCCTGATTGATGCTTGCTTGTTGCTGCGCCATTTGCCGCAGTTGCTGCATCATGGAGCCGCCCTGCGAGCTTCCGGATTGTGAGGATTGTTGCAGACCCTGCGAGAGTTGTTTGGCCGCTTCGTTCAATTCGGCCATGGCGCCGCCCTGTTGATCGCCGCCGGAGCGTTTATCGCGGTTCTGCATGCTTTGCATGGACTGCTGCATTTTCTTCATGGCCTTGCCGAGATGTTCGGCCATTTGCTGATTCACGGCGAAGGTTTTCTTGGCCAATTCCATCAATTCGTTGCCGGTCTGGCTCAGCTGCTCCATGAGGCGGGCTTGCTCGCGCATGGCTTCGCGATATTGCGGCGAATTTTCCGGGAGCTTGTCCACGCGATTTTTCAGATCCTCCTGCCGTTTGGAGAGGTCGAGGGTTTCTTTGAGTGCTTTTTGAAACGCGCGCTGCACCATTTTCTGCATATCGCTGCTCATTTTCTTTTTCACCTGCTCCATCTTCTTCTGGAGCTTGCGCAATTGCTCGGCGTTTTTCTTTTGCTGCTTCGAGGCGCCCTTGCAATTGCCGCCCTGGCACATGCTGGCGGAATTGTTCATTTCCTGCTGCATTTGCGAGAGGTTCATTTCGGACATGGCCTCGTTCATTTCATCGAGCGGCATTTCCTGAGGGAACTCCTCCATCTTTTTCTGCAAAGCCGCCATCTCGCGTTGCATGGCCTCGGTTTGCTGCTGCAGGTCGCGCTGTTCCTTGGCGAGTTGGTCGAGCTGCTGCTGGTCTTTTGGATCCGCCTGTTCGGTGCGATTGGCGAGATCCTCCTGCTTGGCAGCAAGTTCCTCGGAGCGCTTGGTGAGTTCGTCCACCTTTTGTTCGATTTGAATGCGCTTGAGCAAATCGATGGTGCGCTCGATGTTCTTGCGGAACTGTTCCTCGTTGAAGGTGAATTTCTCGAGCGCCTCCTTCATTTGCTCCGGGCTCATTTGCTTCATCATCTCGTTCATGCGCTGCTGCATCTCGCGGAGTTCGGGCGTATCCACATCGCGCATCAGTTCCTGCAGCTCCTCGTATTTTTTCACCGTCTCTTCGGAAATGACGTTCTGCTTTTGCAGATCCTGTTTCAGTTCGGTGAGTTCCTCGTTGACGCGCTGCACTTCCTTCATCATTTCCTGCTGGCGCTTGGTCAATTCCTCCATTTTTTTCTGTTGCTGCCAGCTCAGCTTTTCGGCGTTTTGCTGCTTGAGTTCCTGCTGCAGTTTTTCCATCTCCTGCTGCACTTCCTCGGCTGCCTTCATGGTTTCCTGCAAATCCTCGATGGCCTGGTCCTGCGTTTTGTCGGCGCGGGCAAAGACTTCGTCGAGTGAGGGGAGGCGCACGGTATAGACCTGGCTGCGACCGACCTTGGGGCCGCGCACGGCGTCGTTGTCATACACTTCGACGTAGTAGCTGACGACATCCTCGGGGACGAGGTTGAGAGCCGAGAGGTTCCAGATATACGGGACCTGTTCGTCGAGATCGCGGGAGGCCGGAAGCGGGATGGCGACGCTGGCGTACTGTTCCTGCGGCTGTTCGTAGCGCGAGGCGGAGAGACGATAACGCAGCACCATGCGCGAGAAGCCGTAGTCGTCGGCGATGCGCATAAGCATGGGGAGGCGCATGCTTTCATCGATGGTGCCGTTGATACCCGGCTCGAGCACTTCCACGATGGGCGAGAGGTCGGGTTGAAGCTGAATGGCATATTCCACCGGGCTGGCGTTGGTGATGCCCGAGGCATCCTCCACCCGAACGCGGTAGGAGCCATCGCGCCGTGGCGTGAAGTCCACACTGCCCTTGTTGCCCGAGACGCTACCTGCCACCACCTGGCTGTCGTTGAGCACGACCTGTGCACGCACCACATCCTTGTTGAACTGAAATTGCAGCGAGACGCGCGTGCCGGCGGGAGCGTTCACATCGCCCACATTGTCGTCGAGGTATTTCGCGGGAATGCGCGTGTAGGCGGGGTAGGTGAGTTTGACGCGCAGGTTGCGCACGAAGGGGCGGTCCACGACGGTGATGCGAAACTGTTTGCTGCGATAGCCGGCTGCTTCCGCGAAATACACCATGGAACGACGCACGCCTTTGAGGACGTGGCTCGCGCGGCCGCTGCTGTCGGGTTCGCCGGGGGCCACATCGAATTCCTCCTGACCTTCCTCCTTCAGATGGAAGGTGATATCCTGACGTACGCGCGCGCTGGTGCTGGCGGACAACACAACATCCTCACCTTTCACGACATCGATGTCGCCCGGCTGCACGTCGAAAGAAAATGGTGCGGGCGGTGCGAAATCGGTGCGGAACTGGAACAACCGTCCCACCGCGGCGGGCAGGGTGTCGGGGAGGGCGAGTGCGAAGGCCGCGAACGCCAGGGCCGCTATGGCGGCGATGCGCAGGGAGCGCCGGAAGGGTCGCGCATCCACCACCGGCTCGAGATCGAGCGAGGAAAAGGTGTCGGCCACATCGCGGAATCCGGCATCCACGAGAGCGGGAGAAAACGGGGGATCGGGTGTGCCTTGCAGCTCCCGCACCACCTGCATGGCATCGAGCAGGCGATCCTTCACGTTCGGGAAATGCGCGCCCACCTGTAACGCCACGGCATCGTCTGTTTTGCGAAGCCGCAAGGACCAGCGGCGGTACAGCGGCGGCGCAAGAAAGGCGCCGATGGCCGCAAGCATGCCGACGATCATGAGCGCGAACAGTGTGGTTCGGCTGTCCACATCCAGATAGAACAGTGCTTCGACGAGTGCGGATGCCAGCAGAATGACGAGCATGGCCGCGGCGGAAATCAGCGCGCCCCGCAGCACGGCGTAGCGCTCTTCGCGTGCGCGTACGCCACGCAGCGCGCCGAGAATGCGTTGATACTGTGTGAGCGTGGATGTATCGGCCATGGCGATGCCTTTCTACTGCGTCAAAGCGAAAACAATGATATTCAGGCCCATCTGAAACGC
>JAMIQH010000205.1:0-1515 GCA_035914695.1 Bacteroidota bacterium | reverse complement strand
ATGTGGAGGCATTGTCGGTGCTGATATGAAGTCGAGGTTGTCGCTGTCCGGTTTCGAACAGATACAGGCGCTCGCGATCGCGCGGATCCACCGCACCGGGGCCGAAGCTGTCCACCCCGTTGGGATGTGGTGTACGCAGTTGCCATGTCGCACCATTGTCACGAGACTCGTACAAATCGTCGTGGCAAAGCAATACTTCTCCGTCACGTCCGCGCGTCGGAATAACATACGGCGCTGCGACTGTTTGCCGTTTCCCTGCTATCCCATGCATCGAGGAATGAATCGTTTCCTCACCACGCACCAGAACATATACTTCACCCGACGTTTTCGTTGAAGCGGAGACGAGAATCAATGAATCGCGGGAGAGTACGGCAAGCTGCCGAGGGGGGCTATCCACCACGCGTCCTAGCACGTCGCGCGCATTCAGATCGTAGGGATAGGGCTGATATCTCCACGCAGCGAGTTCCGTGTCGTAATGACACAGTGTGCCGTTCGTCACCAACCACAGCGTTCCATCAGGGCCACAGGCGAGCGTACCATGCTGCGAAGGGACGTGAAGCTGTTGCCACTGTGCAACTGCGAGGCCGGAGCGAAAAAGGCAGAGGCAGGTAAACACGATGGGTAACAACGGTTTCATTGCGGCTCCTTCGTAATGGAGAGATCGGCGATGTTTGCGTGCGACGGCGACAACACGGGCGAGGCGAATCGCTGAAAACGGAGTCCGTACACCGGAATACTACAGCTTATCAGGACGATAGGCGGAAAATAGCCGCAATTCACCGAACAATCAAGAACAAAACACCGCGCTATTCGGACGTACTATGTCCTATTACGCGACGCAGTTTCCCTGCTGTAGTACCACCCGCCCTCGCCCCCGTACTTCGGTCGGCGAACGGCACGGGAGTGAGGAAGGGCATGCATGTGACGACTTCCCGCTCCCGTGCCTTGCAGACGCGGCGAAGTGTAGTGCCGCATTCTCATTTCCGCAGCAGCAGTCGACGCGAACTCGCGGCACCCGGGCTTTCGATCGTCAGCATGTACACACCGTCACGCAGATGAGTGAGGTCGAGCGATGTGCTCCGCGCGCCGGGCAGTCTCGCCTCTTCCATGCGACGCAGGACCTCGCGGCCGAGCATGTCCCACAACGCGATACGCACCGTGCCCGGCAACGCCACGCTGTACCCGATGCGTACCGAGCTTCGCGCGGGATGCGGTTGGATGCTGATCTCTGCGTCCGTCGGACGCAGGCCGGAATGCGCGGGCTCCGTCGATGTCGGATTCAACGGATATTCATACACACCACAGGGTGTGGCCGCCAGCACCCGCCGAGGGTTGGCGAACACCGCGACATGCGTCACATTGTAATTGTGGAGACCTTCGATGGGAAGCTTGCTCCAGGTCTCGCCTCCGTCGGCGCTCCACCACACGCCGCCGCCTTCCCATGCCGTGGCGGGTATGGCCTCCGTGCGCGACGGCGAGTCGACACCGATCGCGAGATTCCGCGGATTGAGGGGA
>JAMIQH010000204.1:0-2174 GCA_035914695.1 Bacteroidota bacterium | reverse complement strand
GTGCCGGCGGGTGTGCCGCCGAGCATGTCCACCGCGCTGCGGTAGGTGCAGACGGCGTCCACCCACACGCCGTCGGCGGGCAGGCGGGCCGAGTCGACGCGCACAGTCCAGGTGAGCGTGGCGCTTTCGCCCGGAGCGAGCACGCGCGCGCCGAGGGATTGCCGGGCGGACTGCGTGGGGGGATCGAGAAGCAAGCCCGCGCGCAAGGTGATTTGACATTCGACATCCCGCACGCCCCGCGCCGGATCGTTGTTGCGCAGGGTCACGCTCACGGGAAAGTACTCCGGCGTGCGCACCGGCGGCATATCCCCCACGGTGAGCAGTGTCGGCATGGCGATCGCGCAACCCAGCAGCTCGCAGCCCGGCACGCGCGTGCGGATGAGGTAGCCGTCGATAACCCCGCCGAATGTGGATTGAAACGCGCGCAGGGGGGTGATACCGTCGGGTGGCGTGCCTCTGACATATCCCGCCACCAGAAGATTGCCACTTCTGTCAAGTTGCAGAGGAAGAAAGGGGCCTTCTGTCGGATTCAGCACACCGATTGAGTGGCCTCCCAATATCGGTGAAGGTGCTGTGGCTTGATACTCCGTCGCGTAGCTGCTGTCCGTGTGGAAATAGCCAAGATATTCGACAGCAGCATTCACTGGATTAATGGCAGCAAAGAAATGGGTTGGCGAATTAGCCTCCGGTCCGGATATCGGAAGTCCGGGTTCATCACCCTGGGTTGGCGAAATACGACCTAAAAACAGCATCCGTCCACAGGAGTCGGGAATTATGAGCATGGTTTCGGGATTGTGGGTAAGCCCATTCCATGGTAAGTAGAATGAGAATTCCGGTACACCGCCGTCAGGTCTAAATTTAATTACGATATCGAGCCCGCTGACTCGCTGATGAGGACCGAGTATCGGCAGAGGTATTTGGAGATTGCCTTTATTCAAAAGGAGCCAACCGTTTCCATTCCTGTCCGTGCAAACTTGTGTATTTGGTCCCACATGAGACCCAGCGCCATTGGACGGGATTGGTAAATGCGTACAGTAATGCAGTCTCGCCAACGAAGGGTCGATTTTTGCCATATACCCGCCCCACACTTCGCCGGTGTCCAGCCACGCGTTCACCAATGGCAATGCCCTTCCTCCCCAATTCCCGGCCAGCAGCACGTTCCCGTCATGATCCACGTCCATGGTGAGAAAATCGAAATTGAGCACCTCCAGCGTATCCATGATACCATCGGGAGCGAAAAAATAAGTCGCGTTGCGCACCGAATCCAATGCGGGAGACAGTCGCGCCAATACGAGCAAGGGCGTGATCCCGTCGTCGCATCCCGCGCCATTGCGAATGGTATCCTGCAGTCCCCCGGGGCGCACGAACCATTGCCGCCCGCTGGCCGTGCCGATCACATATACGCTACCGTCGGGGCCGAGGTCCAGCAAATACGCTCCGAACCAGCGCGGGCCACCCAGCCAGGTCGATGTTCGTAGCGCACCATTGGCGGTGAGCGCGACGAGCGCCGCGGCGCCATTGCGTCGCAGCGGATGAGGCGAGGTGTAGCGGTCGGGTTGCAGGGCGTTGGATGTAATGGGGAAATCCATCGACTGCGGATTGTTGAGCAGCACGAAATCCCCCGCCGGTGTGTAGCGGGCAAGGTGACCGTTTATCGTGGGATGCAATGCTCGCCAGGGCGAAGCCGGATCGTCGCCGCTGCCTCCGAGATAGGTGGCGAAGCGCAACTCGCGCAAATCCGCTTCGAGACAGGCCACGTACGCGTCGATATTGAATGGTCCCCCGCGATGCGTCCCTTGCAGTGCCGTCCGCAGCGGCAAATCCGTCGAAGTGCTGAGCATGTACAGCAGCACCGCGTCGTCACGCGCGAGATCCATGCTCATTATCCCATCAATACCATTTCCTCCGAAATACGTGTTGACCTCGGTCTCTATGACTTGCCGCAATTCGAAGGTGTTGCGCTGCGGTTTCACGCGCAATGTGTCTCCTCGCCGGTACAATCTCCCCTCGGCCTCGATACCGCTCAATGCGTTGCCGCCGAGATTGCCCGCCACGATGGCCACGCGCTCCGCGTCTGCATCGGCCGAAAGCACAATGCGCTGCAACAACCGACCTTCCAGCTCCACATACTCCACATCCACACCGGGCCAGACTTCGCGGTAGCGCACTCCACG
>JAMIQH010000203.1:0-6196 GCA_035914695.1 Bacteroidota bacterium | reverse complement strand
GCCAACCAGGGCGCGGCGCAGAGCGCGAGCAGTATGGCGGTCAGCGGCAACACCCGACACGGCGGGGCGTTGCCTTGAAAGTACACATGCATGGCAACCTCCGAAAATGATGAAGAGAATGGAATCACCGGAACCGACGATGACGCGGGAGGCGCGTCCTGCGACAGCGACAACGTTGCGCACGTTCCCGCCGCGATATAATACCACACCGTCGTATCCCATTTACCCCGGCAACATACCATGTACGGAAATGAAACGCAAGAGGTGGCCTTCAGGAATGACATCAGAAATGACGGTGGAACACAGTCAATTGCGAGAGACATCGCCTGACTCGAATTCTGCGCAGTATCGTGGCTCACGACGCGCAGTCAATCCTTCGGTCTTGCAGTGTAGTTAGGAGAGAATCCCTCGCTGATGCGAATTGACCATGCATCCGCATCAATCGTCGTGACAAACGTCGCAAGAGGTTGCGCAGAGATAGTCGTCCGCTCCCGGCCACCCCACCCTCGCCGTGTTGGAGAAGGCGGTCCGTTTTCATACCTTGTGAAGAGTCGGTTCGCGTCACTATTACGGTTGTCATGTCAGTTCTCTCCGTTCTCTTCATCGGCGATATCGTCGGTACCCCGGGCTTCAACGCCGTCCGCATGTTCCTCCCCTCGCTGCTGCAAAAGCATGACATTGCCTGCGTGATCGCCAATGGCGAAAACGCCATGGACGGCAAGAGCATCAGCGAGCAGCAGTTCAAGGAATTGCAGGAACTCGGCGTGCGCGTGGTTACCTCGGGCAATCATATCTGGGAGAAGTGGCATATACAGAAAATGCTCGCCACCGAGGCCAATCTCCTGCGTCCGGCCAACTACCCGCGCGAGAATCCCGGCCGCGGCTTCACCATCGTCGATCTCGGACCGGCGGGCAAACTCGGGGTGCTGAACCTGCAAGGTCGCACCTACATGAGTCCCATCGACTGTCCCTTCAAAACCGCCGACTGGGCGGTGGATCGTCTTCGTGAGCAGGTGCGCATGATCGTGGTGGATATGCACGCCGAGGCAACCGCCGAGAAAATCGCCCTGGGCTGGCATCTCGACGGCCGGGTGAGCGCGGTGCTGGGCACACATACGCATGTGCAAACCGCCGACGCGAAAATCCTGCCCAAAGGCACCGCCTACATCACCGACGTGGGCATGACCGGCCCGTACGATTCGGTGCTGGGTATGCGCAAGGACATCGCGCTCAAACGTTTCATCAAACAAACACCACACAAATTCGAAATGGCCGACAGCGACGTGCATCTCTCCGCGGTGCTGTTGAAGCTCGATTACACCACGGGCCTGGCCGTGTCCATTGAGACCATCACATTACCGGAGTTTCGACGCAATGCCGACGATGCTGCTTGACGGAAAGACGCTCTCCGCAACCATCAAGGACGAGGTCCGGGCCGAGACGGCGCTGCTGCGCGAGCGGCAGGGCATTGTGCCAGGGCTGGCCTTCCTGCTGGTGGGCGACAACGCGGCCTCCCGTTCGTATGTGAGTTCGAAGGAAAAGGCCTGCGACTATTGCGGCTTTCATTCCACCACGGTGGAACTTCCCGCCGAGGCCACACAGGACGAGGTGCTGTCGCGCATCGGCGCGTGGAACATCGATCCTGATATTCATGGCATACTGGTGCAACTGCCCCTGCCGCCGCATATCGACGAAGCCCGCGTCATCGAGGCCATCGCACCGCGCAAGGATGTGGATGGCTTTCACCCGGTGAATGTGGGGAAGCTGTCGCTGGGGCAGGACTGTTTCGCGCCCTGCACGCCGGCGGGTATACAGCAGATGCTGCTGCGCGCGGGAGTGGAAACGGCCGGCAAGCATGTGGTTGTGGTGGGACGCAGCAATATCGTGGGCAAACCCGTGGCGAACATGCTGGTGCAAAAGGCCGCCGGCGCCAACGCCATTGTCACTATCGCGCATTCGGCGGCACCGGATATCGCACGCTACACGCGCGAAGCCGACATACTCATCGTCGCCATCGGGAAAGCCCGCTACATCACCGCCGACATGGTGAAGGACGGCGCCGTGGTGATCGATGTGGGCATCAACCGCATCGAAGACGCTACCGCGCCGAAGGGATCGCGCCTCGTGGGCGATGTGGATTTCGATGCGGTGAAGGACAAATGCGCGGCCATCACCCCGGTGCCCGGCGGCGTGGGTCCCATGACCATCGCCATGCTCATGCGCAACACGCTGCTCTCCGCGCGACGCTCGGGCAACGGCGTCTAGGCACATACGCGGACAACATTATTTGCATAGAGGTGACATCATGGTTATCGGAATTCTGAAAGAACGCTTCGAGAATGAACAGCGTGTCGCACTCTCGCCATTCGGTGTGGAGTCTCTGGTGGCTGCCGGCGCCCAGGTGGTGATCGAGCGCGGGGCCGGACTCGACGCGCGCTTCAGCGACGAGCAGTACCAGCGCGCCGGTGCGGGCGTGGTGTACTCGGCCGAGGAAGCGGCGGGCCGCGCCGACATTCTGCTCAAGGTCATGCCCCCGAGCAAGGAGGAAGCGCAATTGCTGCGGCCGGGACAAATCCTCATGTCCTTCATGCTCCTGGGCATGGGGCAGCGCGGACTCGTGCAGCATGTGCTCGACAACAATATCACCACCTGCGCCTACGAATTGCTGCGCGCCAACGACGGCAGCTATCCCGTGTTGCGCCTGATGAGCGAAATCTCGGGGCAGGTGGCCGCGCAAGTGGCCGCGCGCTTCCTGCGCAGCGATATGGGCGGACGCGGCGTGCTGCTGGGTGGTCTCGCCGGCGTGGCGCCCGCGGCGGTGGTCATACTCGGTGCCGGCGCGTCGGGACTGTCGGCGGCGCAGGCCATGCTCGGTTTGGGAGCGCAGGTGATTCTGCTCGACAACAATCTCGACCGGCTGCGCGCGGCGGATCAGTATTTCAACAAACGCGTCACCACCGTGATGGCCTCGCCCGAAAACCTGCGCCGTGGTTGCACCATCGCCGACGTATTCGTGGGCGCGATCTCGATCAACGACGAGCGCAGCCATCAGATCATCAGCGAGGACATGGTGAAGACCATGAAGCCCGGCGCGGTGATCATCGACATCTCCATCAATCAGGGTGGATGCGTGGAGACCAGCAGGCCCACCACGATACAGGATCCCGTGTTTATCAAGCACGGTGTGATTCACTACTGCGTGCCCAACATGCCATCGGTGGTGGCGCGCACCTCCACCTACGCGTTGACGAACGCGCTGCTGCCGTATCTCCAGACCATGTTGCATGGATTCGATCCGGCAACGAAAACCGACCCCTGTGTCCGTTGCGGTGTCATCACGCATCAGGGCAAGGCCACGCATGCCCTGTTGCAGGAAGTGTACGGCTTCGACGTCACTCCGTACGAGTGCTGCTAATCATTCGATCATAGAAAAGTCATCCGAGGAACACGCATGGATTGGACGTCCAGTTATCGAAACAAACTCACCACCGCCGAGCAGGCCGTGCAGGCGATCAAGTCCGGGGATCACGTGTACGTGCATCCGGGCTGCGCCGTACCCGAGGTGCTCATCCGCGCGATGATCGGCCGCGGGCACGAACTGACCGACGTGCACGTGGACCACATTCTCACCATCGGCGAATCGGGCTATGTCTCCGAGGAGATGCAGGGGCATTTCCGGCACAACGCGCTGTTCATCGGCGGCAATGTGCGCCCCGCGGTGAACGCGGGTCTGGCCGATGCCACCCACATTTACCTCAGCCAGGTCGCCGAACTGTTTTATCAGAAAATCCTGCCGGTGAACGTGGCGCTGATTCACGTCTCGCCTCCCGACGAGCACGGCTTTTGCAGCTTCGGCGTCGGCGTGGAAATGACCAAGCCGGCCTGTGAAATGGCGAAAACCATCATCGCGCAGGTGAATCCGCAGATGCCGCGCGTGCTGGGCGATTGCTTCATTCACATCAACAAAATCCACCACATTGTGGAAGTGGACACGCCGATCCGCGAAATGCCGCAGGTGGGCGAGGTCACCGATCCGGCCGAGCAGGAAGTGTACGCCAAAATCGGCGGACATATCGCCGAACTCATCGAGGACGAATCCACCATGCAGATGGGCATCGGCGCCATTCCGGATGCCGTGCTCAACTATCTCGAGAACAAGCGCGATCTCGGCATACACACCGAGATGTTCTCCGACGGCGTGATCAAGCTGGTGGAAATGGGCGTGATCAACAACGAGAAGAAAACCCTGCACAAGGGTAAGATGGTGGCGTCGTTCGTGCTCGGCACCAAAACGATTTACGACTTCATCGACAACAATCCCGTGGTGGAATTCCACCCCAGCCACTATGTGAACGACCCCTTCATCGTGGCGCAGAACAGGAAGATGGTGGCCATCAACTCCGCGTTGCAAGTGGACATCACCGGACAGGTGTGCGCCGACTCCATCGGTCCGCGCTTGTACAGCGGCTTCGGCGGACAGGTGGACTTCATTCGCGGGGCGTCGCGTTCGCCCGGCGGCAAGCCCATCATCGCGCTGCCGGCCACGGCCAGGAATGGCGAGCTGAGCCGCATTGTGCCGCATCTGATTCCCGGAGCCGGCGTGACCACCAATCGCGCCGATGTGCACTATGTGGTGACGGAATACGGTGTGGCCTCGCTGTTCGGCAAGACCGTGCGTCAGCGCGTGAACGAGCTGATTCACATCGCGCATCCGCAGTTCCGCGAGGAATTGCGGAGTTACGCGCGCAAGGTGAACTTCATCTGACGCCGCTGTAACGCGGCATGGAAACCGCAACGCCGGGATCCACGTGGTCCCGGCGTTTTCTGTTGCTTTTCATGCGAAATTCGGCGATACTTTCACTTTTCACGCAATCACTCTCCGGAATGTACATGCGCACCTCCCGACAACTGGATCTCCGGTGTACCCGTCTGTGCGGAGCCGCGGTGCTCTTGCTCCTGCTTCTGCCCGGCATGCTTCACGCACAGTCCCACGATTTTGGCGCCGCTCCCTCCGACGTGCTCAGTCCCTCGCCGCCCGACTGGTGGTTCGGTCCGCAACTGGGCGTGAATCTCGTCACGCACGAGGGCGCGTTCCTGACGGATTTCTGCCAATGTGAATTCCGCGACGGCAGCGGCACGCGCCTGACGCTGGGGTTCGAGCTGGGCCGGATGTTCTCGCCGGTGATCGGTGTGGCTGTGAAGGCGCTGTACAACGACATGGGTGCGGAGTTTTCTTACAAGCTGCTCATCCCCACGGAGGTGCTGAACGAGGGCATTGTGGATGTGGAGCATGAAAGAAAAAACGTGGTGAAACTCTCGTATTTCATGCTGCATCCCGTGCTGATCGTGCAACCGCTGCCGTTTCTCTACATCTTCGGCGGACCCGCCGTGGGTGTGACCGGCACGAGCACGCAGGAGTACACGCTGACCAACGTGGATCCGCAATTCGATCTGGCAGTGAACGGCGGCGACTCGCGCGTGGTGACAATGGACAGCGGGGAGATTCCCCGCGCCGAATCACTGCGCATGGATGTGCGCGCCGGCGTGGGATTGAACCTCCGTCTGGGACGTCGGCTGCGTTTTTCGCCCGAAGTATCGTACGGCATTCCTTTGACCACCATTTCCGATGACGACGATTGGAAGGCGCAGGCCATCCATGCCACGGCCATTCTCAAATTCGAATTCTAACGCACATGATGACACGACGTACGCTTCCCATTCTGCTCGCTTTTCTCGCGTTCGCATCCTTGCTCAGCAGTTGCGGCAGTATTCCGCCCGGCGAGCTGTTGAGCCATGACAATGTCGTGGCCACGAATCTCGGTGAGAATGTGAATTCCGAGGAAGATGATTTCGGCATGGTGCTGTACCGCAATCGTCTGATCGTCACCAGCAAGCGCCCCACGATCGAGGGCTACATACAGGGCGACGATCTCTGGTTCACCGATCGCGAAGGCGCCGGCTGGTCGCGCGCGCTGAATTACGGCGGCATCATCAATTCCGAAAAGGATGAGGGCTCGCCGTACATCACGCCCGACGGCGAGTACGTGTATTTCGTGCAATGCGAAACCGAGGATGGATTGGGCGATTGCGACATCTACGTGGCGCAAATGGATTACAACGGCAAGTGGCAGAACATCCGCAATCTCGGCGAGAATGTGAACACCAAGTACTGGGATTCGCAGCCCTACCTCTCGAT
>JAMIQH010000202.1:0-17294 GCA_035914695.1 Bacteroidota bacterium | reverse complement strand
GGAGAGACTGTCCTCTTCGCTCCCCGTCTCCATTCGATGCTCGACCGGATATTTGACGCTCACGTCGCGTCCGTCGCCGCATTTCCACGACAATGGTGCGATCACGAGTACGAGAAGCGCCAGAATGGCGTAGTGTTTCCACCGCATGCGTTCCTCCTTTCCAACCACGAAGAGATGACTGATGCGCTCGACAATGCCGTGTCGGGTTTCGAAGAAGCTCGTCCCTATCACGAGCACGCGATTGCGTTGGGCCTCGATATGATCCAGAAGCAGGCGGCCGTAGGTTTGCGGCGGGATACCACTGTTGCGTAGAGCCGCGCTGTCGCAGAGTTGTTCGCGATATCGGTGCAAGCGCAGATTCATGACCCAGACCATCGGATTGACGGCGAAGACGATTTGCAACAGCGTTTGCAGCAGCACCACAATGCCGTCCCGGCGCCGAATATGCTCATGTTCATGCAGAATCACGGAGCGAAGTCCCTGGGCGGGCCCGTGCCACACGTCCGGAGTGAGGTAGATCGTGGGGCGCAGGATGCCGAATGCGAGAGGAGTGTGCAGAGATGCTCCAAGACGCAGACGCAGACCGCGGCCATAGCCGTCGAGCGTCACCGCCTGGGCGTGCCGCAAGCTCGCACGGAGACGCAGGGACCGTAGGCCCGCCCAGAGTGCCAGTAGCAGCGACGGCAGGAGCAGGATAAGCGCGAATGTCGTCACCGTGCTTGGCAACAGCGGCTGCGCCGCAGCGGGACTCGACTGCACCAGATACTGCGCGCTGGTGAACACCGGCATGGGTATGACTTCGCTCGCCGGGAAACCGATCACCGGCGGTATCATGACCTTCACCAATCCCGTCATCCACAGCGCGTAGCGAAAGCGCGCGGAGGCACGGGGCAGCGAGGCATCAACCGCCCAGATCAGCAGCAGGAAGGCCGCTGTTTGTACCTGCGCCGTGAGCCAGACGGAGAGAAATTGCGGCGAGAGCGCGTTGAGTTGTGTGATGAAATCATCCATGGCGTTCCTCCTCGCGGTCGAGCAAGGCGCGGAGGGCGGCGATATCCTCCTCGCTCAATTTGTTCGCATGCACCAGATAGGTGGCCATGGCGCCGAAGGAACCGCTGAACATACGCCGGGCCACGGTGGACATGGATGCATCGAGCACCGCGTCGCGCTTGACGGCGGGACTGTACGTATTCGCGATGCCCTGTTTGCCGCGCCTGAGCATGCCCTTGTCCACGAGAATGTTCATGAGCGTCTGCACCGTGGTGTAGGCCTTCTCGTCCTTCGGATAGCGGCGATCCATCACTTCGCGCACCGTGAGGGGAGTGCCCGCGTCCCAGATCACATTCATGATCTCCCACTCGGCGGCGGACAATTCCAGTTTTTTACGTGGCATGGCTCCTCCTTTACTAACACTTTAGGAGCAACCTACGATAGTCTTAGGAGAATGTCAAGGAAAAAGTTTTGCACCATCCGAACCGTATCGCCTGCCGCATGCGCATTGCTTCTCAGCTCGCCCGCGCCTACCTTTGTAATGATATGGCCGATTCGACAGAAACATACGCTGTCGTGTACATCACGGCCTCTTCCCTCGACGAGGCACGGAAACTCGCCGACATGCTTGTCGGGGAGCGGCTCGCCGCCTGCGTTTCCATCCTCCCCGCCGTGCGTTCCATCTATCGCTGGCAGGGCAAATGCGAAGAGGCGGAGGAATCGCTGTTGATGTGCAAAACGACCACGGAACTGTTCCCACGCCTCGAGCAGCGGGTGCGTGAGGAACATTCGTACGATGTTCCCGAAATCATCCTCGTTCCGATATCAGCCGCTTCGGCACCGTATGCGCGTTGGATGGATGAATCGCTCGGAACAACAGCACGGGAGAGCGGCAGCGCGTCTCCACGAGAATAACGAACACACGGTATGGCAAAAATCATCGCAGTAGCCAATCAGAAAGGCGGCGTCGGCAAAACGACCACCTCGGTCAATCTCGCCGCGAGTCTCGCTGTGGCCGAACATAAAACCCTGCTCGTGGACATCGATCCGCAGGCCAACGCCTCCAGTGGTGTGGGCTTCGACACCGCCACGACCAACACCACGATTTACGAGCTGCTGATCGACGGAACGCCCGCAGCAGAGGGCATTCGATCCACGTTGCTTCCCTGGTTGGATCTCATTCCCTCGCATATCAATCTGGTGGGCGCGGAAATCGAGTTGGTGGATCGTCCCAGTCGCGAGCATGTGCTCAAAGGCACGCTCGCAGCGCTGTCGGGCTCCTATGAATACATCGTCATCGACTGTCCGCCGTCGCTGAGTTTGCTCACGCTCAACTCACTCACCGCGGCCGATTCGGTGCTGATTCCAGTGCAATGCGAGTACTACGCGCTGGAGGGACTGGGCAAGCTGTTGAACACGATCAACATTGTGCGTCAGCATCTGAATCCGGCGCTGGACATCGAGGGCGTGCTGCTCACCATGTACGACACACGCCTGCGCCTGTCCAAGCAGGTGGCCGAGGAAGTGCGCAATTATTTCGGTGACAAGGTGTTCGACACGATCATCAGCCGCAACGTGCGCCTCAGCGAGGCGCCGAGCTTCGGCAAGCCGGTGATTCTCTACGACGCCCTTTCGGTGGGCACGCAGAATTACATCGATCTCGCGCAGGAAATCACGCTCGGCAAGGCCGAGTTCCGCCGCCAGAAGGCCTTGGCCGGTCCCGTGACCGTAGCCGACGACTCGATGCAACACGACGACATGTAAGCGATTGGATATTCCGTGACGAAACAGAAAATGGTTCTCGGCAAAGGTCTCGGCGCTCTCATCACTCCCGCTCCCCAGCAGGAACAGGAGGTGACCGTCGTTCCCAGCAGCGAGACCCTGGATGACGGTCAGAGCACGGACATTCTCGCCCATGTGGAAGTGGCGAACATCGATCCCAATCCCTATCAGCCGCGCATGGACTTCGAACCCGAAGCCCTGCAGGAATTGGCTCAATCCATTCGTGAAAAAGGGCTGGTGCAACCGGTGACTGTGCGTCGCTGGGAAGGCGGGTATCAACTCATCTCCGGCGAACGGCGCCTGCGCGCCTGCAAACTGGCCGGCATCACGCATATTCCGGCGTACATCCGGCAAGTGGACAGTGCCGAGGAGATGATCGAACTCGCGCTGATCGAGAACATTCAGCGCGCCACACTCAATCCCGTGGAAATCGCGCAATCCTACCGCCAGCTCGTCGAAGACTATCAGCACACACCCGAGGAGATCGCCCGGCGCGTGGGCAAGGATCGCAGCACGGTGGTGAATTTCATCCGCCTGCTCAAGTTGCCGAAGCGCATTCTCGAAAGCGTGCAGCGCGGCGAGCTGAGCATGGGGCACGCACGCGCGTTGCTTTCCCTTCCGGACGAGCAGGCACAGCTCCGCATCTGGCAGCGCATCGTTCGTGAGAACCTCTCGGTGCGCAAGGTGGAAGAACTGGTGAAGAGCATCTACACCGTGCAGCGCACCACACCCACCCCCAAACCCCTGCCCACAAACACGGCCGCATCACAGCTTGAAGAATTGAGCCGCAAGCTCCGCCCCATCTACGGCACCAAGGTGAACATCAGCACCGGCAAAGACGGCAAGGGCAGCATCAGCTTCGAATTCTATTCCCACGACGACCTCGAACGCCTGCTCGAGCTGTTCCTCAAGGATTGATCCCCCCCCTCGAAGCCGGGATTTTCGCAAGCGCGGCAATCCCTCCTATCCCCCAAAGCCCGGAAATCCGTACGGGCGGACCTGCGTGTCCGCCCTTTTTGTCGCTATCCGGAATTTTTTGGAGATGAATTGGGATTGGCCGGATCATCCGGGATTGGCCGGATCATCCGGGATTGGCCGGATCATCCGGGATTTTTTTGTTTATGATTTGCGATGATTTGTACGGGGGCGAGGGTTTGTGGTGGTCAATTGGGGCGAACACGTAGGTTCGCCCCTACAGATTCCGCGGAACGCGGCGACGCGGCGCGGAACGGCGTGGCGACGCGGAACGGGCGGAACGGCGGGGCGGCGCGGAACGGCGTGCGACGCGGGCGATCAGGGTCGTGGTGGCGTGGCGAGGGTGCTGCGGAGGGCGTGGGTGCTGTCGAATTGCACGAGGCGGCCTTTGACGCGGAGTACGCCTTCGTCTTCGAGCTTGCGGAAGGTGCGGGAGAGGGTTTCGAGCGTGGTGCTGAGCGTGGAGGCGAGTACGGATTTGGAAACGCGCAGGCGCACGTGCGGCAGGAGTTGCGTGTGTGCGTGCGCTTGCTGTTCGTGCTCGCCGATCAGATAATGCAACAGGCGCGTACGCACATCATGAGCGGTGATTTCCTCCAGTTGCGAGGCCAGTGTACGCAAACGCTTTGAAAGGCCTGCGAGCATTTTCACCGCGAGATCGGTATCGCGCTGGATGAGGGAGAGGAAGCCATCGCGCTCGACAAAGCACAGCGTGCTGTCCTCCAGCGTTTCGGCGTGCGCCGGGAAATCGCTGCCGGCGAACATGGGAATTTCCGCCAGCGTCTGCGGCGGAAAAAGCAGATGCAGCACTGTCTCGCGTCCCTCGGGAGTGACGCGGAACACTTTCACCGATCCTTCCAGCACCACATACATGCCGCGGTAACGCTCGCCTTCGCGAAACAACAGCGTTCCCTTTTTCTCCTGCCGAACACTGCACGAGGGCATGAGACGCATCATGTCGTCGAGATTCAGTTCGGAGAAGAGCGGAATGCCCTTGATGATGTCGAGCAAGGTGTCGTCGTGCATGCCGGAAAAATAGCAAGCACTCCGCGATCCGGCAAATACGCAACCGCATTCGAAGGAAAATGCGAAAATCTGATCCATGTCAAATGTTCGGCGGCTCGGGCTGGCTAGTTTGATGCAGGAAACTCACTGCCACCGTCAACGGAGAACGATCATGGAATACACACTCGACACCTCAATCGGCGACATTGTCGCGCACAACATTCAAACCGCCCGCTACTTCGAGGGCAAGGGCATCGATTTCTGCTGCGGCGGACGTGGCACGCTGGAGGACGCCTGCGCACAGCGCTCGCTGAACGCCGAGCAGGTGCTGGAGGAGCTGCGCGCCATCCCCCTCGAAGGCGGACGAGACGTGCGGCAGTGGAGCACCGATTTTCTCATCGATTTCATCGTGAACACGCATCATCAGTACGTGCGGTCCATGCTACCCACCATCGCCGAACACGCGGCCAAGGTGGCCTTCCGCCATGGCGATACGCATCCCGAAACCGTGGAGGTGGAGCAACTCTTCCTTCGTCTGCGCGACGAGCTTGCCGCCCATCTCATCAAGGAGGAGCAAATCCTGTTTCCCTACATCCGCCGCCTGGCCGCCATGGAGCGTGGCGAAATGGATGCGCAGCCAGCGGGCTTCGGCTCGGTGACCGGACCCATTTCCGTAATGGAAGCCGAGCACGAAGGCGCGGGACGCATTCTCGAGCGCATGCATGCCATCAGCAACGATCTGACACCGCCCGCCGATGCCTGCGCCACGTACACGCTGCTGTATCGCGAAATCGCCGAATTCGAGCAGGATTTGCACATGCACATTCATCTGGAAAACAACGTGCTGCATCCGCGCGCCTTCGCGCTCGAACAGTCCGTCCAGGCGCTGGCCTGATTTTCACCCACGCGACAACACGCACATTTTTCATAGGAAGCACATCATGAAAACCAACGACGCACAATCCGGCATCTGGAAGCATGTCCTTCTCCTGACGATGCTGTTCGGCTTCACTGTTCTGTTGATCGGCGGCTATTGGGTGTATAAGGATTCGGCGCCGCGCCCCGCATCCATCGTGAATCAACAGGGCGAAAAGCTCAGCAGCTACGAAGCAATCATGGCCGGACAGGCGGTGTACCAGAGTCACGGACTGATGCAGTACGGCAGCACCTTGGGGCATGGCTCGTACCTCGGACCCGACTTCACCGCGCAATCGCTGCACATCATCACCACGTCGATGCGCGAATTCTATGCGCAGCGCGATCATGGACAGACGTACGAGAAGCTTCCCGTGGCCGATCGCGATGCCATCGCCGCGCAGGTGATACGCGAACTCAAGCACAACGGCTACGATGCCAACAGCGACCGCATCGTACTGACCGACGGTCAGGCGGCGGCGCTCGAAGCCGTGCGCGCGCATTACCGCGCCATGTTCTCGAAAGCCGACGACAAGGCGGGCTTGCAGGCCAACGCCATCATCCGCACGCGCACGTCAGGCAGCGGCTGGTTCATCGCCGGCGATCAGGCGCAGCACATGGCGGATTTCTTCTACTGGACCGCGTGGCTGTCGCACACCGTGCGCCCGGGCACGAGCACGAGCTACTCCAACAATTGGCCGTACGATCCCGACGCGGGCAACCTGCAGGGCGCGAGTTCCTACGTGTGGAGCGGCATCAGCGCCACGCTGCTGATTGGCATGACGGCCTTACTGCTCTTTCTCTGGAAGCGCTATCGGCTTGAATCCGAGCCCGCGTTCAAGACCTTTCCCAAGATCAACGTCAGTCGCCTGCTGCTGACGCCCGGGCAGCGCGCGCTGGGCAAATACTTTGTGGTGGTGGTCCTGCTCTTTCTTTTACAGACCTTGCTGGGCGGCTACATGGCGCACACCTACATCGAGGGCAACAAGTTCTACGGCTTCGATCTGGCCAGCATTCTGCCGTTCAACGTGGCGCGCACCTGGCATTTGCAGCTCGCCATTTTCTGGATCGCCACTGCATGGATCGCCATGGGCATGTTCATCACCCCCATGATCAGCGGCAGCGAGCCGAAGAAGCAGTCGGTGTTGATCAACGTGCTGTTCGTGGCTCTCGTGGCTCTGGTGCTGGGCAGTCTCGCCGGCGAATACCTTGGCGTGCGCGGCGAGTTCGGCGACAACTGGTTCCTCTTCGGGCATCAAGGATGGGAGTATGTGGATCTCGGGCGCTTTTGGCAAATCATTCTGGCGGTGGGACTCGGCCTGTGGCTGGTGATCATGTTCCGCGGCTTGCGTTCTGCATTACGCAAGGAAAGCGATCGCGGTGGGTTGACGCATCTCCTGCTGTACGCTTCGGTGTCCATTCCCCTCTTCTACGGCTTCGCCTTTTTCATGAGCCCCGGCTCGCATATCACCATGGCCGATTTCTGGCGCTGGTGGGTGATTCACCTGTGGGTGGAAGGCATGTTCGAAGTATTCGCCGTGGTGGTGATCGGCTTCCTGATGGTGAACATGGGATTGGTGACGCGCAAGTCCACGCTGCGAGCGCTGTACTTCCAGCTCGTGATTCTTCTCGGCAGCGGCATTATCGGCACGGGGCATCACTACTACTGGATTGGCGTCTCCGAAATGTGGTTGGCGCTGGGTTCGGTGTTCTCGGCCATGGAAGTCATTCCCCTCACGCTGCTGGTGATCGAGGCCTACGAGCACTATCGCTACGCGAAGCTCGGTGGTGCGGAATTCCCGTATAAATGGGCGTTCATGTTCCTCGTGTCCGTGGCGTTCTGGAATCTCTTCGGCGCGGGTTTGCTGGGCTTCCTGATCAACCTGCCGTCGGTGAATTTTTTCTCGCATGGCAGCTTCCTCACCTCGGCACACGGACACGGCGCGCTCATGGGCGTGTACGGCATGCTCGGCATCGCTCTGCTGCTTTTCAGCATGCGTACCATTTCCAACGTCCGTGCCGAGAAGCTGCTCAAGCTCTCGTTCTGGGGCTTGAATGCCGGATTGATGGGTATGATTCTCATCACCTTACTGCCGGTGGGCTTCATGCAACTCCTCCAGGGCATCGAGCACGGCTACTGGTATGTGCGCACCATCGACTTCTACTATCAGCCCACGGTGCATCTGCTTCTGTGGCTGCGCATGATCCCTGACACAGTGTTCATCGGGCTCGGCGTGGTGCCGCTGGTTATCGCCGTAGTGCGCATGTGGCGCAATCCGCGGCAGGTGCGCGAGGATGCGGGCGGGCTGACCTTCGACGATGTTCTGCGACAGGCCGAGACGGCGACGTCGGTAAAGGATGTGCACGTCAACTGACGGCGCGGGTTCTCGGTAGACGCGAAAGGGGCGGACCGTAGGTCCGCCCCAACTCGTAGGTCCACCCCTTCTACGATGGTCGTTTGGGGCGGTAGAGGTGCGTGGCGTGGCCGGACCAGGCTTCGGCGGCTTCCATGAGGGTTTCGGACAGCGTGGGATGGGGGTGGATGGTGAGGGCGAGGTCGTGGACGGTCGCGCCCATTTCCAGAGCCAGTACGCCTTCGGCGATGAGTTCGCCGGCGCCGGGACCGGCGATGCCGATGCCGAGCAGGCGCTCGCTTTCGGGATCCACGAGGACCTTGGTCACGCCGTCGAAGCGGTCGAGCGTGGTGGCTCGACCCGACGCCGCCCAGGGAAAGCGTCCGACTTCCACCTTGCGCCCCTGTGCTTTCGTCTCGGTTTCGGTGAGACCCGCCCAGGCGATTTCGGGATCGGTGAACACCACCGCCGGTATGGCGTAGGGCTCGAACACCGCTTTTTTCCCCGCAATGGCATCCACCGCCACACGCGCCTCATGCGAGGCCTTGTGTGCCAGCATGGGATCGCCCGTGATGTCGCCAATGGCGAAGATTTGCTCCTCGGCCGTGCGGCGCTGCGGATCCACCACGACAAAGCCGCGTTCGTTCACCACAACGCGCGTGCGTTCCAGCCCAAAACCAGCGGTATTGGGTTTGCGTCCCACCGACACGAGAATGCGATCGAAATGCGCGATGCTTTCGCCCGCGGGACCGCGCAGCGTCACTTCCACTTCCCCGCCGGTGTCCTTCGCCGATACCACGCCCGTATTGAGCAGTATCGCTTTGAAGGAGACATCCAACTTCTTTTTCAACTGCGTCACAAGGTCGCGGTCGGCACCGGGCAGGAGTCCGTCGGTCATTTCCACCACCGTCACCTTCGAACCCAGTGCGGCATACACCGTGCCGAGTTCAAGACCGATGTATCCGCCACCCACCACCAGCAGACGCCCGGGAATATCGGGCAGATCGAGTGCGGCGGTGGAATCCATCACGCGCGGTGAATCCACAGGCAGACCGGGGATGACCGCCGGGCGCGAGCCGGTGGCGAGAATGGCATGGCGAAAGCCCAGTTCCATTTCGCCACCATCATGCGTGCGAATGTGCAGCGTGCTGTTGTCGCGGAACTCGGCCCAGCCCTGAATGGCCTGAATGCTCCGCGCGCCGGAGAGTTGGCCCAGTCCGCCGGTGAGTTTGTTCACCACGGTGTTCTTGAACTCCCGCAGTGTATCGATGTCTATTTCGGGTTCGGCGAAGCGCACGCCCCAGGAGGCGGCGTGCTTCGCTTCGTTGATCAATTTGGCCACATGCAACAGGGCCTTGGAGGGAATGCAGCCGCGGTACAGGCACACGCCTCCAGGGTTGCGTTCGGTGTCGACCAGCGTCACCTTCATGCCCGAGTCCGCGGCGTAAAACGCCGCCGCGTAGCCGCCGGGCCCGCCGCCGATCACCACCAGATCAGTATGTTGAATTTCCGCCATTGATGTACTCCAGGTTCACGTCAAATCGTTGCTTACAGCGCCAACAGCAGTGGCTCTTCCATCGCCTCGGCCACCCAGCGCAGGAAACGCGCGGCATCGGCGCCATCGATCACCCGATGATCGTAGGTGAGCGACAGCGGCAGCATCAGCCGCGGCTCGAAGGCGCCATTCACGTACACCGGCTCCATGCTCGAACGCGACATGCCGAGAATGGCCACTTCCGGCCAGTTGATGATGGGAGTGAAGGCCGTGCCGCCGATGCCACCGAGATTGGTGATGGTGAAACTCGCTCCACTCATCTCGTCGGGACGGATGTTGCGGTTGCGCGCCTTTTCGGCCAGACCCTGCAATTCGACGGAAAGTTCGAGAATGCTCTTCTTATCCGCGTCGCGCAGCACGGGCACCAGCAGTCCGCGCTCGGTGTCCACCGCCACGCCGAGATGCACGTAGTCTTTGTACACGAGTTCGCCATGCGCCATATCGATGGACGCGTTGAATTGCGGGAAGCGCCGCAGCGCCTCGGCCACCACTTTCAGGGCGATGGCGGTGACGGTGAGTTTGCTGCCAGCGGCTTCCGCTTTTTTCGCGAAGCGTGTGCGCAGCTCCTCCAACTTCGTGACATCGGCTTTGTCGTGCTGCGTCACCACGGGAATGCTCCACGACAGTTCCATCTGCTCGGCGGTCTTGCGACGCACCTTGCTCATGGCCTCGCGGCGCACGGGACCGTAGGCCGAGAAATCGGGCAGTGCGGGTCGCGCGGCCGGACCGGCGGCGACGGGCATCGCACCGCTCAGCAGCGCCTTGGCATGCGCCTTCACATCCTCGACCGAAATGCGGCCGCCCTTGCCGCTGCCCTTGACCGTGGAAATGTCCACCCCGATTTCGCGAGCGAACATGCGCACAGACGGAGCCGCCGGCACGGGCACCCCCGGGGCGGACGTCATCGTCACAGGCGCCGCGGCGGCACGGGGTGCCGGCGCGGGAGTTTCGACCGGCGGCGGGGCGGGACGCGCTTCCTCGACAGGAGCGGGCGGTGGGAGTTGTTGCGGGGTAGCTTCTTTTTTCGGCGGCTCGGGAGGCGCTTCGGCGGCGCCGCTTTCGTCCACGAGCATGATCACCGCGCCGACCTTTGCTTTTCCTCCCTCCTGCACATCGACACGTCGCACCGTGCCGGCCACGGGCGAAGGCACGTCGAAGGAGGCCTTGTCGGTTTCGAGTTCCAGCAGCGCCTGATCCTTTTCAATCACGTCGCCCGCTTTCACCAGCACACGGACGACATCGCCGGCAGTGATATTTTCACCCAATTCAGGTAAACGTACTTCGGTTGCCATGGTAGTCCTTTGCTATGAAATCATCGGGTTCGCTTTTTCCGGGTCGATGGCGAGATCCTTCATCGCCTTTTTCACCACCTTGCCGTCGATCATGCCCTTGTTGAGCAGCGACGACAGCGTGGCGAGCGTGATGAAGCGATGGTCCACCTCGAAGAAGTTGCGCAGGTCGGCACGTCCCTCACTGCGTCCGAAGCCGTCGGTGCCGAGCGAGATCAGGCCGCCGGGTGTCCAGCGGCAAATCGTATCGGGCAGGGCTTTGACGTAATCGGTGGCGGCGATGATGGCGCCCTTCGCCTGCGAGAGCTGCTGCGTCACCCATGCCACACGCGGGGTTTCGCCCGGGTGCATGCGGTTCCAGCGCTCGACTTCCAGACCGTTGCGGTACAATTCCTTGTAACTCGTCGCGCTCCAGATGTTGGTGGCCACGCCGTACTGCTCTTCCAGCACGGCCGCGGCCTTGATGGCCTCGTTGAGAATGGAGCCGTTCGCCATGATGTCGGCATGGGCCTTGGGCTTGGCCAGCGTGGACTCGGTATACTTGTAGAGTCCGCGCAGGATGCCTTCGCGCACACCCTCGCTCGAAGGCATGGTCGGTTGCTCGTAATTCTCGTTGAGAATGGTCATGTAGTAGAAAATGTTTTCCTGGTCGTAGTACATGCGCCGCAGACCATCCTGCAGGATCACGGCGATTTCATAGGCGAAGGCCGGATCGTAGGTGATCAGATTGGGCACGGGATAGGCGAGCAAATGGCTGTTGCCATCCTGATGCTGCAAACCCTCGCCCGCGAGCGTGGTGCGTCCCGCCGTTCCACCCACGAGGAAGCCGCGGGCCTGCATGTCGGCCGCCGCCCAGATCAGATCGCCGATGCGCTGGAAGCCGAACATGGAATAGAAAATGAAGAACGGAATCATGTTGATGCCGTGCGTGGCGTAGGCCGTACCTGCCGCGATGAACGATGACATCGAACCCGCCTCGGTAATGCCTTCCTCGAGAATCTGCCCGTTCTTCGCCTCCTTGTAGTACAGCAGACTGGCGGAATCCACCGGGTCGTACAACTGCCCCACGTGCGAGTAAATGCCGATTTGCCGGAACATGGACTCCATGCCGAAGGTGCGTGCCTCGTCGGGCACGATGGGCACGATGAATTTCCCGATGCCGGGATCCTTCACCATTTTCGCGAGCATGCGCACGAAGGCCATGGTGGTGGACACCTCGCGTCCTTCGGTGCCTTCGTAAAATTCCTGGAACAGCGACTCATCGGGCACGGGGAGACGCGGGACTTCGGTACGGCGTTCGGGCACGAAGCCGCCGAGAGCCGCGCGGCGCTCGCGCAGATAGATCATCTCCTGGCTGTTGTCGTCGGGCTTGTAGAATGGCGCCTCCGATACCGCATCGTCGGAGATGGGGATATTGAAGCGCGTGCGGAATTCCTTCAGCTCGTCCTCATTGAGTTTTTTCTGCTGATGGGTGATGTTCTTGCCCTCGCCGGCTTCGCCGAGGCCGTAGCCCTTGATGGTGCGCGCGAGGATGACGGTGGGTGCGTCGGTGTTTTCCACTGCCATCTTATAGGCGGCGTACACTTTTTCCGGATCGTGTCCACCCAGGCGCAGGCGGCGCAGACGGTCGTCGCTGTATTGCTCGACCAGTTTCAGCATGCGCTCGTCCGTGCCGAAGAATTCCCGGCGAATGTACTCGCCGCTTTCGATGGAATACTTCTGCCGCTCGCCGTCGGTGACTTCGCCCATGCGACGCACGAGCACGCCATCGCTGTCTTTTTCGAGCAAGGGATCCCAATCCGAACCCCAGATCACCTTGATCACATTCCAGCCAGCGCCGCGGAACACGCGTTCGAGTTCCTGAATGATGTTGCCATTGCCGCGCACAGGCCCGTCGAGGCGCTGGAGATTGCAGTTGATCACGAAAATGAGATTGTCCAGCTTGGCGCGCGCGGCCAGCGATATGGCGCCGAGAGCTTCGGGTTCGTCGGTTTCGCCATCGCCGAGAAAGGCCCAGACCTTGGTGCCTTTATCGGCCTTCAGTCCGCGATCTTCGAGATAGCGATTGAAGCGCGCCTGATAAATGGCCATGATGGGACCGAGACCCATGGACACGGTGGGGAATTCCCAGAATCCCGGCATGAGCCAGGGATGCGGGTACGAAGACAGTCCGCCTCCGGGAGCGAGTTCGCGGCGGAAATTTTGCAGCTGCGCTTCGCTCAGGCGGCCTTCGAGAAAGGCGCGTGCGTAAATACCCGGGGCCGCGTGGCCCTGGAAAAATATCTGATCGCCGCTGAAGCCATCCTCGCCGCGTCCTTTGAAAAAGTGATTGAAGGCGACTTCATAGAGCGAGGCCGCTGAGGCGTAGGTGGAGATGTGCCCGCCGATACCTTCCTCCTTGCGGTTGGCGCGCACGACCATGGCCATGGCGTTCCAGCGGATGAGACTTTTGATGCGGCGCTCCAACGTGCGGCTGCCGGGAAACGCGGGTTGCGCGCCGGCGGGGATGGAGTTGATGTACGGTGTATTTGCTGTGAAGGGCAGGCGAACACCACGACTGAAGGCGTACTGCTGCAAGTCCTGCAACAGCCGCCGTGCGCGGTCGGTCCCGCCTTCGCTGAGCACGTAGTCCAGCGAGGCGATCCATTCCTGCGTTTCGATCGCTTCGAGTTCGTTACGGTCCTTGTCGTTCATTGCTTTCTTCCAGTGTGAGGAGAAATCGTGTGGGTAGACCAATATGTCACAACAGTGGATTTCGTCTAATAGTTCAGCCTCGCCGGCGAATCAATGCCACTGTCAGAAGTCGCCAGAGGAACATTTTCAAAAACGACACTATTGTCCGGTATGCAACCCCATGCTAACCCCATTGTTTTCAATACTTTGGAATCATGTGTGATTACTTGACAAAGCGATCATCAAGTGCTATGTTAGAAGGGCATGGTTACGCGAAATTCATACGGAATTTTTCTCGTCCTGCTGGGTTTTTTGCTGCTCTTCGGCACTCCCGGGGCGACACTTCAGGCATGTTCCTGCATGGCGACGCAATGCGCCGCGGGCTGCACGAAGGGATGTTGCGAACTGGAAAACGCGGACGAGCACGACAACGATCCTTGTCGGGATCGCGCGAATTGCGACAACGAGCACGGCCATCAACGTAAGGGACGACGGGCCTGTCACTGTCAATTTTGCGCGCAAGCAGTAGCCACGGTGTTTTTTGGAACCTCGTTTTTCCCGGATATACAACCCCCGGTCACCGGTGTGATCACGTATCGCACTCCGGCAGTGCTCTCGCCTCAACGGGAGCCCGGTGTACCCCCTCCCATCGCGTGCTGAGAAAGGGCTCGCATCGCACTGTCATGTCCCGCGCCTGAGCGCAGGACAGTTCCATCCGCAAACTCAATAGTATCTGCACCTACAACCCCATTCTCTCTGGAGGTTCCATGCGTAATGTTTCCGCCATTCTCGCCGTGGCACTCTGCTCGCTGCTTCTTTGCGCGCAGGTTGCCCAGGCGCAGACTGTCACCCCGCCCAAGCTGCGGGTCACCGTCGTCGGCGTATCCGCCGAAATGCTGAAGGCCCAGATCCCCGGTATGGACAAGCCGTCGAACGGTTTGCCCAACGTCGCCAAGGGCGACAAGGTGTATCTGCAGGCCGGTGGCGTCATTTCCCTCAATGCCGGCGCCACGAAGTGGGCCACGTCGAACTTCACCTTCACGGAGAAGCCGGCGGGTTCCAATGCGATGTTCGAGAAAATCGACGACGTGATGTACTATTTCATTCCCGATGCCGAAGGCACCTACCGCGTCGAATTGATCGCGGTGGATGACGCTGGCAAGGACGATACCGCCAGCATCGCCATCAACGTGGCGAAGTATGTCGGTATCGGTGGCATTGTCGGTTCCGGCGCCACGCCGCCCGAGTGCCGCGTGTGCCACGCCGACAAGGCCACCTCGTGGGCCGGCACGATGCACTCGAACGCCATCATGCCGATCGACAATGTCGCGAGCTTCAAGGCCTATTGCCTCCCCTGCCACACCACGGGTTCGCCCAATGCCGACGCCGAAGGCGACGGTTGGGCGCATCGCGCACGCGTGCTGGGCTGGCAGTTCCCCGCCACCATTGCCGTGGGCAACTGGGATGCGATCAAGACGAATTATCCCGAACTCGCCAAGATGGCCAATGTGCAGTGTGAAAGCTGCCACGGCCCCGGCAGCGCCCACAATGGCGTGAAGGCCGACAACAAAGCCCCGGTGCTTCTCTCCTCGGCGCAGTGCAAGCAGTGCCATGACGCGCCGGATCATCATCCGCAGTTCCAGGAGTACGCCAACGCCGGTCATGCCATTTCCCTCGTGAGCGGCTACAACACCGAGTACACCAACCGTGGAAGCAAGACCAGCCGCGACAGCGACTGCGCCCGTTGCCACACGGCGAATGGACATATCGACGTTCACGTCAAGGGTGCGACTTCCACCAGTGCTCCGTATGCCAATCCGGCGGCGGTGACCTGCGTGGCCTGCCACGATCCGCATGCGAACAACAATCCCGCGCAGCTCCGCAAAGCCGTGAACGAAAGCTGCACCGATTGCCACAGCGTGCGTCCCAGCGGCCACAGTGGTCTGCACAACTCCCATCAGGGTCCGATGATCAAGGGTGAAGGCGGTATGGAATTCGCTGGCTACACCTATCGCACTTCCGCGCACAGCGCCATTGAAACGCGCTGCGTGCAGTGCCACATGGCCGCTCCGGAAGCCGCGTATCAGGACAAGCTCGGTGGTCACACCTTCAAAGTGCTGTTCAACAACGACACGCCCGACGATCACACCGACGACGTGATCAATCAGACCGGTTGCATCGAGTGCCACGGCACCGGTGTGGACCTCGAGACCATGGCCGAGACGCAGAACGAGATCAAGGCCCTCCTCAATGAGTTCAAGGGTTATCTCCGCCTGCGCAGCGACGGCCGTCCGCTGTTCCTGAACGACACCACCCTGACCACGACCGAGAAGGATTTGCACTTCAACTACTTCTTCGTGGCCAACGACAACAGCTTCGGTGTGCACAACTACCTGTATTCGGTTGATCTGCTCACCGCTTCCATCGCGGTTGCCAAGACCCTCGAAGTCGAGAAGATCGGCGCGCCGAAGGGCTTCGCTCTCGATCAGAACTATCCGAATCCGTTCAATCCGACCACCACGATTCGCTTCAGCATTCCCACCGCGCAGAACGTGACTGTCACGATTCACGATGCCACGGGCAAGCTGGTGTACACGCTCGTCAATGGTCACTACCAGGCGGGTACGTACAGCGCGAAGTGGAACGCCACGCTCGGCGAGACCATCCCGGCCCAGAGCGGCGTGTACTTCTATCGCATCAGCGCCGGCGACTTCACCGCCACGCGCAAGATGATGCTCGTCAAGTAAGCCGCTATCATCGGCTACAAGCAACGGGAGGCCGCGTGGCCTCCCGTTGCATTTTTAGAGAAATTCGCTCACGCAGGGAATTCGCTCACGCGAAGGCGCGAGGACGCGAAGAAAATTCGCTCACGCGAAGGCGCGAGGACGCGAAGGTTTGTTGAAGGCGCTCGCCGCAACGTTGGTATCCTTGGTGACGCCGTATGCAGGGGAATTCGCTCAGGCGAGGGCGCGAAGGTGGGTGCTGTCAGGATTCGTAGGGAATCGGATCGTGCAGGCCGGCCTCGCGGAAGCCGCGAAGACGCAGGGCGCAGGATTCGCAGCGTCCGCAGGCGCGCTCTTCGTTGCGGTAGCAACTCCAACTCAAATGCAGTGGCGCGCCGAGTTCCACTCCCTTGCGGATGATGTCCGCTTTGCGCAGGTGAATCAGGGGAACGTGAATGCGCAAGGGCACTTCGTACTTCGTGCCGGTTTCTATCACGCGCTGATAGGCCTCGTAGAACGACTGCCGGCAATCCGGGTAGCCCGAGGAATCCTCCTCCACCGCGCCGATGAACAGCGCCTCGGCTCCCAGCACTTCGGCCCAACTCACGGCGATGCCCAGCATGTTCGCATTGCGGAAGGGCACGTAGGTGCGCGGTATGCCCTCGCGCCGCTCGTCGGCATCCTCCACCGGGATGGCGCGATCGGTCAGACTCGATCCTCCGATGCGCAGCAAATGCTCGATGGAAATGACCAGCCGCCGTTCATCGGGTACGGCATACGCATCGGCAATGTCGTGGAAGGCCCGCAGTTCGCGCGCCTCGGTGCGCTGCCCGTAATTCACGTGCAGCAGCGCAAGTTCGAAGTCCCGCGCGGCCATGGCCACGGTGACGCAACTGTCCATCCCGCCGCTGGCGAGCACCACGGCGATGGGTCGAGCTTCGCCCGACGTTCCGGCGATACCTGTGGAGGAATTCATGCGCGCGTCACAGCTTGCGTGACCAACCCGGCTTCACGTATTCGGTGACGACCACCG
>JAMIQH010000201.1:0-9324 GCA_035914695.1 Bacteroidota bacterium | reverse complement strand
GTAAATCATGCTGCCCGGAGGAAGTCCGGCGCGTTTATGTGTGCGTGCCTTGCGTTTGCTCACCGGGTCACCTGTTGCGTCATTGGCATGGGTTGCATTATTGCCTACATTGGGCAAATATAACACCGTTCGCGTGCGGGAGTGTACATGCACGCGCGCGTCATGTGTCACGGATGGTGAAACGCAATGACCACTGTCGGCAACCTCCCTCTTGCGCTCGAGCGACCTCTCGTGTTCTTCGATCTTGAAACCACCGGTGTGAATGTGGGCAGCGACCGCATTGTGGAAATCGCCGCGGTGAAATTCCTGCCACGCGGCGGCAGTAAGGAATTCCACCACCGCGTGAATCCCGAAATGCCCATTCCCGCCGATGCCACGCGCGTACACGGCATTACCGACGCCGATGTGGCGCTGGAGCCCACCTTCCGACAGCTCGCGCCGCGTCTGCTGGACTTCATCGGCGACGCGGATTTGTCGGGCTTCAACGTGCGGCGTTTCGATTTGCCCATGCTGCTCGAGGAATTCCGACGCGTGGACGTGCCCTTCGACGTCGAGGGGCGGCATGTGGTGGACGTGTTGACCATTTACCACATGCGCGAGCCGCGCGATCTCTCGGCCGCGTTGCGCTTTTACTGCGATCGCGAGCACAGCGGCGCGCACGGGGCGCTGGCCGACGTGCTGGCCACGGCCGAGGTGTTTGCCGCACAGCTCGATCGCTACGCGGATTTGCCCCGCGAGCTGTCCACGCTGGAGCGCGTGGTGCATCCCCGCAATCCCTCGTGGGTGGACGATGACGGAAAATTCATCTGGCAGGATGGCGAAGCGGTGATATCCTTCGGCAAGCATCGCGGTACCTCCCTGCGCACCCTGGTCAGGAAGCAGCGCGAGTACCTCGATTGGATGATGATGGGCAATTTTCCCGCCTCGGCCAAGGCGGTGATACGGGAAGCGCTGCACGGACGCTTTCCCGAGGCACCCGCTGGCACGACCGCGGCGGCGGGCGCCTCGTCCACGGACGAGGACGCGTGAGGATGCGATATCGGATCGTGATATCCTGTACAACAGCGAGAAAGGAGCGAGCATGAGCACACGAGTCGAACTCTGGGGCATTCCCACCTGCGGCAGCACGCGCAAGGCGCGGAAGATATTGGAGGAGCTGGGCGTGGATTACGTGTACAAGGATTTGCGCGAGGTGGCCGTGCCCAAGGCCTTGCTTCGCGACATGCTGGCGGCGGTATCCGAGCCCAGGCGCGTGTTCAACACCTCGGGCGCTTCGTACCGCGACGGCGGCTGGAGCGCGCGCGTGGCGGGCCTGAGCAAGGACGAGATTGTCGCGGCCTTGCAGGCCGATCCGATGCTGATCAAGCGTCCCGTGATCCGCGGCGCCGCCGGCGTGCTCGTGGGATTCGATGAACATGCGATTCGGGGGATGGGAGAGTAGGGGCGGTTGAGGGAGTACGAAGCGGGGTCTTCGGAATTTTGATGTGAATCGGAGTCGATTGTTCTTGCGTTTTGTTTTCGGACGGTGTAGATTCCCCGCATCGACCTGATTGTACCGTCACGGGAACACCGACATGTGTGGAACGACGCGGTATTGTACACGACTTGTCACGGACGCGCCAACGCGCACAACACGCGCTATGGGCCGTGGTGTATGCGATGGAGGGCGTGGAACGCCGTCCGGGATCCCGTTTCATGCCCGCCGTGGGCAATGGAGTCTCTTTACACGACCAGTGTGGGAGAACCTTCATGGTTTATTGCCGATGACGATAGCATAAGCGTTTCGGATTGGGAGGTCGCCTGTAACCTGAAGCGCGCTCGCGTGTTATTCCCATTCACTCCGGATCGGCAGGTGAGGCGACGCTAGCCAGTAACCAAGTATTCACTTGTATAGAGGTGCAGAATGACAACGCAACGATACCTCATCGCGTTGGTGGCGCTGTGCGTGTTGCCGTGGTCGCTGGCGGCGGGGAAGGGCGGTGAGCCGAAGGCGGAGCGGATGTTCAACGGAACGCCGCTGGCGGGCGCGTTTTACGAGAATCGCGGGCAGGTGGTGGATGAAACGGGAAGCGCGCGTCCGGAACTGCGGTACTATGCATTTTACAACGGGGCGCGGGTGTACTTCACGGCGACGGGCTGGCATACAGTCTATCAGGTGATGGAGGAGGAAGGGGTGAGCGAGGCAACGGGCGCGCGCTCCACCGGTGTCCCGATGCGCGAACACGAGCGCGGAGAGCGGCTGCGTCAATACCGCATGGATGTGACCTTGCGGGGGTGCAACAAGGATGTGGAGATCGAGGCGTTGGATCCTCTGCCGTGTCGCATGCACCACTATCTCGCGCATTGTCCCGACGGCATCACCGTTCCGGCGCACGGCATGTTGCGGTACCGGAATATCTACGACAATATCGACCTGATACTGTACGCCGCGCGCGAGGGGCTGAAATACGAGTTCGAGGTACGGCCCGGCGGGAAGGTGGAGGACATACGACTGCTCCAGAGTGGAATGGATGCCATCGCGACGCAGGAGGATGGATCCTTGCGCGTACTCTGGCCGCGGGGATACACGCGCGAGAGCCGGCCGTACAGCTATGTCGCGGAGGACGGGCAACATCGGTCGGTTGCGACGACGTGGAGTGTTAGGGATAATGAACTCCGCTTTGCTGTCGAGCCACACGACGAAAGGAGTACGCTGGTGATCGATCCCTGGTCGACCTTTATCGGGGGCCATTCGGTCGAATCCATACTCGCTCTCGACTGCGACAGCGTCGACGCGTTGCTTGCCGCCGGCTTCACGCGAAGCTTCGATTTCCCAATCAAACGTGCCTGGCAGGTGACGCCTTGGTTGAGTCCAGCGAAAAATCCCAATGAGATGATTCTGCTGAAATTCGACAGTGACGAGCAGCTGCTATGGTCGACTTTCTACGGCGGGAGTCTGGACGATTGGCCCACGGGTTTATCCGTGGATCCCCAGTCAAATGTTCTTGTTGTCGGAGTGACGTCGAGTGAGAATTTCCCCGTACACAGGGCGTATCAAGCGTCCAAAGGGGATCGGAATGATGCATACCTTGTGAAGTTCGATTCCAGCGGGCGGCGCATATGGGCCACATATTTCGGGGCGGACAACGAGGACCAACTCAACGGTGTTGATTGCGATTCTCGGGGGAATGTATATGCGGTGGGGGTGTGCCTGGCGGACGGGAGTGGGTACCCGACGCACATTCCGCTGTTGCGCCCCTTCCAGTCGACCGGGACAACAGCGGCGGCGATGTATCTGAAAATGGACAGCGCGGGTACGCTTCTCTTCTCTTCGCTGCTTGGCGGTTCCGGGGGTGACAACGGAAATTCCGTGGCTGTGTATCCATCGGGAGAATTCGTGCTGTGTGGTTTTACCGGGTCGTTGGATTTCCCCACGATACGCGCGCAGCAGGCCACCACGCCTGGGCAGTGCTTCGTTACAAAAATCGACAGCGTGGGCATGCCGATCTGGAGCACCTATCTTGGTGGCAGCGGGAGCTACGAACTAGCCACCAGTGTCGCCTTGGATCCATCAGGGAGGATCTGGATCGCGGGTGTAACGACTTCAACCGATTTCCCGTTGTCGCGACCTTTCCAGAGTCGCAATGCTGGAGGCATTGATATGTTTCTGTGCACCTACGACTCGTCCGGATCGCTGTCGTTCTCGACGTATTACGGTGGAACCGCCGACGAGCGGACCAAGAATGTCAGAACGGATTCGCAGGGCGGCGTTTATGTTACCAGCGTGGTGAATTCCTTAGGGACTCCGGTATACAATGCCCAGTATGCCGTGAGGCCTGGAGGTCAGGATGCCTTCGTCCTGAAGTTTGACACAACGCGGCAGCGTCAATGGGCCACCTATTTCGGTGGTTCGGACAATGAGAACTGTTATGCATTGGCGTGTGATTCGCGAAGGTATGTCTACATCGGAGGCGGTACAGAGAGCGCTGATCTGCCGGTGTTCAACGCCTATCAGGACACCATTACACAGCCCCGGTTTCCGAACGATCCACGAGCCCAGGACGCGTACATCACCCGCATCCGTCACGACGGCTATATCCCCGTGGCGCTGGCGCATGTCACGGCGGCGCGCGTGGGCGGGACAGTGCGTCTGGACTGGCGCAGCGAGAGCGAGGTCAACGCGCATGGCTACATCATCGAGCGGCGTTACGAGAACGGGGGTGGTGAAGCGCGTTCCGATTGGCACGACATCGGCTTTGTGCCGTCGGCCTCGCAAGGCATGGAGGGGAGCGATTATCTCTACATCGACAGCGATACCGGAGCGCCGGAGGCGCGCATTTTCTATCGTCTGCGCATGGTGGATCTCGATGGGAGCTTCGCGCACTCGCCGGTGGTGGAGGTTGCGCCGTTGCGCGCCGTGGCGGTGGCGGGCTTCGAGACCGCGTATCCTTCGCCGGCGCGGGACTGGCTCACATTGCGTTTCACCCTGCCCGCCGAGAGTCGCATCAGTCTCATCGTGCACGACATCGGTGGCCGTGAGCTGGTCGGCGCTTATCGCGATTCCATCGTCCCGGCGGGCGTGCACAGCGTTGCCATTCCCGTCCGCGAATGGCAATCCGGTCTTTATCTCTGCACCCTGACCACCGCCAGCGGCAGCATCACCCGCCGCGTGATGGTGATGCGGTAGGGGCGAGACGAGGAAAACGGAACGGGCGACGATTGCGTCGCCCGTTCCGTTTGTCCCTGCCCGTGCATCGCATGAAATTGTGCAGTGCGGGGAGATGTCGTATTTTCCGAGGCAAATGTGGCCCGTTTTCCCCCCCCCCTCGAGGTGCATCGCTCATGGAATCCTTTTTCAACACCCACCGCTGTCATTGGACGTTCGAAGATCTTCGCCCCGATATCATGGGTATCGACACCGTGGTGCCGCTGCTGGATGGCAGCCGTGTCTCCTATGTGTTTCTGGACAACGGAGCGAGCACGCCGTCGTTTCGCCATGCGTTCGATACCATGGCCGAATTCATGCCGTTTTACTCCGGCGTGCATCGCGGCACGGGCTTCAAATCGCTGCTGGCCACGCAGGTGTTCGACGAGGCGCATGTCATCGCGGGGAATTTCGTGGGCGCCGATCCCGAGCGCAACACTGTGATTTTTGTGAAAAACACCACCGAAGCCGTGAACAAACTCGCCAATCGCTGCGACTGGCGCGAAGGCGATGTGGTGATCACCACGCTGATGGAGCATCACTCCGATGATTTGCCCTGGCGCAAGCACGCGCGCGTGCTGCATGTGGGTGTGGACGACAAGGGCTACCTCGACATGGAGGCCTTGCGCGCGGCATTCCGGGCGCATGCGGGACATGTGCGCTTTCTCGCGGTGACCGGCGCATCGAATATCACCGGCATCATCAATCCGATACACGAACTGGCGCAATTGGCACACGAGCACGGGGCGTACATTTTCGTGGATGCCGCGCAACTCGCGCCCCATCGTCCCATCGACGTGCTGGGCGACGACGATCCAGGGCATATCGATTTCATCGCGTATTCCGCACACAAAATGTACGCGCCCTTCGGCATCGGCGTGTTGGTGGGCAATACGGAATACTTTTCCGCCGGCGACCCCGATATGGTGGGTGGCGGCGTGGTGGATATTGTGGAAGAGGATTTTGTGGCCTGGTCCGCACCGCCCGCGCGCGAGGAGGCCGGCAGTCCCAATGTTCCGGGAGCGGTGGCGCTGGCGGCAGCCATTCACATGCTGCAGGGCGTGGGCATGGAGCATATCGCCACGCATGAACATGAGCTGGTGTCGCACACGATTGAAGAAATGAAAAAAATCCCCGGCATCGTGCTGTATGGACCGGACCGCCGGGAGGAAATGGCGGGCAAGGTGGGCGTGATTGCCTTCGACATCGCCGGTGTGCCGCATGCGAAAGTCGCCGCCATACTCAGCGCCGAAGGCGGCGTGGGCGTGCGCAACGGCTGCTTCTGCGCGCATCCCTACGTGAAGCGCCTGCTGAAATTCGATGAGGACGCCGCGAAGGAAGTGACGCAGGAAATTCTGGGCGGCGATCGCACCAATCTCCCGGGTCTGGTGCGTGCCAGCTTTGGCTGCTACAACAACCACGACGACGTGGATCGCCTGCTGCGCGTGCTCCATCGCATTGCTCGGGGCGAATACTCGGGCAGCTATGTGCTGGATCGTCGCTCGGGCACCTGGTGGCCGGAGAAATTCGATTACGATTTTTCGCAATACTATCCGCATTTCCATTTCAAAGGTACCAAGGCGCTGACCGAGTTCAACGAGGCGAGCTAGGACAACGACTGAACGGCGGCACGGGATGCGCGGACGCAGGTCCGTCCGCGGTGCCATGAACGCAAGCGCGGAACGGACGCCGACGCGACGCATGTCGCCTCGCGGCAGTGCGTGAATTTTCCCGCGCGTCGCGGTGTTGTTCATGACCGTCGCTTTTCAGCACTTTCGCGACGGATTGCGCGTCGTGGACACAACAGCGAAAGGAAAGGTGAATGAACAGCGTACTTCTACCCGGTGGCAGCGGTGGCTTGGGTCGTGTGGTGACCTTGCGATTGATCGGCGAGGGGTATCACTGCGTAGTGCCGTATCGGAACATCGAGGAGGCGCAGAAGCTGCGCGCGCAGCTCGCTCCGCAGCAGCGCGATCAATTGCTGCTGGTGGAAGCCGACGCGCTGGATGAAGCCGAGGTCGAGCGCGTATTCGGCATTGCCACCGCGCAGCATCGCTTCCACGCCCTGGTGCATCTGCTCGGCGGCATTCGCGGCTGGCAGGAAGTGGCGGATACCGCAATCGAGGATTGGGATGCGCTGATGGGACTGAATTTGCGTTCGTTGTTCCTTTTCGCACGTCGCGCGGCGGCGGTGTTCCGTCAGCAGGGCGGCGGGCGCATTGTGACCATCGGCGCCATGGCCAGTGCCAAGCCCTCGGCGCGGCAGGCGGCGTATGGCGTATCCAAGGCGGGCGTGTCGGCATTGACCAAGATACTGGCCGACGAAGGCCGCGCGTACGGCATGACCGCCAATTGCATTTTGCCCGGCGTTATCGACACCGAAGCCAATCGCTCGTGGGGCGCGCCCGAGGATGTGGCGCGCTGGACTCCGCCCGCGCATATCGCGGGCTTGGTGGCCTGGTTGCTGGGCGAGGACGCGGCGAGCGTGAACGGCAGCGATATTCAGGCCTTTGGCGGATTGAACATCTGAAACAGGCGGCAGTTGTGCCGCGCGCCATTGTCGGAGGAAATATGTGCCGGTGTGAACAATTCCATCGCGTTCATTGTTTTATTGGCGCTTTCTTCTGAATTTTGTAGATCATTGCGTTTTGCACGTGAACACTTCGATTTTTTCCATAGCAACAACAGCACCTCCACGCGACTCCGCGCATAATCACAGCATGATGCTCACCGACACCCATCCAACCACACACACGCGCACGCAGGTACATATCGGCGGCGTGATTGTGGGAGGCGACCGCTTCGTCGTGATGGCGGGGCCCTGCGCCGTGGAGTCCGAGCAGCAAATCGGCACGGCCGCGCGATTGGTGGCCTCGCAAGGGGCGGCGGTGTTGCGCGGCGGGGCCTTCAAGGCGCGCACGTCGCCGTACGCTTTTCAGGGCCTTGGCCTCGACGGCGTGAAATACATGCGCGAAGCCGCCGATGCGGCAGGCATTCCCATGATCACCGAAGTGCTGTCCGAGCGCGACATCGAGGCGATGGAGCCCTGGGTGGACGCCTTTCAGGTGGGTTCGCGCAACATGGATCACACAGCCCTGCTCAAGGAACTGGGCGGCGTGCGCAAGCCGGTGCTGGTCAAGCGCGGTTTTGCCGCCACGATACAGGAGTGGTTGCTGGCCGCCGAGTACATTCTTGTGGGCGGCAACGATCAGGTCATATTGTGCGAGCGTGGCATTCGCACCTTTTCCAACGAAACGCGTTTCACGCTCGATCTTGCCGGTGCCGTGCTGGCACGCGGCAAAACCACCCTCCCCATCATCGTCGATCCCTCGCATGCCACGGGCAATCCCGCCCTCATTCCCTCGTTGGCGGCGGCCACGCTTGCCGCCGGACTCGATGGCCTGATGGTGGAAGTGCACCCCGATCCCACCGTGGCCTTGTCCGACGCCGATCAGGCCTTGCCTCCGGCGATGTTCGGCGAAATGATGGACATGCTTCGCACGCTCGCGCCGGCGGTGGGCAGGTCGCTCGCGTAATGCGTTCAGCAGCGTGTCGATACTCCTTTCCATTTCACACAACGAGTTCCGGGGATGGCGATGAGTCGTGATGTGCACGATATGTTCGCCGCCATCGCGGGTTCGTATGATCGTGCCAATGGCGTGCTGTCGCTCGGTGTACACAGGCGCTGGCGCGCACGCACGGTGAAGGAGAGCGGCGCCGTCGCTGGCCATGCCGTATTGGATTGTGCCACGGGTACCGGCGATCTGGCATTGGCATTCAAGCGGGCCGTTGGTGTGGAAGGACGCGTGGTGGGCACGGATTTTTGTGCCGATATGCTGGCGCACGCGCCCGCCAAAGCCGAGCGTATGGGCATGGCGGTGGAATGGGAAGTGCAGGACGCCATGGCGTTGAGTTACGACGACGACAGCTTCGATATCGCATCCATTGCGTTCGGCATACGCAATGTGGATGATCCCGTGCAGGCCTTGCGGAGCATGGCGCGGGTGGTGCGTCCGGGAGGGCGGGTGCTGGTGCTGGAGTTCGGCACGCCGCTGTGGTGGATGCGTCCGCTGTTCCGTTTTTACAGCGCGGTGGTGATTCCGCTGGTAGGCGGCCTGGTGTCGGGCAATCGCGACGCGTATCGTTACCTGACCCGCACCTCGGCGGCGTTTCCCACGGGCGAGGATTTTCTCGCGTTGATGGACGCAAGCGGCGGCTACGCCCGTCGCTACTTTCTTCCGCTCACAGGGGGCATAGCATATCTGTACGTGGGTGTGGTGAGGTAGGGTGGAAGATGGAGTTCCTTATTGGTGCGTGTCGGGAGTCTCATTTCACGGAATAATTTCCATCGCTGTATTACGCGATCGATCCGTGCTCGGTACACTTCGGATCTGTCGAAAGGAATTGCGTTGATTGGAGCAAGGGAGGTATGCCCCACATCGCACGATGCTGTTGGTGGAGAACCGAAAACGCATCTCGACGTAGGGAAGGTGCAATGTAGTTTGTAAGCTTTTCGTGTATACCTTTCGAGCAAATCTCTTGCGTTTCATTTCCGTACAATGTAAGTTGCTGGCGTAAATGGGATACGACGGTGTGGTATTATATCGCGGCGGGGACGTGCGCAACGTTGTCGCTGTAGC
>JAMIQH010000200.1:0-16447 GCA_035914695.1 Bacteroidota bacterium | reverse complement strand
GGTACACTCCAGCCAGTCTGCGCTGGTATGCCGCGGGCGAGTTGTCCCTCGGGTACTGGTATGCCCGTTCCAGCGCCGAGGAAAGCAGCGCGGCCTTCGTGCTGCCGCGCACGCTCACGATCGAGCGGGGTTTTGGCTGCAACCTGGGTATTGCGGTGGGTCACATGGTGACGCGCAATATCGGCCTGGATTTGACCGCGCGCTACTCCATGGGTTGGCTGCAAGGTGAGCAGATGGTGGCGGGGAGTCCCGATTACGACACGGAAACGGATTTCGCGGAATTCTCCCTGCTCTTCGGTATTCAGATGCTGTTCTGACCGCGCCGCTGCGCGAGGCGCACGCCCTGCGCACCCCGAGGGCGCTCAGGCGTGCAAAAGGTCCGAAGGCGAAGGTGTTCACGCAAGACCATTTCGGCACATGCGTGCGGGGAAGGAAGGACCCAAAGGAAAGAGCCAAGGTTGGAAACAGGAGAAAAATCATCACGCCCGGGAGCATCCGGGCGTGATTTTTTTCTGACCCACCTGTTTTACCCTCAATGAATGATCAGCCCGAAATTCAATAACTAAACAAGGTGGAGTCATGAGACGAACAACACCGATCCTCCTCACCGGCGTGCTGCTGTTGCTATTGTCGGTGACTTCGTTCGGACAGGTACGCGACAGCAAGTACCACTTCATTTACCCACTGCTCGACAGTCTTGAGATCGAGGCCGGGCGCCCGGTGGATTTCCCGCTGTTTCTGGTGAATCCGGGAACGCAGACTGTCAATTTGACCGTCACACTGACGGGAGACGCGGAATTCACGCTGGATTCATCGAGAACACAGTTCCTCCTACCCGAGGGCGGCATGGACGTGGCGATGATTCAGTTTCTTTCGCTGCAGACAGGACTCAAGTCTGCTCGCGTCTTCGTGACCGATGGCTCGCTGATCGACACGCTGGATTTGCATGTCACCGTGCTCAGTGGCCCTGGACCCTTCGTGCTTCTCCCACCATTCCAGGATTTGAGGACCGTGGTTGGAAGCACCATGTCCATTACCGTCGGCGTGCAGAATTTGACCGCCACGGCGATGAATCTGACCGCGATGTTGGATGCCGATCCCGGTTTCACGATGGCGGGCAACGGCACGGTGAGCGTGCCCGCGAGCGGCCGCGGTACCGTCGATCTCACCTTCAACGCCATCGGCGAGGGTTTTTATCAAGCTTGGCTGCAGGTGAGCGATGGGAGCTACGCCGACAGTACTTCGATCTTCGTCTACGTGTACGACCAGCAGTATAAGTACGTGTTCCCCATCCCCGAAATTCAGGCGATTGCCGGTATGCAAACGCCAATTCCGGTGTATTTGCAAAATCTGACCGCCTCGACCGTTTCGCTCACTCTCTCGGTAAGCGGAAATGGATTCTCCCTCAACCCCATGCATTCCAACATATCGCTGGCCTCTGGCCAAAGCATGGATGTGGATCTGAGTTTCCTGAGCACGGTGGTGGGCAAGCACACCGGTCTGCTGCTCGTGAACGACGGCACGGAAATCGATTCGCTGGAAATTGTGGTCGACAACATTCCCGGTCCAGGGAATTTCGAAGTCATCGGCATGCCTGACCTGATCAAGGCGACAAAGGGTGAGAACTACATCGGCGGCTTCGGCATCGGCAGCTATTCCGGACAGACGCAGCAGCTCAGCGTGAGCATCAGCGCCGATCCGGAGTTCACCTTCCGCGTGGCACCGACCTTGTCGCTGGATCCTTTCGCGTTCGAGACCTACGATTTCGCCTTCATGAGTTTGAAAACCGGCGTGTACTATGCCGACATCACCGTGTCGGACGGTGTGGAAACCGATGTGCTTCGGATTACCGCCTACGTGGACAGCATGGATACAGGCGGTCCGGACTTCACGATCAGTGGTTTGGATGGACCTGGGATGATGTTCTTCGAGACCTCGCTAGGCACCTCGTTGACCCGTCCGTTGTACATCACCAACATCAGCACCGCGCAGCTCGATGTGACGGTGCATCCAGATCTCGATCAATTCGGCGTGGAAAAACGTAGTCTTACCATTCCGGTGGGAGGTATGGACAGTCTGATGGTGACGTTCACCAATGTGAATGGCGTCGGCAGTGGTCAGATTCTGCTGGAGACCCCGCAGCAGGCGGAATTTATCTATGTCATGGGCTACACCCCACCGTTCGACGAGCTGGGTGGGGTGCGTATCACCAACATGCTGGATTTCGGGATGGTGGATACCAACACCACGCAGTGCCTGTCGGTGGATATCGAGAATAATTCTCGTGAAACCGTCACAATCAACAGCGCGGTGTTGAGCGGCTTCTCGCAGTCCTTCACCGTGGCGAATTTCTTCGCACCCATTGTCCTGCGTCCGAATGAGACCGCTTCCATCGAAGTGTGCTATCATCCCAGCATGATCAATATGGTGGAGAACGAAGTACTGACGTTGACGATCGACCATCCGGGCATGAATCCGCGCACCGTGACTGCAATCGTGAATCTGAGCGGCCGCTCGCAGTGGGGTGTGAAAGACATCGACAGCAGCATTATCGGCTGGTACATGAATACCATCGCGGCTCCGCTGGATGGTCAGGTGGACGCGGTGATGACACTGTACAACGTCACGGATCAACCGATTACCATCGAGAATGCGGAATGGGCGGAAGGCAACGAGCAGGGCATTTACACATTGCTCACCGATCTTCCCTTCACCATTCAGCCGTACTCGTCGAATACGCCGAATCGCGGCAGCAAGGAAATCACCATCCGCTACGCGCCCAAGACGTCCACCAGCAGCATCGGTGTGTCGGATCTGGCGACATTGCGCTTGCGTGGCAATCCCGCCACGCATCACGATTACTTCCTGACACTCATCGGCATCCCCGTCACGCCCGCATCGCCGAGCAGTGGTATCGCGTTGTTCCCGAAGGACAACCGCGTACCCATCGTCGATCTCGGAACGGCCACGGGCAACACCGAAAAGACGCTGACGTTCTTCAACAACCTCGATGTTCCGGTCAGCATCGCCAGCGTTTCCCTCGCATCAACCGAGCGTTTCGATTTCGCCAATCCGACGGAAGCAAATACACCGCACACGCTGCAACCGGGTGAAACCATGGCGGTGACTCTCCGTACACAGAGCGATATTTTGCAACGCACGACGGACCAACTTGTCATGCACGGATCACACTCGCATTTGAATTCGCGCTACGACCTGATCAGCGGATCACCCGTGACGGGTGTCGATACTCCCGCTGACGCGCCAAACAGCTTCGCATTGAGCGTTTCGCCCAATCCAAGCAGCGGCCCGCTGACCTTGACCTTCCCGAGCGAACTGCGCGACGGGTATCTCGCGATACACGACGCGTTGGGTCGCAAGGTGTTCGAGCAGCGCGACGTCCGCTCCGGCATGCGGTGGAACGGTATCGGTCTCGACGGCAGGACACTGATTCCCGGGATGTACTATCTCACCGTGTCGGGTGTCTCTACCGAAGGCCGCGCTGTTTCGGCCATGCAGAAGCTGATGATCGTGAAATAACTTCATCGGGACACGGACGGGGCAACCCGTCCGTGTCCCCAATGTTACACCGTATGTCGAGAGTGCCTTTGCCCGAAATGGTACTGCCCATCCACCGCGTATCCACTCCAAGCAGCAACACTGTTCAGCGCGACGGCATGGTGCTGGATACACGGCGAGCAAGCGACGACGCCGCGAAACACGAGGACGCGGAACTGCTTCGCGCCTTCACCGCGGGTTCCGAAGCCGCGTTCGTGGAGTTGTACAAACGCCGTCATGTGGAAATCTATCGCTTCATCCTGCAATTCCTACATGGAGACGAGGACATGGCCTCCGATGTGTTTCAGGATACGTTCGTGAAAGTGCATCAGCACGCGCACACGCTGCGGGACACCAGCAACGTGCGCGCATGGATGTATGCGATCGCACGGAACAATTGCCTGAACCTCATCAAGCGCAATGGTCGGCAGGTGCGATTGGATGAGGAACATGCGGACATCGAGGATATGGACATGCCGCTGCCGGACGTGGTGTACGAGCGTGATCACCTGCGCTCGGAACTGGATCGCGCCATCGCCGCCCTGCCGGAAAATCAGCGCGAGGCGGTGGTGCTTCGCGAGTATGAGGGCATGTCGTATCAGGAAATCGCCGAGGCGACGCGCACCAATGTCGGTGTCGTCCGTCAACGACTCTGGCGGGCCAAGCAATCGCTTCGCAACAAGCTTGCGGTGTTTTTCCCCGAACATCAGGGCGACACCGCCGATGAGGACTAGCATGAATCGCACTATCGAAGATCGTATACAAGCATACCTCGACGGCCAGATGGGCAGCGAGGCGGAACGCAGCTTCCTCTCGGAGGCCGCGCGTGATCCACGCATTCAACATTTGCTCGACGAGCACCGCCAACTCAACGCGCTGCTGCGCGATCGTCGTCGGCCGATTGGCGTTCCTTTGGCCACGCAACGTGCGCTTGCCGAGAAAATCCCCGCCCTGCAAGCCACGCTTCCCGCGGCGACTCTCGCTCCGGCAACAACAGGCAGCGGATTGCTTGGAAGCGCGCTGCGCCGTGGTGGCGCGTTGCTTTCCGCTGTCGGATGGCGTCGCGTCTGGATTTCGGCTGTGGCCGCTTCCCTGTTGCTGACAGGTTCGTACGTGGTCTACAACAGCATGGATGGTCACACCCCCGATGCGACGGCCTCGCAGAATTCATCCGGCAGTGAAACAGAGACGGCCATGTCGGCTCCGGGCACGTCCACCGCGCTCATTGAGACAGAAGCATCTTCCGGGAGTCCGTCGAATGGCACAGTGGCTCGGAACGAGCGGCAGGCGCGTTCGGCGGCCGGATCGCGTGGGACACACAGCCCGGCGGCGTCCGAGCATATCTCCGCAGGTTTGGATGCAGGATCGGCTGATGAAAGCATCGCGCAATACAGCGCCGACGAGCTGGCCGGGCTCGCGCATGAACTCGAAGCCGCAGGCGGTGGCACCGCATTGCGTGCTGAACCTGTCAGGCTTCGTGGGTCAATGCAGGCACACATTCCCGGGATGGACAGAATGCGCTTGTATGTCGAAAGCGGCAGTGGTTGGAATGACGTCCGGGGCAATGCCAGCAGCAAGAGCAGTGTGGAGGGAGTGTATCTTATCGGGTTACGCTACGACCTCTCCTCCTCATTCGCACTCGGTCTCGAGTACGCCCAGTCACGCTTCAATCGTGAGGGTATCACGGCCGAACGTCAGCGCGCGCAGAACGGGAGTTCCACCGAGTACATCGTCATCGGTCCGGGCCTTGTGGCGGAAACCCTGCCCTGGTTGCGTCTGCACGGCGCATACACCGTGAATCCCGAGGACGCGCTGCAGTTGCAGGCCGATCTGGGCGGCGGCGTGCTGCTCACGCAGTCCCGTCCGTTCGTGTTTTCGCTTGGACTGACCACGGTGTTGCGGCTCTCTCCCCTCTTGAGTGTGCGCGGCGGTGTCCATTATCGTGGAGCCCTGCTCGAGCCGTTCGTCGGCACACCGGCGGAGATACCCTCGAGCGGAGGGGCGATCGGCATCATCCGCAACGCCGGCGAGCCGGGACGCGCGTACACATCCACGGTGGAATTCCGCGTGGGCTTCGGGATGGGACTATGGTAGGTCGCGGCGCGACACGGCAACGAGCGGCGCGTACACTGTTCGCGCCCATACTGCTTCTTGCACTCGCCGTGACGGGCTGCGACAGCAGCTCCACGCCTCCCGACGGCATGCCGGAATATCAGAGTCTGCACTATCTCTGGAATCAGGGCATGTCGACAGTGCGGTATCATTCAGTTCGCGCGGGAGTCGCCTCGCAGCACACGCTGCAATTTTCCATCAACGCCGCAACGATACGCGACGATTTGCAGGATGGCACAGGCACCTCGCTCGGCAGTACTTTCCTCTCGATTTCCCGCGCGAATGGCACGGTCATGCTTGGCGGTTGCTCGGCGGCGACATTCTGGCATGTGCCCGACCGCTTCCAGCTGGCCGAACGCACAGTGACAGGAACGGGACCGACGGTGCGAATGACACATCTTCTGGCTCCCGACAACGGCATGCTGCTGGTGGCCGATGCGGACGGAGGGATGTTCCGCTACATTCCATCGCAGTCGCTGTGGATTCGCGAACGAGTGGCGGAAAGTGTTTCCGTCACGGCGTTGTGCATGGATTCGACGTCGGAGAATCGCCGCATGTTTGCCGGCACCGCTCTCGATGGCGTGTACACGCGCAAGGTGCGTGATTCGGTGTGGACGAAACTCCCGGCCCCGCCAGGCAGCATTCAGGATCTTGAAGCCGATAATTCCAATGGATTGTTCGCGGTGATCAACAATCGGCTGTACTATTCCATCGCGCCGTTCAACGTGTGGAATGCCCTGTTGGTGCAGCCAGGCAACTCGGATATCACGGATATCGCCCTCCTACGCTACTCCGATCGGGATGCAATGATGATTGTCGGCACGGAAGGGAGCGGAATTGCGGAAATGTATGTCGTTTCCGGATTTCCCGCATCCTTGCGCTACGGCCTTGCCGCAAGCTTGGGACCGATACGGCGGGTCTCCACGAATATCCAGACGGCCTTCCCCGTTGCCGCGATCACCGGTAATCCTTCCCAATTGCTCGTCGCCGTTGAATCGGGTCTGTGGTTGGCGGTGGACGTCCCCGGCATGGAATTGCGCGCGGTGACGCAGTCGCGCAGTGGCGCGAATGTGTTCGTTGCCACGGACAGAGGTGTGATGATGTACGACGGCGTTATCCTGCGTCAACGCGGGCTCGCCGGACAGAATGTCGTTTCCGTGGTCTCCACGCCGTCGGGGGAATTGTACTGCGGCACCGAGCAGGGCACATGGAAATCGCGCGATGAGGGGTTGACCTGGTCGCGCCTCGACGCGAATGCCTTCACCACGCGAGTACGCAGCGGCTTTGTCATGCTGCCGGCGCGCCTGTGGGAGGGCTGGCATTGGGAAGCCGGAGCACTGGTGGAGCAGCAAGGGCAGGAGCGCGTCATCATGGGCCGCGTGATACGTCATCTGGACGAATTGATTCTGCCCGACAACGGCGGACGCTATTCGGATGTGTTGGTGGTGCGCTACGGCCAGGAGGATGAAGCGGGCCAACTGCGCAGGGATACTTACAGCTGGACGTTGTATTTCGCGCGTGATTTCGGACCTGTACTCATTGAAGAGTTCGAAGGCACAACGCTCGCAGCCACCAGCAGCGTCCGTTCGCAGCCGTAGGCGCTACTGATCGGGTCATTTTTCGGGGAGTAGTATCACCACCGTGCTCCCTTCTCCCGGAAGGGAATGAATTTCCATCCTACCCTCATGCAAAGCGGTAAAATTACGGCACAATTCCAACCCGAGTCCAGTCCCCTTCTCTCCTGTTGCCGAGGCACCGGCAGCGAACTCCGCGCGTTCCTCGGACATGATGCTTTCCCCGTTTGAAAAGCCGATACCTGTATCCTCAACCGCGATCCGGAGTCCGTCCTTGTGCCGTTGCACGCGGATAGTGACACGACCATGCTCGGGCGTGAACTTGAGCGCGTTGTTGAGCAGATTGCGCAGCACCACCGAGAGCAATCCACGATCAACAGTCCAAAGAAGCGGTCGCTCGCAGCTCACATCCACCTGAACATGTTTGTGTATGGCATAAGGATGATGCAAGGTCACCTGTTCATCGATCAACGTGGCGATATCCACCTGCGCGAGTCGTACGGAAAAACCCTCCGACTGTGACTGCGCCCAATGCAAGAGGTTCTCGAAGGTCGACAGCGCAGTATGCGATGCATGTTGAATAGCTTCGAGCAATTCAAGCCGCGCGGCGTTGTCGATAGGTGCGGACGTGTCGCCAAGCAAATCGGTGATCTGGGAAATGGAGGCAAGGGGCCCACGCAGATCGTGTCCGATGATGGCAAGCAAGCGATCGCGGGTGGCATTGCTGGACCGAAGCTGTTGGTTGACCGCTTCGAGTTCGCGCGACTGTTCGAGCACCTGTGCGCGATGGCGGCGGATTTTCCGGTTCGCCAGGAGGATGACCAGGACCACAACGAGCAGGGTGGCGGATCCAAGGATCAGGATATTGCGAATACCGCGTTCGTACTCGAGTAAGCCCTGCATTTCGAGTGCTTTGGCTTTCCGTTCGAGTTCTTCCTGCCGGCGTTGCTGTTCGAATCGTTCAATGAGTTCGAGCCGTGCGATTTCCACGAACGCCGACTCGTCGCGGAGGCTGTCGGCGACAGCCAGTTCCGATTGGAGATACGCGTACGCCTGATCATACTGCTTTCGCAGCGCGTGGATCTGATGCAGCACACGGTATGCCTCACGCGCGGGGAACAATGCGCCCGAAGCTCTCGCCTCGCGCAATGCTTCATGCGCGAGGCGCAGCGCATCCTCGTATCTCCCCTGTTTCATACGCAATCGCGCAATATCCGTACGCACGAGGGGAATGCCCATGATATTGCCCACCGTGGCAAACGCCCGCAGTGCCCTCTTGAAGTGCCGCTCGGCAACATCCATGCTATCGGAATCCGCCGCGAGTTGACCGAAATAGTAGTCGATCTGTGCCAGAGCGAACGCGTTGCCGGCTGTGGCCAGGTAGCGTTGCGAACGCCGCAACAGCAGTCGGGCCGTATCGTACACCCCGCGCTGCCGCGCTGTCAATCCGAGATTCAGACACACCCGTCCCATTCCCAGGGTATCCCGCAGGTTCTCGCGCAACTGCAGTGATCGATGGAAATACACCTCCGCATCCTCGGGGCTCTCCAGAGCGAGGAAGACCAAACCGATGTTGTTGTTGAGAATGGCCAGCGCTGCGCTGTCGTTGATCATCGTCGCAAGATCGCGGCCGAGGATATATTCCCGCAACGTTTGCACATAGCGACCCTCCGCCCAATACGTCACTCCCATGGCAGAGCATGCGCGCGCCATCGCGGAAGTATCGCGGGCCTGACGAGCGAGGTCGAGCATGGCTTTGGCAAGTTCTCGCGCTTTGCCCGGCTGTGAGTGGGAGAGTTCCGTCGAACGGCGATAGAGACTGTCGAACGAGACCGTGCCATACCTCGAAGCGGGCTGCCCCGCGAGAGGCACCGGGAAGGAGCTTCCGCAGAGCAGAAGAAATAGAATGATGGCATACCGTTGTAATCCCAATCGGCGCATCACCAATGTACCTCGTTGCTTCAAAATCAATCAATCAGCAGCTAATATGCACGCACGAACGTCGCACAATAGCGAATTTTACCAACAATTCATAGGATATCACTCCATAGGATTGGACTGAAACATTTGGGCGTATCGCGCTGCGGAGAGAGATCTCAACGTCAGGCGCGCCTGCCCGCATTCACTTTCTCGCTATATTTGGAACATGTCGCGGTATTTCGCGTCCTTCTCCCTCACACGACGCCAACACATGGCTACGAACTATCAACGTTTGATACAGCTCGCCGAGGAAACCTTCCACGCCTCGGAGGACAGCGAGCAAATCAGTATGACCGCTGCGGATCGCGCCCAGCTTGAACGGCTGCACCCTGCTTGCATGCGTGAACGGCGAATCGACGGCGAACCCGTGGCCTGGATGCTCCTGTTCCCGACGACGACGGCGCTCATGGAGTGCTTCCTTGCAGGAAGGATCGGAGAGCGCCGCTTGCTGCACGACACACCGGTCGGTGCCGAATACCCGTCGGTGTACATCTGCTCCGCGCTGGTGCTGGAGGAATTCCGCGCACGCGGCATTGCACGCGAACTCGCAAGCGCGGCCTTGCGAGAGATTCGAGCAAGGCATCCCATCTGCGCACTGTTCATCTGGCCCTTCAGTGCGGAAGGCGAGTCGTTGGCGCACTCCATCGCGCGCGAAGCGGGGCTGCCGCTGTACATTCGCGGGGAGCGGCAATCATCAGCATTTGGATCGGAGGAAAAGTGACACGGGATGTTTCGTTGGTACTCGGCAGTGGCGGAGCGCGCGGCATGGCGCATATCGGCGTTATCCGTTGGCTGGAGGATCATGGCTACACAATTCGAGACATCGCCGGATCGTCCATTGGCGCGGTGGTGGGCGGAATTTATGCGGCAGGGAGGTTGCAGGAATTCGAGCAATGGGTACGCGGCATTTCCCGCGTGGACATCGTCTCCTATCTCGATGTGGCCTGGGGAGGTGGAGGGTTGGTCAAGGGCGAAAAAATCATCAACACGCTGACCGAGCTGGTCGGCGACAGAAGCATCGAGGATCTCCCCATCCGTTTTACCGCCGTGGCCACGGCATTGGATGAGCAGAAGGACTTCCACTTTCGCACCGGACGTCTCTTCGACGCGATTCGCGCGTCGATGTCCGTGCCGCTCCTGTTTACGCCCTTCGCGCTCGACGGCGTCACCTATGTGGATGGCGCCGTGCTCAATCCCCTGCCGCTCAACGCCATCGCTCCGAACGAGGGGCGCACGCGCGTGGCGGTCTATTGTGGGGGCTCCATGGATGAACGCGGCACGGACCTTCCCGTGGCGGAGACGAACGAATTTCCATCGAGTTTCATGCCCGCAGCCATCGCCGATGTGCAGCAGCGCATCCGCCACTTCCTCAAACGCATCGCTCCGGACGAGGCGCAGGGCGGGACGCAGGAGCGTGCGATGTATGAAGTGGTGCTGCAATCCCTCGAAGCCATGCAGCACAGCATTGCCAGAAACGAAATCGCGCAGCATCCGCCGGAGGTGTTGCTCGAGATTCCACGTCACGTCTGCCGCACGCTGGAATACGACAAAGCGAGCGAGGTCATCGCTGTGGGTTATGCGGTGGCGGAAGCAACACTGTCCACGATCGAACGGTTGTGAACCACCGCCGAGCAGCACAAAGGCGCATTGCTGAACACGCCGAAAGGACGCGCTCTAGCCAGCGTCAACTCTCTCTGTCGCTGAATGTTCATGCGTGGTAGGGCGCGACGGCGGCAAGCCAATTCGCTCGCGTAACGCGTCCGCGTTGCGGAGGGCCTGTTCGGCGTTGTCGGCAAGCGTGGTAATATGGCCGAGTTTGCGGCCGGGCAAGGGCAGCTTTCCATACAGATGGAGATGCGCGCGCGGCGTGGCGAGCACGGGCAGGACGTCGGGGATGCTGCCGATCAGGTTTTCCATCACCGCGTGGGCGAATGGCGCCGTTTCGCCGAGAGGGAGATCGGTGATGGCGCGCAGGTGATTTTCGAATTGACTGCATGGCGTCGCATCGATGGTCCAGTGGCCGGAGTTGTGTACGCGTGGAGCCATTTCATTGGCCAGAAGCTGTCCATCCACTTCGAAGAACTCGATGGCCAATACGCCCACATAATGCATGGCGATCATGGCGCTACGGATGGCCTCCACCGCGCGTTGCTCCAGACCCGCCGCGGCTTCGGGTACCGGGCAGCGGGTGCGCCGGAGAATTCCCCCCGCGTGCGTGTTCTCCGCCAGAGGGTATGCGCGAAAAGCCCCGGAAACACTGCGCGCGGCGATGATGGAGTACTCGCGGTTGTAACGGATGTACTGCTCCAGAATAAGCGGCACGTGCCCGAGCGTGCGCCAGGCCTCATCGAGTTGCTCCGCCGAACTCAACACGATCTGGCCCTTGCCGTCGTAGCCCATGCGGCGCGTTTTGAGCACGCAGGGAAATCCCAGCAACGCGCTCGCGCGGCGCAAATCGTCCAGCGAGTCCACCGCATGGTACTCGGGCGTCGGAACGTCGATGGAGCGAAAAAATTCCTTCTCCAGCAGCCGATCCTGCGCGATGCCGAGGGCATGCGAGGAGGGATGCACGGGCTTGAATTGTTCGATAAAGCGCACGGCTTCGATGGGCACGTTTTCGAATTCGTAGGTCACCACATCGACGCCGTCGATGAAATGCCGCAGCGCCTGTTCGTCAATGAAATCGGCACGATGGAAGTCCGAGAGATGGGCGCTCACCGCTTCGTCCGATGCATCCATCGCGCGGAAGCGGAAGCCGAGCGGATAGCCCGCGAGCGCGAGCATGCGGCCCAGTTGCCCGCCGCCCAGAATGCCGATGGTCATGGTGCCACCCGCGGATCGGGATGCGCGAGCACCTCCGCTTCGCGCTGCGCGCGATAGCGCCGCACGGCCTCGCGGCATGCGGGGTAGCGCATGCCCAGCATTTCCGCTGCGAGCAGAGCGGCGTTGGCCGCGCCCGCCGCGCCGATGGCCAGCGTGCCGACGGGAATCCCCGCCGGCATTTGCACTATGGAGAGCAGCGAATCCATACCCTTGAGTGCGCGCGATTCCACCGGCACTCCCAGCACGGGCAGCGCGGATTTCGCCGCCGCCATGCCGGGCAAATGCGCCGCTCCGCCCGCGCCGGCGATGAGCACCTGCAAACCGCGTTCCTCCGCGGTTGATGCGTACGAGAACAGCAAATCCGGTGTGCGATGCGCCGACACCACACGCAGCTCGTAGGGCACGCCCAGTGTGTCGAGCATGTCCGCCGCGTGCTTCATGGTGTCCCAATCGCTGCGCGAACCCATGATGATGCCCACGAGGGGGCGTGCGGGATCCAAGGTTGTGTCCATGAGCTCACTCGCCCTGGCCTAGCGAGTATCCCGCCGCGCCATCGAAGGTGTAGAGGTTTTCGGTTTTCACCACATCGTAACCGGCCTCGGCCAGGCGGCGCAGGAGTTCGGCCACGGCACGGCCGTCGACGGCGCCCTGCGCGGTGAAGCGGCAGCGCCAGTGATCGGTGCGGAAGGTTTCGGGCATGCCCTCGGGGTACACTTTCACACCGCGGTTGGTGATCATTTTCAAGGAAAAGTCCTCGCCGCCGAAGCCCTTCATCGCTTCACCCAGCACTTCGGGGTTGCGATCGTGTTCGTCCCAGTCGAGAAACACATCCACACCCACCAGCGCCTTGGCGGGACGAACGGTGGGGGTATGCTGCACGTGTATGCCGCCCTGGCGGTACTGTACGCTTTCGAGTTTGCGCGGCGTGCGGCCCAGACGTTCGATCACCGCGTCGGTGAACGAGGTGGTACCCACTTCGGCGCGACTCAGGCCCTCGCGGTAAATGTCGGTGGTGTGAATGCCGTCTTCGATGGCACACAGCCACGCATGCTTGATGGTGCGCGCCATCTCGGCCTCGCCGAGATGCACCAGCAGTTGAATGGCGGCGAGCAGGAGTCCGGAGGGATTGGCGACATCCTTGCCCGCGATATCGGGAGCGGAGCCATGCACGGCCTCGAACATGGCCATCTCCGTGCCCACATTCGCCGAACCGGCCAGACCCACGGAGCCAGCGATTTGCGCCGCGATGTCCGAGAGAATATCGCCGTAGAGATTGAGCGTGACGATCACATCAAAGCGCTCGGGTTGCGCGGCGAGGCGCGCGGCGCCGATGTCGATAATCATGTGCTCGGCTTCGATGTCGGGATATTCGCGAGCCACCTCGTCGAAGACCTTGTGGAAAAGGCCGTCGGTGTGCTTCATGATGTTGTCCTTGGTCATGCAGGTGACCTTGTTTCGGCCATAAGCGCGGGCGTATTCGAAGGCGTAGCGCACGATGCGCTCCGTGCCCGGCCGTGTGATCAATTTGAGTACCTGCGTGACTTCGGGCGTCTGCTGATGTTCGATGCCCGCGTAGAGATCCTCCTCGTTCTCGCGGATGATCACGAGATTCATGCCCGGATGCGGCGATGCGATGTAAGGGGCGTAGGATTTGGACTGGCGTACATTGGCGAAAAGATTCAGTGTCTTGCGAATGGTGACGTTGAGACTTTTGTATCCCCCGCCCTGCGGCGTGGTGATGGGCGCCTTGAGCAGCACTTTATTGCGGCGAATCGTATCCCAGGCGTCGGAAGGGATCCCGGAGAGGACTCCGCGCAGGTACTGCGCCTCGCCGATTTCGATGTAATCGTATTCCAGCGGCGCGCCGGCGGCCTGCAGAATGCGTATTGTGGCATCCATGATTTCCGGACCGATGCCATCTCCCCGCGCCACGGTGATGCGATGTGTGCTGCTCATGCTCCTCCTCGTCGTGATGTGAAAAATTGATAGAAGACCAATTCCCAGCAGAACAACGAAGGGCATTTGCGGAGTTCCTGTTACCCCGTGGGCGCCGGGGGAGAGCAACCCCGCGAGCACGGTCCGGACGATTCCATCGCGGTTTCGCGGCCTTCCTTCCGAAGTGGCGGTCGTCCGGCTATATTGCATGCATGGACGGAAACACCCATCGACGTCAATCATCACCGCGGGCGGGCATGGCATGCTCGCGATAACAGCGGATATTGTCATCCCGGAAACGGAGCTTGAGGAGCGTTTTATTCGTTCCTCGGGTCCCGGCGGTCAGAATGTGAACAAAGTGGCCACGGCGGTGCAGTTGCGATTCGATGTGCTGCGCAGCGCCGCGCTGCCGGAGGAGGTACGAGCGCGCATTCTCCACATTGCGCGCGGCCGCATCACCGACGACGGCGTGTTGATTATTGATGCGCGTCGCCACCGCGAGCAGGAGCGCAACCGGCGCGATGCGCGCGAGCGCCTCGTGACCATCGTGCGGCGCGCGCTGCTTCCTCCCGCCGTGCGCAAGAGCAGTCGACGCACCCGCGCCTCGGTATTGGCCCGCCTCGACGCCAAACGCCGCCGCTCCGCCGTGAAGCGCTCACGCTCGGACCGGGGGGAGAGGGAGTGAGAACGAGGTTGGATGTTGGTTACTGGAGTATCATGAATCGTCGACACTCGAAAGGGAGTCGCGCGTCGAAATCAGCTTGTTCCCCGGAGTGGAATCGCCGCAGCTGATCTCTCGGCGAATTTCTCCATCGGCATCACCTTGCCTACAGGCGAATTCCGCACATACCGTACTCTGCGTATAGTCCGTGCTACTCCTTGTAGCTCATGAACTTGTAGGTGCCGTTCAGACGCACGAACGAGCCCACGAGATCGAGCGTTGCGGTGCTGCCCTGCTCGTCCACCACGTCCATGGTGGCGCCGCCCTGCACGACAAAGCTGCGGAATTGCTCCTCCGCTTCGTTGAAATACACCGAGGCGAGAGTGAGTTTCTGTCCACCGATATCGCGGAGTATGCGGCGCAGGCCTTTGTCGCTTTTCACCGCGAGATTGCTCCACGCGAAATCCCGCGGCACGTTCATGGCCGGATCGCTGGCGGGAAATTCCGGCCAGAGCCAGTCGGTGAATTCCCTTTCGCTCACCAGCAGCGCATGCAAGCCCTTCCTGTCCTTTTTTTCCACCGCCTGAAGAAAGGCCTGCGCGAGCGCGTCGGGCGTGGTGAACTCCGGCGTGAAGCGACGCGACAACACGCTGTCGGGCAACACCGGCGCGGCTTCCACGACCGCTGTGCTATCCACTGCCGGACGCTCGCTCTCCTCGCGTTTTCCACACGCGACGAGCAGCAGAAGGACGATCACTGTTGCGAGAGGGAGAGTGCGTTTCATAACGGGCATTCCTGTATCTGGTCCTGTAATGCGCTTCCACCACCGCGGGCGCTGGATGAATCGGGGCCTTAACACCGGCACGGACCACTCACATGGTGAATGGTCCGTGCCGATAATCTGTGGAATCCCGCGAAGGATTCCAATTCGCCTGATTAGTTCTTCGCGAAGTTCGTCCAGCCGCTGAGCCAGTTATTCGAGCCATCGAAAGCGCCCACATACGGAGCGGCGCTGAAGAAGCCCTTGCTCATGGGATCGGCCGTGGGATCGGCGGCGCCGCTGAGTGCGGGCGAGCCGGCCTTCGGACGCGGATCGGGCGTGGTGAAGGCGATGTTGGTCAACATCGGATCGGCCTCGCGCGTGCTCCACTCGGCGGGAATGGTCTGCAGCGCGGTGCCCGAACTCGTGCGATGGGCATAGCCGCCCTTGCCACCGTGGAAGATGGAGTTCTTGAGGTAGGACAGGCCACCGGTGAAATGACCGATGGAGCCGCTACCGTCCACCACCACCGAGTAGTTGCCGAAATTCGTGATGAGCACGTTGGCGAATCGCGCCTGGCTGTTGCGACGGATGTAGAGACCGTCGTTGTTGTCGTCGTTCGCCTTTTCCTTGCCCGTACCGATCACGGTCCAGTTGTAGATCAGCGGATTGGTCAAGGTCTGCGTGCCGTCGTACGAAAGCATATCGGCGCCGCTGGTGGGAACGGTGGTCATGTTGGAACTGCCGGAGGCATCGTTGTCCATTTCGAGACCGCGGTTGGCCAGATCGGGATCCTGCAGCGCGAGCAGGAACTGCAACTTGCCCGAGAAGCCATAATCCATGTCGAACGCATCGTCGTCGTTGCCCGAGCTGACAAGCCACTTGGCGTTGACCGTGCCGCCGAACCACTCGAAGCCGTCGTCGGCAATGAAATGCGTCTGCACATGCTCGATCACCGTGCCGTTGCCGACGCCGTTCAGCGTGAGACCGTTGATTTCATTGTCCGGCGTGATCTTGGTGCCGCCGTACTAGATGCGCACGTAA
>JAMIQH010000199.1:0-22922 GCA_035914695.1 Bacteroidota bacterium | reverse complement strand
GAATATTCCGGTGTACGTTTCGGTGCCGGGGACGAGATTCCACCGGTACCCGTTGAAATGCGCGACCTGCGAGCGCGTGTTCGCCATGAAGATCCTATCCTCACCAGCGCCGGACAACGCGTCGAAATAGTAGTTCACCGGCATGCCCATCCTCACCCACTGCTCGCCGTCCCAGTAATGCGACCCCGGGCCACCGATATGGAGCCGTCCCTCGGGCGATATCCACATTCCGATCGCGCCACGCGGCGGTTTCATTGCCTCCATCTTTGCGCATGCGCCGCTGGAGATGCGATATATTGTCCCGTAGGAATCGGAGGATCGACCGCTGGAGATGGCGTATAGTGTGTCGTTATAAGCGTACAATGAGAGGATGGATTCATCCTGCGTATCGGCGAGAATACGGAAATTGCCGCCGGTGGAGTGGCGGATTGTGCCATCATAGCACCCGACATATAATCCCGTAGCGTCGCTCCAGGTAGAGTACACACCACCCGGCCCGTTCTCCTCTTTCCCGAAGCGCAGGCATTCCAGCGCGCCGTCGTGGTACACCGTGGCGCCATTTCCAGACGCAAAAAACCACACCTTCCCTTCGAACAAATGCAGCCTAGTGATCTGACAATAGTCTTGATACAATTCCTTCCCGAAGAAATACAGATAGAACGGGATCCGATGGTATGTGACGACGTTGCCATTATAATGCGCCGCGTTGTAATCGATGTATTTCCCCGCGGAATCGCTCCAGGCCTTGAATTCGCCCGTCGCCCACACGTCGTTGCGGGAGAGGTACAAGGCGTCGTCGAGATTGCCCATATCCACTCCGCATTCCAATCCGATAAGTTCGTAATCGGTCGAGAGCGTGTCCTTTGTCCGCAGCAGTACGACATCGCCGGTGAATGTTATCACCGAATCATCCATCACCAGTACTTTCGCGCGATACGCGGTCGAGGGCAGCAGGTTCGCGATCGTTATGGTCGTATCGCATGGTATGCCGATCTCCGCAATCGAGAGGGTGTCGTCGATTGTAACGCGGAGCGTCTGTCGTCCGTCGAATCCGTTCGCGGTGACGCGCATATCCACGGACGTGAACGTGGCGGCGGTCTGGAGAAGAGATGCTGTTCCGTTGGGGGGCGGCGGATCGGTCGGGGGGTCGGAGCAGCCAAACCACACCATCGAACACAGCATGAGCAGTGTACACCATGCCCGTATCGGGCAGCGTGGCCGTTTCGTGCATAGTGATCCAGTGTACGCTATCGTGCGCTCACCGTGTATCCTGGTCAATGAAAGACTCCTCATTGTATCATCTCCTCTACATGGACTTTGCGGTACTATTGTCTCATTCGCTATTTATGCCTTCCGATCAGCATGATCGGTACATTTTTTCGTGTCCTGCCGACCGCGCAAAAGCCATCGCTCCCGGCGTCGAGATTGTAGAATATTCCGGTGTACGTTTCGGTGCCGGGGACGAGATTCCACCGGTACCCGTTGAAATGCGCGACCTGCGAGCGCGTGTTCGCCATGAAGATCCTATCCTCACCAGCGCCGGACAACGCGTCGAAATAGTAGTTCACCGGCATGCCCATCCTCACCCACTGCTCGCCGTCCCAATAATGCGACCCCGGGCCACCGATATGGATCCGTCCCTCGGGCGATATCCACATTCCGATCGCGCCACGCGGCGGTTTCATCGCCTCCATTTTTACGCATGAGCCGCCGGCGATACGGTATATGGTTCCGTACGAGTCGGGCAATCGTAAACTCGATATGGCATATACCGTATCATTATACCCATACAACGAGATTATCTTTTCGTCCCGCGTATCGGCGACGACTTTGAAATTCCCACCAGTGAAGCGACGAATCATCCCATCATAGCATCCGACATACAAACCCGTCGCGTTGGACCATGTACTGGCTACGGTCCCCGGCCCGTTCTCCGCTTTCCCGAAGCGCAGGCATTCCAGCGCGCCGTCGTGGTACACCGTTGCGCCCGTGGATGCGAAAAACCACACCTTGCCTTCGAAGTAGTGGATTCGTGTTATGGGGTAGTAGTCTTGATACAATTCCTTCCCGAAGAAATACAGATAGAACGGGATCCGATGGTACGTGACGCCGTTGCCATTATAATGCGCGGCGTTGTAATCGATGTATTTCCCCGCGGAATCGCTCCAGGCCATGAATTCGCCCGTCGCCCACACGTCGTTGCGGGAGAGGTACAAGGCGTCGTCGAGATTGCCCATATCCACTCCGCATTCCAATCCGATAAGTTCGTAATCGGTCGAGAGCGTGTCCTTTGTCCGCAGCAGTACGACATCGCCGGTGAATGTTATCTCCGAATCATCCATCACCTGAACGTTCGCGCGATACACCGTCGAGGGCAGCAGGTTCGCGATCGTTATCGTCGTATCGCATGGTATGCCGATCGCCGCAATCGAGAGGGTGTCGTCGATTGTAACGCGCAGCATCCGTCCAACGTCGAATCCGTTCGCGGTGACGCGCATATCCACGGACGTGAACGTGGCGGCGGTCTGGAGAAGAGATGCTGTTCCGGCTGGGGGAGGTGGCTCAATGGAAGGATCGGAGCAGGAGAGCAAAGCGGCCAGAACGAGAAGCGAAAGCAGCCGCGAGGGCCGCGCCGTCCGCGGGAGCGAATATCGACTCTGGCACAGCATAATAATACCGTAATATCATATAAAATGGAATGCAATATGTCACGGCTCCCGGGAGCGCGCGCATGGCGCAACCGATCACGAAAACCGAAAAACATCTCACCAAAAGGCGTCATCAGAAACGAAGTACAGCGCAAAGTTCGGTTCTACATTCATCAAAAGCAAGTGGGCATCGGAGGCACACAGAAATTGTGGCATGAAGAAATTGCGTGCGCACCGGGGCATCCCCACCCGAACGCTGCTCCCGCCGTGCGGTGCTATCTTGTTGAGTGGATATCCCCGAATTCGCGAGCAGCATCTTCCGCGCATCTCGACTATCATGGACGGGAGTACGTTCGGCGATGAGCCTTTTTTCCCCCACAACCTTCAGCGGACCGCCATGCGCGGGTCATTGCACAACGGGCGGCCACATGGGCCGCCCGTTGCTTGCGCGTAGTGCGTGACAATCAATACATGCCGTCCATGCCGCCGCCGCCCGGCATCGGGGGCATCGGATGGTCTTCCTTTTTCTCGACAATGGTGCACTCGGTGGTGATGAGCAGCGACGACACCGACGCGGCGTTCTCGAGCGCGATGCGCGTCACCTTGGTGGGATCGATCACACCGGCTTCGACGAGATTCTCGTACACCTCGGTCGCGGCGTTGAAACCGTAATCGTCCTTGCCTTCCTTCACCTTCTGCACAATCACCGAACCCTCGAGACCGGCGTTGTTCACGATCTGGCGGATGGGCTCCTCCAGCGCGCGACGCACGATTTCGATACCGGTGTTCTGATCCTCGTTGATACCTTTGAGATTGTCGAGCTTGGCCATGGCGCGGATGAGCGCAACGCCGCCGCCGGGCACGATGCCTTCTTCCACCGCGGCGCGCGTGGCGTGAAGGGCGTCCTCGACGCGGGCCTTCTTCTCCTTCATCTCCACCTCGGTCGAGGCGCCGATCTTCAGCACGGCAACACCGCCCGACAGCTTGGCCAGACGCTCTTGCAGCTTCTCGCGGTCGTAGTCGGAGGTGGTGTTCTCGATCTGCACCTTGATCTCGTTGATGCGCTTCTTGATGTCTTCGGCTTCGCCGGCGCCTTCAACGATGGTGGTGTTGTCCTTGTCGATTTCCACGCGCTTGGCGGTACCGAGGTAGTTCAGCGACGCGTTCTCGAGCTTGTAGCCCTTCTCCTCGCTGATCACAGTGCCATTGGTCAGCACGGCGATATCCTCGAGCATGGCCTTGCGGCGGTCGCCGAAGCCCGGCGCCTTCACGGCGGCCACACGCAGCGTACCGCGCAGCTTGTTCACCACCAGCGTGGCCAGCGCCTCGCCTTCGATGTCCTCGGAGATGATGAGAATCGGACGACCCTGCTGGGCAACCTTCTCGAGAATCGGAAGCAAGTCCTTCATGCTGCTGATCTTCTTGTCGTGGATCAGGATGAGGGGATTCTCGAGTTCGGTTTTCATCGAATCGGGATTGGTGACGAAGTACGGGCTGAGGTAACCGCGATCGAACTGCATACCTTCGACCACGTCCAGCACGGTGTCCATGCCCTTGGCTTCCTCAACGGTGATCACGCCGTCCTTGCCCACTTTCTCCATCGCGTCGCTGATGAGCTGACCGATGGCCATGTCGTTGTTGGCCGAAATGGCGCCGACGTTGGCGATCTTCGCCTTGTTGTCGCCAACTTCCTGGCTCATTTCACGCAGACCCTCGATCACCTTCAGCACGGCGAGATCGATGCCGCGCTTGAGGTCCATCGGATTCGCACCGGCGACCACATTCTTCAACCCTTCGCGCACAATCGCCTGCGCGAGCACGGTGGCGGTGGTGGTACCGTCGCCAGCCACATCCGAGGTCTTCGAGGCCACTTCGCGCACCATCTGCGCGCCCATGTTCTCGATGGCGTCCTCGAGTTCGATTTCCTTCGCCACGGTCACACCGTCCTTGGTCACGGTGGGCGGGCCGAATTTCTTGTCGATGATCACATTGCGGCCTTTCGGGCCCAGCGTCACCTTCACGGCGTTGGCGAGCTTGTCAACACCGGCTTTCAAACCATTGCGCGCTTCCACATCATAATTGATGATCTTCGCTGCCATGTGTGTATTCTCCTTGAAAAACTTCTATGAATGAAAATTTCGAATGTATCAGCCGATGATCGCGAAAATGTCGCTCTCGCGCATGATCAGATAGTCCTCGCCACCGGCGTTGACTTCGGTGCCACTGTACTTGCCGTACAGCACCTTGTCGCCGACCTTGACTTCCATCGCAACCGTCTTGCCATCCTCGCCGGCGCGACCGGGGCCCACGGCCACCACTTCACCCTGCTGGGGCTTCTCTTTCGCGGTGTCGGGGATGAAAAGTCCACCAGCGGTCTTCTCTTCCGCTTCGAGGGGACGCACGATAACTCGATCCGCCAGGGGTTTGAGATTCATCGCCATAGCTGTTGTTCCTCCATTGCTTGAAAATGACGAAATGTGTAGTTGTTAGCACTCACCTTTACAGAGTGCTAATATGGCTTTTTCGGGAGAAAAAGTCAAGACCCCTTCTGTAAGTCTTTTGTTTGCAATGTATTGGGTGATCCATTCTTGGCGCGATCAGGGTTGAACGCCACCCATGTTCCCATAACGAATGAATTTCTCGCGCGAAGCAGCAATACCGCGCAGTACCCCTTTCTTCGCCTCGCGTGCGCGGCTTTACACGCCCTGTGCGGCCGGGAGAGCGCGGAACACCAACAATGCCCCGTCTTCGACACGCACTGTGAACTCCGTCCCCATCGCCTCGTTGCACGTCCCCTCGCCCACTCCCATTGCCATCACGGGCAAGGCGTACTGATAGCGCAAACCTTCGTAACGCACGCTCCGCGAGGGACGCAGCGGCACGATGCTCACACGCTCGCCCGGCAGGCATGAGAAGCGTGCGTCACCGTCAATCACATCGATGCGATAGTGCGGATCGTAGAGCACCACGCGCAGCAAACGCATGTGCCGCAGAATGATGGACATGTTGCCGAGCGTGTGATCGAGCAGACCACCGGTGACTCCAGCCATCACCACGCGGCGCGGACCAACAGCTTCCAGATGCAGCAGTGCTTTTTCAAAATCCGTATCATCCTGGCGCTCAAGATAGATGAAATCCACGCCCCGCGCGGTAAGCTCCCGACGTGTGTCGTCCTCGATGGAATCGAAATCCCCGATCACCGTCGAGGGAACGATGCCCAGGCGCAAAGCGCCATTCGCACCACCGTCGGCGCAGATCACCGTTTCGGCCGACGCGGCGAGGTCGCGCAAAAGATCGGCGGGCGGAAAATCGCCGTTGCACAGCAACAATGCGTAGGTGTCCTTCATCACAGTACCTCCGTCGAAATCCGGCAGTGCCGGGAAAGAGGGCGAACGGTACATCCCGCACGCGGATCACGCCGCACGGGATGTACCCGTTCCACCTCGTAGTCAATGGTTCTTACAGTTCAAAGGTCAGGTCGGCAAACACATTGCGCTCGGCGCCGACGAAGTATTCCAGGCCTTCACCACTCTGCGCATACAAAGTATCGAAGAGATTGTTGACGGAGCAACGCAATTCGATCGCACGCAGACCAAGAATCGCGGGGAGGCGATAGCCCACGCTGAGGTTCATCACCCCGTAGGCGTCCACCTTCCGTTGCTCGTTTTCGGTATTGTCGGTGTACTGCTCGCCAACGTATTTCCACACCATGGCGGAATTGAATCCGCCGTGCTGCCAGCTCAACTTCACATTCGCCAAACGCTCGGGGAAACCCGCGATACGATTCCCGTCCAGCGACACCGGGCGTACCTGCCCCTCGACCTCCTCGAACACGGTGTAGCTCTCCAGACGACTGCGACTCAGCAGCCCGTTGACGTCCAGCGCGAGCGTCGGCAGGATGCGCCATTGCCCGGAAAACTCCACGCCCAGATGCCGCGTGCGGTCGGCATTGCCGGTGATGGGTTGACCAAAACGATCAAGCTGTCCGCTTTTCACAATCTCATCGCGGAAATCCATGGCATAGGCGTTGAGCAACAGCTTGAAGGGGCCGGCCGCGTAACCCGCTCCGATTTCCACATTCAACAAGCGCTCCGGACGCACCAGCGGCCGGTCGAAATCGAAGCTCCCATCGGCGTTGCGCTCGTATTGGGGCGTGGCGCCACCGCTGGATTCCGCCGCGTCGTAGAGATTTTTCAAGCGCGGCTCGCGGCTGGTGTAGGACAGGTTTCCGTACAGATTCCAGGCCGGCGTGAGATTCCAGTTCACTCCCAGTCGGGGATTCACGAAATGGTAATCCTGCGTCAGCGCCGTGCCGATGAAGCGTTCGTCATAGAGATGGTAGCGGTTGAACACGTACTGCACATTGCCCATGAGATTCACATCCTCCGCCAGCGGTAGCAGCTCCTGCACGTACACCGCGCCAATGTCCTTGCCACCGCGATAGCTGTAGTACTGCCGGCCGGGATCCATCTCGGCGGGTAGATTGCCCGCCCATTGCACGCGGCCCCAATGCAGCGAACGATGGCGCCGCAGTTCCAGTCCCGCCGTGAGGGCGCCGGCGCCATGCTTCCAGGTGATGCGCGGCAGCATGCCCACCTGCCGGTTGTCCACATAGGCGCGGATGATGGGATTGAGCGGATCCACCGCGGGATCGAAACCGAATTCCGGCGTCATGCGGAAGTACCCCGCATCCGTCCAGCCGCTGCCATCGTAATCGAAGTAGCCCTGCCCCACCACGTAAAACAGCACGTTGTTGAATGTCCACGCATCGTCGATGCGCCATTCGTTGAGCAATTCGTAATGCGGCTGGCTGAAGCTCTCCTGTTCCTGCGGACGCCGCGGCTGCGTGTAGGTGTAGGCGCCGTTCTCGTCGGTTTCCCAGTAGTTGAAGTTTTTCCGGCGCGCGTCGCGGTCCTTGATTGCCGATTTCGGAAGTCCGGTGTAGGCAAGTCCATCCTCCAAAGGTCCTCCATACACATTGATGCGTGTGGTCACGTTGCCGTCATAGCGTGTTGCGGCGAGGTAGTACGAGCTGGCCTTCACCCAGGCATTGTCGCGGTAGCCGTCGGTGCTCATGCGGGACAATCGGCCATAGAGCGCCCAGGTATTGTCGATCAATCCCGAAGCCATGGACAGCGCGTAGCGCTGCGTGTTGTAGCTGCCGGCGCCGGTATTGATGGTAATGCCACGTTCGGTGGCGAAATCGCCGGTGATGATGTTGATGGATCCGCCGATGGCCGGCGGTCCGTAGAAGGCGCTGCCCGCGCCGCGCTGCACTTGAATCTCCTCGGTGTTGCCGAGCATGTCCACGAGATTGATCCAGTAGATATTGTGGTCCTCGGGATCGTTCTGCGGCACGCCATTCACCATCACCGAAAGGCGGCGCTGATCGAAGCCGCGGATGCGCAGGTAATTGTAGCCGATGCCGTTGCCGCCTTCGGAGTAGAACGTGATTGACGGCAGGTCGCTCAGCAGCACGGGCACATCCTGCACAAAATACTCGCGCTCGAGTTGCTCGCGGCGCACATCGGCGAAGGTCACCGGCGAAAAACGCTCGCGCGCCTTCATGGCCGATACCTCGATAGTGGGCCCGGGCAGAGCCGCGGGTTGCAGGCGGATGTCCATGCGCACCGCCGCATCGGCGATGGTGACAGCGCGCTCCTCGGTCTTGTATCCCACAAAACTCACGCGCACGGTGTAGTCACCGCGTGGAATGTTGCGGAAGAGGAATTCGCCGCGCGCGTCCGTGGCCATGCCGCGGCCGTCTGGAAGGAGAATGACGTTGGCGGAAGGCAGCGCGTGGCCATCGCGCGCGTCGCGTACCGTTCCGCTGAAATCCTGTGCGATTGCGCCCTGTGTGAGAAGAAGTATCACGAGGGCGAGTTTCCGGAAATGCATGCTGTACTCCATTCATGTGTTCCTGGAACTCGACCCTGACGGGAAATACGTGGGGGGAGAGGAAAAAGAAAAACCGTTGCCGCGCGAGGCACAACAACGGGGGGAGAACTTTCCTTCCCTACGCCGGCATTATCCGGGTCAGGTTCGACGGGTGTGATCTCAGCTGCCCGTGTTCGGCAGCACCCCGAGTGTCGCAATAAACTATGGCGGGAAACGATGAAACGCAAATCCAGCAACAATTCACGATGGCGACATATTCCATCGCCGCGTCGATGCGCTGGCGCGCTTACGCCGGTGAGTGCCGCTACTTGCGGTTCTGTCGATTCCCATTGCACGGTAAGCACGCCGCCGCCTATTTTGAGGGATGAACATTCGTATACGCACATCGCTGATCCTCGTCCTGCTCCTCGCCGCATCCTCCGTGCCTGCGCAGAACTGGACACCCGCATTCGACAAATTCACCTTGGGCAACGGACTCGAGGTCGTGCTCCATCGCGACACCACGCAACCGCTCGTGTCGGTGCATGTCGCCTATCGCGCGGGTTCCTCGGTGGATCCCCGTGGAAAAACCGGTCTCGCCCATATCGCGGGTGAAATGCTGATGATGGGCACCAAACGCGTGCCCCGCACGGAACTCCTCGCATTGCACAACGAGCACAACGCCGCCATACTGGCGCAGACCGGTGTGGATTGGGTGAACCTCGCCACCACGCTTCCCATGAATCTGCTCGAAGCCGGCATCATGATCGAAGCGGACCGCATGCTGAACGCGGAACACGCGGTGACGAAGGAGAATCTCGAAAGCATCACCAAGCGCATGCGCGACATGACGGAACGGCGCGGCAAGGAAGCGCTCGGTACGCTGACACAAGCGATATACAACGAAATCTATGGCGAGAACCATCCCTATCGCCATATCACCACCGGCGTACCGGAGCAGCTTTCAGGCATCACCCTTACCGACGTGCGCAATCATGTGCGGAATTACTTCGTCCCCACAAATGCCAGTCTGTGTATCGGCGGGAACTTCGATCCCGCGCAGGCGCGCGCGTTTGTGGAGAAATATTTCGGACGCATTGCTCCCGGGAAATCGGGGAAATGGGTAAATGTGAGCGACGCGTTCACGCCGCTCGGACAGGGCGCGATGGTCCACGAAGACTTGATTTCCTACAATCAGTTGATTCTCGTGTTTCCCACCGTGCGAAGCAGCAATGCCGACGAGCCCGCACTGCGCTTGCTCGCCTCGGCCCTGGCCGGTTCGTCCAACGCATTGATGCAGCGCGTCCTCTCGCGGCCCAATCCAGCCGTGCGCTCGGTTCAGGCCTCGCAGAGTTCGCAGGAGCTGGCCGGCACCTTCTGGATCACCGTCACGTGCAGAGCGGAAACGCGCTTACAGCCGATTTTCGACGAAGTCATGGGAATGCTTGCGGCAGTGGCGCGGGATGGTTTTCCGGAAGAGGACCTCGTGCCGGCCCGCAACGCCATGACCATGAATTTTCTCTCTCCGCTGGAAAGCTTCCACGGTTTCGGCGGACGCTGCGACCTACTCAATCTCGGCAATCTGATGTCCGGCACGCCATTGTACAGTTTCACGCAGCTCGCCGCCGCGCAGGCCAAAGGCACCGCCGACATGCGTCGCGTGGCCGCACGCTACCTCAATCCTCAGAATCAGCTTATTATCAGTGTGGTACCGCATGGCAAAACCGCCCAGGCGGTGTCCGTGCAGTAATCCACGGTTCATTTCTCCGACCTTGCACGCAGGCCATCCACCCCGGGTGGCCTGCTCCGTTCATCACCATCACCGCACGATCCCTCCGTGCCCTCTGTGTTCCCACACCAACTCCAGCCACAACCGCACGAACCCTTTGTGTCCTCGGTGTTACCCCGTGTTCCCACACCCCATTCAGCCCGAGCGCATAATCCCTCCGTGTCCTCTGTGTTCCACACCCCATTCAGCCCGAGCGCATAATCCCTCCGTGCCCTCTGTGTTCCCACACCAACTCCAGCCACTACCGCACGAACCCTCCGTGCCCTCTTTGTTCCCACACCGACTCCAGCCACAACCGCACGAACCCTCTGTGTCCTCTGTGTTCCGGTACCAGATTCAGCCCTCCAGCACGATCCCTCCGTGTCCTCTGTCTTCCCATATCACATTCAGCCATTCAGCACGATCTCTCCGTGTCCTCTGTGTCCCCCGTGAACCCCATTCACGCGTCGGTCGATTTCTTCACAGGGACGAAACGATGACCTTGGCCTTGCGGGCGCCCATTTCAGCGGAAAAAGAGTGAATTCAAGTTTGGCACGGTTTTTCTTGCTAAGGAAATCGTGCCGAAAAAACACCGCGGCACGGAGACTCGCACCCGACTGTCAAGGAGATACAATCATGCGCACGCTATCCGCTCTCTTCGCCCTGTTCTTCCTCGTCCCGCTGGGATCGGCCCTTGGGCAGAACAGCAATCACGAACTCACCATGATCTGCACCACACCTGATGGGATCATGCGCATCAGCGAGCAGAGCATCACCATCGCGGACTACAATCTCATTCTCGACGAAGTGGAAAAGGATGGCGTTGCCCGATATACCGATCCGGCGAAGTCCGTCACCGCGCTGCTCGATGCCCGCTCGGACGAAGGCCTGTATGTGGAGATTGTGGAAAACGGTGCCCGCATGCAAGTGGTGGCGGCTCGCTCGGCGATCAGCTACAGCTACAGCCCCGCCGGTACGGCTCCCTCGTCGCCCGCATTGAGTTCCGGCATTTTTCGTGAAGTCAAGCAGACACACAACGACAACAAATAAGCATCGTCCCCTGGCACACCTGAACCCATGACCAATACAGCGTAGCACCTGGCTCCTGGCCAAACAACTTGCATAATACCTCCGTGCAACAACAACCCGCCCTGTAGAGCGTGCAACAACACAGGGCGGGTTGACTTTTATCCACGGCCGTCAAACAGGTCACAGCCGAGCGTACGTGGGGGAGATTCCGGCGCAGACGATCCGCCACCTCTCAACCCACTAATCCGGACTCACTCTTCTTCTTCTTCGGGGCGCTCGCGGAACATCCAGCGCAAGGGCCGCGCATCAAAGCGATCAAACAGCTCGTCAACGGTGATGGTGTGTAGCACGGGGCGCGACGACGTGGGCTTGACGACGAGAGAGAGCGCGGCGTGCGGCTCCTCTTCCAAAAAAGAATACGCAAGCTCATCCAGCGGAAAGGACAGCGCATCGGTGGCGCATCCGCGCACGACCAACGCGAGCGTGTGATCACCCTGCTTGCAAAGGAAATCGTACGGCGAGTCGGCGGACAATCCCTCGCGCAGGTCCCAGCCCGCGGCGGTGAATTCGCGTCGCACCTGCTCGCGCGCTGCTTCGTCGAGACGCGCCCGTTCTCCGCTCGCGTCCTCCGCTTCCTGCCGGCGTGCGAGTTGGAGGAACTCCTCATCCTCGATCTCCGGTTCCTCGTCGGGCATGTCGGGATTCAGTCGTTCGGTATCGCTGTAGGGCTGTGTCAATTCCACGTCGAGCAGCATGGCGGATTCCTGGGACAACTCCCGCAGTCCACTCACCGAGGATTGTTCCACTTCGGCATCTCCTTTGAGCTTCACCGGCTTCAGCGCGCCCTTCGATGTGAGAAAGCGCAATTCACCAATCACCTCCCAGGGTAATTCGCGAAGAAACTGCATGGGCGTGCCGCTGCCATCGCGCGCTTCGACGATCTCCATGTCCTTCCGAAAGCGTTCGCCCGTGGCCTTGCGTAATTGCTCGATATCGGTGATGATCTCACCCACCTCCATGCGCGCCACCAGCGCGAGCGATCCATCGAAATCGCCGAGCACGTACAGTGCATCCCCCGGTGCCACGCCGGCGGCGGAGAAACCCGTTCCCTCGCAATAACCGATGGGGACGTTGCTCCAGTTGTTGGCGAACATGTCGTCACAGTAATTGTTGTCCCAGTAGTAAGAAAAGAAACGCGGCATGGATTCCTCCTGGATTATATCCGAGGAAGATACCGCATTGCCGCGCTTCTCTCAAACGCCGACAGGCTATCGCCCGCGTCCCGCGCCCTACAGTTTTCCCACCCGCCGTGCCACAATGCCCTGCGCCGTGTGCAGGGTGATGAGATAGCTGCCGCGTGGCAGGCCCGTGACATCGAAACTCACGCGCTGTCCGGAAGCGACGCCGCCGATCGCATCGAGTGAGCGTCCGAGCATATCGTGCAGCCGTACTTCGACAGGTGAAGCATCCATGGTCGTGCAGGTGACGTACAGCCGCGTGCTGGCCGGATCGGGATACACCTCCAGGCGCAGTCCCGCGGGCGACGCCACCGCGGTGATGGCCACCGTCGTCACCGCGAAGGGATCGGACACCGCCATGCAGCCCTCGGTCGACACTGCCTCGACATGATACACGCCCGGCTGCTCCACGGTGAATTGTGGCTGCGTATCGTCCTGCACAAGCACGCCGTCCCGATACCACAGGAAGCGTGCGGCGGGCGTCTGCACCAGCAATGTGTCGGCGATGCGCGCGATTTCGGGTTTCGCCGGACGCGGATGGAAGGTGGCGATGTACTGCTCCGATGTGTGCGTGCAGCCGAATTCATCCGTACCCGTCACGCGCAAGGGCTGCGCCGAGGTCACGGGCACGAGACGTCCGCCGCGTTGATCGCTCCAGTGGTATTCCGCGAACTCCTCCACAACGCGCAGCCAAATCGTATCGCCCTCGCAGGCGGCGGGCGGCGTAGCTTCGATGCTCACCGCTCGAGCGGGTCGGGCGTGAATGGTGAACACACGCGACGACAGTGTATCGCCCCGGGCGTTCACGGCGCGCACCTGATACTCGCCCGTGTCCTTCACCACGATACTGCGCGTACGCGCGCCGGTATTCCACAAATACGCGGCGAAGCCCTCCTCGGCGTCGAGCGTCATGCTATCATTCGGACACAGATATCCTGTGTATCCAACTCCGGGGATGAGGACGGAATCCCTGCTGTCGAGTCGCGGTATGCGGATCGCGGCGGTTGCGAATGAGCTGTTGACAAGGGCACTGTCGCCTTTGAGCGAAATCGCCCTCGCACTGATCGGCACGTCGCGCGTTTCGAGAATGTGCGGATGCAGCAACTCCCACGAGACGGTGCCTGTTTCTCCAGGCGCCAGCACCGCGGGAGTAAGCGCCTTGCGCTGATCGAACGGCGTGGCGGGAGGGGCGAGGGTCATCTGCCCGGTGAGGCCGAGCACCACATCGATGGCACCCGAGGGATGCCCTCCCTCGTTCTTTACATGCACCGTGAGGGGAATCGGCATGGGATCGTAGCGCCCGTTCACCGAATCCGCCTCCAGACGCGGAGCATCGAGCCATACCTGAAGCAGTGGCAATGCCGACCCCAGATCCACCTCCGCATTGCAAAACACCGGAGGATGGTTGCTGAATGTGACTTCGATGGGGATTATCTCAATCGCTTTCACAGGCCGGCGCAGGGGGCGCACTATCCACGCGACTTCAATGGAATCCTGAGGCGGCAGTGTCGTGGTGGACGGAAGCTGCTGGTCCACAGCGGGTTGGAGCAAGGTGACGGCATCCGTGTAATCGAGCAATCGCACACCCACGATCTCCGCGGCGGTACTGCCAAAATTCTTCAGCCGGTACCGCAATTCAAACTCCTCCGGCATGAATCGCTCGACGGACGCATCCCAGGTCACCACCGGTCGACTTACCGTAATACCCCGCACCAACGGCGCGGATTGCGTGACGTGGATCGTGGCCGTCTGCAATTCAGGGATCATACATCCTTTTTCCATGCGGATATCGAATAGCGGCAATGTGCAGTCGCTCTCTCCGGTGATCTGGGGCACGACGATGTCGAAGCGCATCAGAGTTTGCGTCCCTCGCACAAACACGGGCTCGGTCGAACGTAACTCTATCGTGTCCGGGTAATGGCTGTAACTCCATCGATCCGCCAGTACCGTTCCCGCCTGATTTCCGATGTCGAACACCTGGTAACAATCCGCCTTCCGTGAGCCGAATCGCAACGTGAACGGCTGCAGCCACGCACCCTGTGGAGGTGCGTGCACGAGCAACGGCAACTCAGTGAAGGTGTCGCTCAGCAAGGTGCTGTTGGGAAAGCCGATGGGAAGAGATGTGAACGCCGTGCTGTCGACAGGTGTGCTGTACTGGACCTGCTCGATGGCCGTGCCGCCGCAGGAGCTGTGCAGCATGACGCGCAAATCGCGCCGCGTACCGTCGGGACAGTCCCCATCGAAGGCCACCATGCAATACTCCTGACCCACGCGCAGGCGACGAAACACTTCCATGAACGCCGCGGTCGCATCGGTCCTGTTCGCGACCCTCGTGAAATAGCCGCCGGTTTCCGCCGCCACGCGTGCGAATTCGGTGAATGTGCCCTCGACACCGTAGCCGATGATATGAATGGGAAGACTGTAGCGATTGGCCAAGTTGATGAGCTCGTCGGCTGTACGCGTGGACACCGCGTTGTCGCTGTCGAAAAACCCCACAACGCCGCGCGAAGCATTCACGCCACCGTTGATCACCTGCATTATCCCTTCATACAGCGCGTCGTATCCTCCGCTGGCGCCCGAGGCGAACAATGCCTGCACCGCGTTTTCCAGCGACGGACGGTTCGAGGTCATCGTCTGCTGCACCGACGTGTGTTCATTGGCAAAAACAACGGCCGCCTCGTCCACCGCGCCATCCATATTCCCGACGAAGTTCAGCGCCGCTTCCTTCAGTGTGGCGATGCCCTCGCCCCGCATGCTTCCGCTGGCGTCGAGCACCAGCGCGATGGAAAATGTCTGCGGACCCGGCGGCGGGCACATGACGGTGAAATCGGACAACTCAATGTCGTTTTCCCAGATGCGAAGCTGCTCTTTCCGCAAATCCGTTATCGGACTTCCGAGACAACTGCCTTTGAGATACATCGTCACCTGCGGCCACCTCACGCTCACACGCTGTATGGTCAGTTCCACCTGCGCTTGAGTGGCCATGGATAAAAGAGAAAATAGCAGTACGATTTCCAGTAATTGGCGACGACTGTTACTCATGGCTCCTCCGGCTATCAATCATGTGCAGTAGTTTCAGCGAACAACTCTCTATTCAGGACGATGCGGAACGATAGTGCTTCCGTGCAGCACTGCGAACGATACCCCGTTCCATTTCACCCACCACTCGACATGCGACGGTGCATGCGCCTGGCGAATCTCCGTTTCACTCCCTGCCGACGCCATTCCTCACCCGCGCAGTTTCATCCATGTTTCAGGACACAGTCACATCTCGTACAGCGTGTCGTCGATCAGCGGTGGACGCTTGCGCATCACGGCGGATTTCTTCGCACGGATGAAGTCCATCACATCGCCGTCCTCGCCCAGGTCGCCCATCTCCTGCTCCAGCGCGTCGGGATCTTCGCCACGCTCCAGGCGATGCAGCACACTTTCCATTTTTTCCCCGAACTCCATGCCCGCCGCATCGGAAAATTTCCGCATCAGCCGTGCAAGCGCGCGCGGATCGCTTTCGTCCACCGAGCCCACCTCGCCTTCCAATGCCTGCATCGCATTCATGAGTTGCTGCTCGCTGAACGGCAGATCCGGCATCGCATCCGCATCGATTTCGCCAGCGGCGCTTTGCTTCAGCACTGCGAAGCGGGACATGCGCCGCTCGAGTGTCTCGCCACAGCGCGGACAGTCCGGACGCGCATCGGGCTGAATCCGTCGTGAAAGAAAATTGAACAGCGTGTTGCACTGCTCGCAGTAGAACTCATAGATCGGCATGTCATTACTCCATGTCGCAAAATCGTGCAATGCGACAATGTGATGCAAGTGCCCGCCCGGAATGCGCTTCGGGACGGCGCATCACAACTCCTTATTCTTTGCGCCACGTTTCAGCAGCGTTGAAGTCACGGCCTTGCCCTCCTCAAGCCAGGCGCGAGCACGCTCGCGTATGAACTCGCCGCCAAGTTGCACGCCGGCGATTTCATACAAAAACAACGCCTCGCCGATCGCCGAAGTGAACGCAAATGCCACACCGCCTTTGATTGCCATGCCAACGCCCGGCGCCTTGCCGGTGAGATTCGTGGCGGTCATTTCCGCGGCCTTCGCCAAGCCCAACACGATACCGAATTCCGGCATGCATTGCAGCGGCTGCACCTTGCGACCGCACAGCGCCACAAGTTCGAACATCATCTTGATTTCATTCACCGTCATCACCAAAAAATCCGACACCGCCTCCGTGGGAACGGAAATCAGCTGCGCCGGATTCGGGATGAGATTCGGCGCGGCGGAAAACACCGCCCAGGACGCGTTCTGCAGCGCCGTGGCGCGGATTTCCATTCGCGCATGCTGCGGCCGAAACACGGGAAAGACATAACTCAACGCGAATCGCTGCTGGGGGAGATCTTCGAGGATGTCCGCAACCAGATCCTCGCCCGCATCCTCATGCCACACATACGCTCGCATCGCTCGTCCATGCAACAAACTCCGCCATCGCTCCGGAGTCAGGGCGAACATACAGTCGCGCAACGCGGCTTCATGCTCCGCGGGTAATGCGGCGATATCACCCGCATCCTGCACGACTATCGCATGCACATGCCGTGCGATGCGGCGGCGATCCGGTGGAGCGAGTCGCGTGCCGGAGGGAATCCACGCCTCCAGAGCTGGATAGCGCAGGAGTTCGAGCCACGTGCGCATCGCCTCGATATCCGCATGCGTCCCGAGCAGACACACGGTGTAACTGCCGCTGGTCTTGGCGTTGAGTTGCTGATAGTTGATATGCTTGAGCTCCTCCCAAATGCGGGAGAGCACGCTTTGCCGGATGTTTGGTACCAGGCCCATGCGTCATTCCTTCACGTAAATGCTGCCACGGAGATAGAGAGCGCAGCGCCCCGCGATGAGCACTCGATCGCCTTGTAGTGTGCAATGCAGCGTTCCGCCTCGCCGCGAAAGCTGTCGCGCGTAGAGGTCCATCTTTCCGAGGCGCCCGGACCAGAACGGCGTGAGCAGGCAATGAGCCGAACCGGTGACGGGGTCCTCGTCGATACCCACGGCGGGCGCGAAAAATCGTGAGACAAAATCCGCCTCCTTGCCCGGCGCCGTGGCTATCACCCCGCGCAGGGAGAGAGAGCGCAGCAAACGCATATCGGGGTTGAGCGCGCGTACCTGCTCCTCGTCATTGTACACCACCATCCAATCATCCACCTGATACACCTCACGCGGGGCTATGCCGAGGCCATCGAGCAATGCTTGGGGAGGATGTTCGCAGAGTCGCGGTGGCTTGGAGGGAAAATCCAATTCGTACGTGTCCTCAAGCGCTCGAACGCGCAATTCACCGCTGCGAGTGCTGAACCGCGCTTCTTTCAATCCCCGCTCCTCCTCGGTACACAACACCGCCGCGGTTGCCAGTGTGGCATGACCGCAAAGGTCGACTTCGCACAGCGGAGTGAACCAGCGCAATTCATAGCTGCCGGACGAACCGACATAGAAGGCCGTTTCGCTCAGATTATTCTCCATCGCGATGGCCTGCAGCAAGCGATCAGCGGGCCATGATGGTAAAGGAACCACCGCCGCAGGGTTACCCTTGAATACCGCTCCGGTGAATGCATCGACTTGATACAGTCGCAATTCCATGACGTTGCCTCTCTCGTCAGTAATGTGTTCGTCTCAAACTGTCGCCTACCGCGGTGACGTTCGGACACCGCGAGCGCACGTATCCTTTTCCTTCTCGTCCGACACACGCGAATCACCGCAGGGAGCTGTTCGCGCCAAGATACACACAATCAGCGATGGACGGGCAACAGCCGACTGTGCCAAGCGCCACCCGCACGAATGCGGAGCAGCACCGCCGTGTCGATATCACGGGGCAATCTCAGCGATAGATGATGCGTGCCAGCCGAGGCCAGTTCCCGTCGCTCGTGCAGCAGCACGCGTCCCAGAATATCCACGCATTCCAGTTCCACTGTACCCGCACGCGCAGCGTTGATGCGCAACTCCGCGACATCACGCGCCGGCACGGGATACAATCCATGAAATTCGATGTCGCCACCGGCCATTGGAACCACGGTAATCGGCAACGTTGTCAGATCCAGAGAATACAGACCGGGCAAGCCGCAGGAGCCGAGATACAGCCGTGTGCCCAGCGCACGAAGCTCGGCGCGGCAGACACTCGGGGCAACGTAACGCACTTCCGGAAGGCCGTCGTTCACTCTGGTGAAATAGGAAAAATCCTTCGAGAAACGAATCACGCCATCATCGCGGGTAATGGCAAATACACCAGCGGTGGTGCTTGCAATGGCATAAGCAGGTGCGCTGTAATACGTTTCCCAGCGCTGCTCATTCGGCAACCAGGCGTGCACCCCATCCTCGGTGGCGCACAGTAGTGCGTTGGCAGACTCCGCGAGACGATAGAACAGGTTATTGGACGATGGCCTCCGCAATGACTCCCAACGCTCTCCCGCGTCGGTGGAGGTGAGCAAGGATCCCTGTGTCGCGGCATACACTACGCCGTCAATTTCCAGGAGGTGATAGCATTGCACCGGCTTCACATTCGTGTCAACTGTCCACTGCCGGCCGCCGTCCTCCGAATGGAGTATACCCCCGCCCTTGCTGCCAGCGATCAGTCGCCCTTGCGCATTGATCAAGGCCTGCACCTCCAGATCTTCAGGAATGCCGTCGGACACGGACGACCACGTCGCGCCCGCGTCCGTCGAGCGGTGCACCACTCCGCGTCCCGCCACCCACACACTGTCTCCTTCCACGAGCATGCCACCTGTGCCGTCGCCGATCGGAGGGAAGCTGGGAGTCCAGGAAAAGCCCCGATCCGAGCTGCGGAACAGGGCGCGTTCCTTGAAACTGAGAGCGAGCATTTCCTGCCGTGTTTCTTCGACCTGCGCGATGCCAATCGGTAACGCACCGTCGGATACGAATTCCCACGTGATGCCATCGTCACCGCTGCGCCAGATACCCATGCCGTCGACACCGGCATACAGCTTGTTTTCATACACGAACAGTGACGACACTCTGCGCGGGAAGGGTGTCCCCGCCTGCACCTCATCCCATCGGAGCCCATCATCGGTGGAGCGATACAATCCTTGAGCAGTCGAGGCAAACCAGATCGGACCATTGCAGGCCAGGTCCAACACTTCCACACGTGGAAACAGGCAGGCGCCCCAATGCTCGCCGAGATCGGTGGATCGATAGAGGATCGGAGCATCCGGTGTATTCGGGTCATAGCCACGCGCGGCAACGAATACGCCATTCTCCCGTCCCCGGAAGCAGCGAATGTCCTTCGGAGCGGCATGCACGGTGTCGAAGCGGACGCCACCCCAATGCGGCCGGTAGTACAAACCGGTGGGTCCCGCCGCGTACAGGCGGCCACCCTGGCCCACCTGGAGGAATTGGAAAATGCGCGCTTCGGGAAACACAACGTTGGGCTCCCAATTCATGCCTCGATCCGTCGACGAGAACATCGTCTCTCCGACGGTGAGATACCATCGCTCTCCCCATGCGGCCAACGCACCAACAGGCGAAACATCCACATCGCTCACCCGTCGCTCGATCCACGTCACACCCCGATCATCGGACAGATATACTCTCCCGAATCCGCCGACGACAATCCTTCCATCGAACTCCGCGACGGAAAATCCCATGGCCGTAACATCGGGAAGATCCTGGCGCATCCATTGCGAACCCAGAAAATATCCGATGAGCACATGAGGGCGATACGATGGCACGGCGAGCAGACCGACGGAGGACGGAGCGAAATCGAGAATCGTTCCACCATTCGGTCCGCCGTGCTCCATCCATCGAGGTTGCGCGAAGGTTGGATGAATGAACATCGCGAGCAGCAATACATACAGGACGTTTGATACAACTCTTTTCATGCCGCACTCCTCTTTCTGATGACGTACGCGGGCGAAATAGTTCAGTATTCGCATCCCCTCGGGGACATGCTATTTCAACAAAAGCATAGGCCGCTGAAGTACAGTGTTTCCAGCGTGAAGCCGAAGCATGTACTGACCGCTCGGCACATTCCACGCATCGAAGGTCACATTGTGGCGTCCGGAAGTCTGTATTCCATCATACAACACCCGCACCCTGCGACCGAGCATATCGAGCACAAGGAGTTGAATCGGTCCCTGCTCCAGAGTTTCGTACACGATAAAGGTGCTGCTGTTGAATGGATTGGGGTGGTTCGGCGCCAGACGTATTCGGTGCGAGTCATCCACCATGCGAACGCCTCCCTCCTCACACAGATTGAGGGTGACACTGCCGTCGCGGGTTTCGACGTCGATGTTTCCCTCCAGCCATTCGAACGACTCCAAGAGGATCGGAAGATGACGCCGGACACCAAGGGTCACCAGCGTTCGGAAGGAGGTCAATTCGTTGGTACCGAACGTATAGCTTCCTTCCAACTCAGCCACGAAGCCACCGCAGGTGTCGCGGCGCAGCACAGCATCGGCCGGAGCGAGTAATCCTTGATCAAAACGTACCGTGGCCCGGAAGGCCAAGTCTACCGCTTGCTCGAGACCTTCCTGGGATTCGAGAAGAAGCGGAACCCTCAGTGGCCAACCCGCAGTGCCATGCATGTGGGGAATGTATACCACCGTTTTCCCGGAGTCGGCGCTGGAGAGCCATGGGTCTGAAACGGTTCTACACCCCTGGACATTCTCGACATGCACATTGTACACCCCTGGCCCACGGTAGAGTATCGCCTGCCGATTGCCATCGGGCAATGCCACACCATTGAAAAACCACTGCCAGCGCGTTGCCGGGTCGGTCCGCAACGAATCCCCGTCCCGGTAAATGCGCGGTGTAGGAGGAGATGGCCAGACCTGGATTGTGCAAGGCGGACTCGTGCCAGTGCATCCCAACCCGTCGCTTACCCGCACCTGGAAGGTGCCAGGTTGCGATACGACGATCATTTCCGTAGTGGCGCCCGTACTCCAGGCGTAGCTGGCGAAGCCTTGCGTTGCGTGCAGTTGCACGCTTCCACCAACGCAGAATCCGGAATCCGATGGTGTTATGCGTACATGCAGCGTATCGCATGGCGCCGGCAGGCAATCGAAGGAATGCGGCAAATCCAGTATTGGCGTGAGGTCGGCAGTGCCTCGGCGAATCCCGTTGTTCCCATATCCGGAAGAATCCGCATAGTTTCCGCAGAAGCGCCAATATCCCCGCAGTCCCTGCCGATCATCGGGTTGCAACGCGGCGTTCATCGCCGAGCGAATCTGCTGTTCGCTTCGCTCGATATTCCAATACCTGGCCTCATCCATGACGGCATGGAAATACGCACCCGAGGCGTTGTTGTAATACCCACCCCACGCGAGTCCGGTACGCGCGGAAAAATCCCTCGGCGAAAACGTCGGACTCAGGACGAGGCGACCATCGAGATAGAGTTTCGCCGATCCGTCCAGGCCGTTCACCACCAAGGCGATGTGATACCAGCGATCAGGTTGCACGCTTCCGTCGTCGGTGAAAAAATACGAGTCGGGCGGCGATTGCGCTGTGATGAACGCCAGGCGTCGACGGGAGAATTCGTACCAGAGCTGCCAATCCGAGGGAGTACCGGTGGATACATCCCGCGTCACGATCAGACCTCCCGACCATGCCTTCACCCAGACTTCCACCGTAAAAACCCTGAGCACGATCGATGGATTGTCCGCAATCTCCATCCAAGCATTCGTCGTTGTGCGCAATCCTTCGTTCGACCCACTCAGTGGCGGGGCGAGCCGAAGCTGGGCGTCACTCCAACCGCCGAGCAGGTGCATGCAGAGCATGGCACACAGCAGGCGGCGCGTCCATGCCACGCACGCAGGCCCACTCCGGTCAACCGATGGCTCCATCATCACACCCCAGGGTCGGAAATACAATTTCCACGACAATACGCGGAGTTTACGCTTTTATTCTCCCACAGTCAAGACCATTCGCCGACACACGTTCACGATTTCGCACATTCACGATTCCTGGAGGAGCGGAGGATGTTCTCTCAACCGCGGCGCTTCCATTTTCCCTCCACAAGTACGATGTTGATAGCAACAGTATCGGAGATTTCCATGCCCCTTCCTCTCGATCTCTTTCGTCACATGCTCTGGGCGGACAGCAGCGTCTGGCACGCCATTGAAACCAGCGAGGTCGCTGCTCGTGACGCTCGCGTCCTCTCACTGCTGCATCATCTCCATCTTGTGCAATTCGCCTTTCTTCGACTGTGGACGCGGGCGGATGTACCGACACCGAAACTGGAGTCCTTTGAAACGCTCGAGGACATGATCGCGTGGGCGAAGACGTACGGTCCCGCCCTGCGCAACCATCTCGACACGCTCGACGAAGCGGCAGCACATGAACGGCTCGACGTTCCCTGGGCCCGCTATATCGAGC
>JAMIQH010000198.1:0-2878 GCA_035914695.1 Bacteroidota bacterium | reverse complement strand
AGGCGCGCCTGCTGGAGTTCGGCTTTCCACGAGACGATGTCGAGAAAAGTCATTGTCTTGCCCGGGTACACGCTGACGGTGCCCGCATCCACAAGCAGCTTCTCACAGCGTTTGAACTGTGGCGACGCATACGGTCTGATCGTGGTCGTGGTCAACGATGTGACATCATCGCATTGCACACGCAGGAAAAACAATACTCCGGGTGAAAGAACGCGGAAAGCGACATCGGTGGAGATGGTGCTTTGAAACCAATTGTGCTTCTCGAAGTGGAGTTGTTGCTCTGACAAGAGGCATTGGGCGCTGCTTGCCACGCCGATGATTTCAAATCCTTGGGTTCCCAGGGAAATTTCAAAAGAGAACGGATACAGTACACCGCCACGTGGCAGTGAATCAATAAACACCGGTAGGAGTAATTCACGCCCACCCAATGTGCTGATCGTTCCGAGGCGAAAGCGGACAGTCCCGATGGTCCCCGACGATGAATCGGCGAAATACTCTCGGGTGATGTCCCAGACTGTATCGCATGCGGGAATGGTGAAACGTGCGACGTGTGACTCTCCGTTGGCGCAGGGCAGCATCGCCGAGATCAAATGATGCTCGCGCCTGGCGCGAAGCTGCCGATGAATGGCGTCGACCGCAACGGCGATGTCCGCTTTGCTTCGAATGACATGATGACTCCCGCCGGTGGCGGTGGCCAACGTCTGCATCGCCGTGTCGGCGGGATTACTCGTAAGGAAGTGCAGTTCCACTCCAGCGCTCACCGCTCGCTGAAGATTCGCGTCGTACACTCCCGGCTGATAGATCATCGGGTCGCTTCGTATGATCACCACCGCTTGAATATGCGAGCTGGCTTGAACGTTCAGCACATTCAGGGCCGTGTCCACCGCGCGGACGCCCAAAAACCCGCCAGAGAAACCGGTGGAATGCACCTTCCGCAGCAGCGCCGCGGTATCGCTGGTCATGCCCAACAGCTGTGCTGGTTTACGGAATTCCTTCAGCAAGGCCGCTTCATCCCTCTTGCCGTCCATCGATGCAATGAGCATGGCCACTGCATCGTTCCCACCATTCCACAAGGTGTCGTCCTGCCAGGCACCTGGAAACACCACGGCGATAGAGCTGTGCATCGTGGGATTCGGTTCGCGGAGCGAGTCGGCGAAAAAGGCATAGCCATCCTGTTCTATCACGATATCGTCCGCGCGCAAGGCGGCCGCGCCATTCGCGCATCGCACCCGCAATTCGAGAAGAAGCCGTTCGTTCCTGCTGTAAAGATCATGCACCTCCAGACTGGATTGCGCATGCAGCGTTGCAGCGGAAGTTATCAGCAACGATACCAGTGCGAGGATTGGCCATGAACGAATATCACACATCGCTATCTCCTGTCTAAACCGTCTAGGAACGTCAACCTGTTTTCCCTCGACACGACGTCGGAACTTCCACGGCAGTGGCCGACTTGAACCACTGCCGCGAACACCCATCCGCCACATCTCACCACAACAACACCGTCCGTGTGTCCCGCTACGCACCGCGTTCCACCGCGAGCGGACAATTGCCACGTGGAAAGGTCTACGGGAGGCGTGATAACATTGTACCGCGCGCTGTCCCTCGATCGATGTTTGAATCTCACCGTGACAAATCCATCAGTATGACACATGAAGGCCCGGATCATTCCCGTATGGCTCCATGTTCCTGACCGCTTCACCACAATGCGATCACGCGCAACACGCGACCACGCTTGCCTTCCACGCCGAGCAAATAATTGCCGCGCGGCAAGGCATGGACATCGAGGTCGATATCTTCGTTGGCGCTCATTGTTCGGGCCTCGCGGCGCAGCACTTCGCGCCCCAACAGATCGGTGAGCGTTATGCGAAGCGTAGCCCCTCCCGCTTCACCCGTGCGGACGGTGAGTATGCCTTCCGCGGGCTGGGGATAGACGTCGATGCCATAGTCGCTGACAGCAGGCGGAGTCGACGCACCCAGGGCATTCACCGGATACGGGAAGGACAGCCCCGCACAGCCGTATTCGCTGGTGATGCGCACCTGGTACGAGCCGGTAGTCTGCGCGATGTATGTGGCGTCTGTCGCACCGGGGATGACCTGTCCCTCCAGCAACCACTGATACGTCGTTCCGGGAGTACTTCGCAGCGTATCGCCCGCGCGGCTGATATAGGGTTTGTTTGGATTGGCATGGACGGTGATCGTCAGCTCGTTGGAGCGGACTTCGCAGCCACTGGCGTAGCGCACGCGCACAGCAACCTTGCTTGTTTTCCCAACCAGCAACGTTGCGCCACGCGATCCATCCATCCACACGCGATCCACGCCCGGATTGTCCACACGCACCAGCACACTGTCTCCGGCGCAAACATCCGTCGTCGCTGCGCTGATCACCGGAGGATTCGGCTCGGGTTGCAACAACTCCACCGTGTGTGAGGTACCCGAGCAGCCGTTGGCATGCGCGGCGTACACCCAGTACGAGCCGGCCGCGGTGACGTTGATCGTGGGTGTGCGCTCGCCGGTGGACCACAGATAGTCGTCGTACTGCGTGTCAACATACAACAGCAGCGTGTCGCCGGGACAGATAATGCGATTTTGCGGGTACATGATGCGCGGACGCAGACTGTCGACGACGAGGATACGCACTTCCTCCGAACGCGCGCGGCAGCCGCTGCTGTCGCGCACTTCCACCCAGTAGTTTCCAGGGCTGGTGACTGTGATCGTCGGCGTGCTTTCGCCTGTGGACCATTCATACGCCGGGTACTGGCCTTCGACGCGCAGTTCCTGCCCTCTGCCGCGGCACAGCGTGAAGCTTCCGGAAGGTTGCAAAACTGGCGGTGCCAGCGCATCCACGAAGGCGTGTGCGATCTTCCATGCGCAGAAGCCC
>JAMIQH010000197.1:0-16218 GCA_035914695.1 Bacteroidota bacterium | reverse complement strand
GGTTGAACCTTTCTGTGGCCTGTAAAAAATTGATTCGGAGATGCAGCTTCGCTTTTTCTTGACATCTTCGTTCAATTATGGTATTATTGAAATAGTTGAAGTTAATACCTGAGTCTAAACCTGTTACTTTAACTTAACCACACCAAGGAGAAGAATATGAGAAAACTCCGTAAGTCTGTGGTGCTTTTTTGTGCTGCGGCAATCCTTGCCGGCGGCGGCTTGATTTCCGGTTGTACCTCGTACGCCACGCCGGAGCAGTTGGCCCGCATTGCCGAGTTGGAGCGCGAAATCAGTGCCCTCGAGTCCGCAATTCAAACCAAGCAATCGCAGATCGGGACGCTGGATCGGCAGATCTCGGCCCAGGAAGCCAAGCTGGAGCAATGTGCAAAGGACAAGGAACTCGTCCGCCAGCGCCTGGCCAACTGGAAAGGCAATTGAGTCAACCCCGTTCAATGAAAACAATCTATTCAAGCGAGGAAAGAATCATGAGATGGAATAAAATCGCATTCCTTACCGTCGCGCTCGGGTTGTTCTTCATGGCCGGGAGTTCGCTCGTGTTCGCCCAGCAGGAAGAAATGACCGAAGAGCAGGCCGCGCAGAAGATCCAGACGCTGGAAAAGCGCGTCTCCGATCTCAAGAAGCAGCAAAGCAACCTCGATTCGCAAATCGAGGAGAAAAACCGTGTGCTCAAGTCCAAGCAGGATGATTACGAGCGCTGCGTCGACGAACTCTACGCCCTCGTCGGCGCCACCCGTCAGGATGTGGATGCGTTCGAAGCCCGCCTGAAACGTCTGGAAGGCAAGATCAGCGATCTGCTGCGCCTCTCGCCGATGGATCTGCTCGCCCGCAAGGGTGAAGTGGACGAGGCCGAGGAAGAGTACAAGAGCCTCTCCGGCAACAAAATCAGCCTCCTGCCCGCATTCTATGATCGCGTGCAGCGCGTGGGCGAGAACATCCGCACACTGCGTGAGACGCTGAGCCGCGCCGAGAAAACCTACGTGGTTGGCACCTGGGCCAAGGATCGCGACTGCCTCTGGAACATCGCCAAGAAACCGGATATCTACGGCGATGCCTTCAAATGGCCGAAAATCTGGCAGAAGAATCGCGACCAGATCAAGAATCCCGACATCATTCATCCGGGTCAGGTCCTGAAGATTCCGGCTCCCGCGCCGCTCACTCCGGAAGAGGAAAGCGCAGCGCGCAAGTACTACCGCCAGAAGCGCGAAGCCGAAATGAACGCCACGACCACCACGGCGCCGGAAAACGTGAATAAATAATTCCGCCCCGGCTGCACGCGCCCCGCGCGCGCAGCTCAGGCACGGTACTTTGCGGAAAAACCCTTACATTTGATGATGTAAGGGTTTTTCCGCATTTCCGACGGCAGTGCATGGACGGACGGACCCGCAGGCAGGAGACATTGTGGAAATAGAACGACGCATACGCATCAACGGAACCAATCCGGTGGTGCTCTTTGGCTTCAACGACAGCAATCTGCGCATTATCGAAGACCGCTTCGACGCCACGCTCGTGGCGCGTGGCGACTCCGTGCTCATCCGTGGCGAGGACGAGGTGGTGGAGCAGGTCGAGAAAGTGCTCAAGGAGCTGATGTTCGTTGTGAACAAAACCGATTCGCTGAGCGAACGCGATGTGCACACCGTGATCGACGTGTTCACCACCGGCACCACGCCGGAGGTCGCGCCCGAGGAAGTGGAGAATATCGTCCTCTACGCGAAAAAGGATTACATCAAGGCGAAAACCGCGGGCCAGGTTGCGTATCTGAATTCCATTCGCCAGAACGACATCGTGTTCGCCATCGGCCCGGCCGGCACCGGAAAAACCTATCTGGCCGTTGCGGCCGCCGTGGCCGCGCTGCGCAAACACGATGTGCTGAAAATCGTGCTCGCGCGACCCGCCGTGGAAGCGGGCGAGAGTCTCGGCTTCCTCCCCGGCGATTTGCGCGAAAAGGTGGATCCCTACCTGCGTCCACTCTACGACGCGCTCGACGACATGCTGCCCGCCGAGAAGCTGAAAACCTATCTCGAGCGCCGCACCATCGAAATCGTCCCGCTGGCCTACATGCGCGGCCGCACGCTCAACAACGCCTTCATCATCCTCGACGAGGCGCAGAACGCCACTTCGATGCAGATGAAGATGTTCCTCACCCGCCTCGGTGCCAACGCCCGCGCGATCATCACGGGCGACGTCACGCAAATAGATCTGCCCTCGCGCAGCACCTCGGGCCTGGTGGAAATCCAGAGCATTTTACAGGGCATCGACGGCGTGTCCTTCGTGTACTTCGACAAACAGGACGTCGTGCGCCATCGTCTCGTGAAGAACATCATCGAGGCCTACGAACGCCACAGCGGCGAGGCGCGGGAGTGACGGCGGAGCAGCCCGTGTCACTGCTGCGGCGCACCTTGTTCGTGTTGCTTCTGGCGCTGCTGCTCTCGTTCGAACCCGCCACGAACAGTGCTTCGGCCCGCGCCGAGCGCGCCGTGGTCGTGTGCGTGCTGCCCGCGCGGCAGCGCCTCCGCGTGCGCATGCTCCGCGGCCGCAACCGCGTCGCCACGCGCCACCGTGTGATTCCAACCACCGTTTGCCACCAAGGATAGATTATGTACGAAGAACAACTTGCCCTCGCTCGCGACATCCGAAAACGGGTCACCGATCTCCGGGGGTATCTTTGACATCGATAAAAAGAAAAGCGAGATAGCGCAGCTCGAGGAGAAGACCCAGCAGTCCGGTTTCTGGAACGACAACATCGAAGCCCAGAAAGTGATGCAGGAGATTTCGCTGCGCAAGGAATGGGTGGAATTCTGGGAAAAAGCCAACGCGCGCTCGGAGGATTTCATCGCCCTTGTGGAACTGGCGGAGGAAAGCGGCGACGAAGGCATGGCCGACGAACTCGCCGGCGAGCAGACTTCGGTACTCACCCTGGTGGATGAACTCGAGTTCAAAAACATGCTTTCGGGCGAGGACGATCGCCGCAACGCCATTCTCACCATTCACTCGGGGGCCGGCGGCACCGAGTCGCAGGACTGGGCCGAAATGCTCTACCGCATGTACTTGCGCTACTGCGACCGCCGCGGCTTCAGCGTGGCGCTGGTGGATGAGCTGGAAGGCGAAGGCGCCGGCATCAAAAGCGTGACGCTGGAAATCACCGGACCCTACGCGTTCGGCTATCTGAAAAGCGAAATCGGCGTGCATCGCCTCGTGCGCATTTCGCCCTTCGATTCCGCCAAACGGCGTCACACCAGCTTCGCCTCGGTGTTCGTGTATCCGGAAATCGATGATGATATCGTCATCGAAATCAATCCCGCCGATCTGAAAATCGACACCTTCCGCAGCGGCGGCAAGGGCGGGCAGAACGTGAACAAGGTCGAAACCGCCGTACGCATCACGCACGTGCCCACCGGCGTGGTGGTGGCCTGCCAGCAGGAGCGCTCGCAGTTGCAGAACCGCCAGACGGCGATGAAGCTGCTGCAGTCGCGCCTCTACCAGATGGAGCGCGAAAAGGAAGCCGCGAAACTGGCCTCGATCGAGGACAGCAAGAAGAAAATCGAATGGGGCAGCCAGATCCGCTCCTATGTGTTTCATCCCTACAACATGGTCAAAGATCACCGCACCAGCCATGAGACGAGTAACGTGCAAGCGGTGATGGACGGTGATCTCGAGGGCTTCGTGCAGGCCTATTTGCTCAAATACGGCAACGCCGTCGCGGCGATGCCCACGTAGTCGCGCGGATATCCTCCTTATGCGATTCGAGCGTTTCATCGCCCTGCGCTATCTGCGCACGCGCAATCTCTCCCGCTTCCTTTCCTTCATGACCGCGGTGGCGGTGGGCAGCGTGGCCATTGGTACGGCCGCGCTCATCATCACGCTCACCATTCTCGGCGGTTTTGAGAAAGAGTTGCGCTCGAATCTGATCGGCTTTTCGGCACATGTTCAGGTGGGGGTGTTTCGCGACGATGTGGTGATCGAGGATCCCCGCGTGGGTGCGCGCTTGCTCGAGGTGGACAATGTGGCCGCCGCTGGACCGTACCTCTCGCGCGAGGCCATCGCCATCACGCGCGACGATATCGACGGTGTGCGCGTAAAGGGCCTCGATTCCACCCGCGATCTTTCGCGCATTCGGGATAAAATCGTGGAGGGCAGTTACACGATCAATCCCGTGGACGGACGGCATTCGGTGCTTATCGGCAAACGCCTGGCCGACAAGCTGAACCTCACCGTGGGCGATCGCCTGTTGCTGCTGGGTGTGTCGGATTTTCGCAATGTGAGCGAAGCGCCGAAGGTGCAATGCACCATCCGCGGCCTGTATGAAACCGGCATGGCCGAGTATCTCGACGACGTGTATGTGTTCACCGCGCTGGAAACCGCGCAGCGCGTATTCGCCCTGCCCGACCGCATCAGCGGGTATGATGTGCTGTGCGAGAACGTGGATGCGGTGGAGGGCACGGTGGACGCGATACAGGCGCGGCTCGGGTATCCCTACGATCCGCGTTCGGTGTTTTCGCTGTACCGGCATTTGTTCATCTGGATCGATTTGCAGCAGCAACTCATTCCCGTGGTGGTGGGTTCGCTCATCGTGATTTCGGTGTTCAACGTCATCGCCACGTTGTTGCTGTTCGTGATCGAGAAAACGCAGGCCATCGGTATCATGCAGGCGTTGGGCGCTTCGCGCAAGCGCATCCGTCGCGTGTTCATGATGCAGGGCTTGCTGATAGGCGGAGCCGGTGCGGCGGTGGGCGCCGTGCTGGCCTTCGTGCTGTGTTTCGCGCAGCAGCAATTCCGTTTCTTCAGCCTGCCGCAGGACGTGTACTTCATGACCACTGTGCCCATCGACCTGCGCCTGGAAGTGTTCGTGGGCGTGATGCTGGTTGCCGTGCTGCTGGCCTTTCTTTCATCCCTGGTGCCCGCGTGGCTCGCCGCGCGGCTCAATCCCATTCGCTCGATCAGGTTTCACTGACGCATGAACATCGAACGCTACATCGCGCGACGCTACCTGTTCGGACGCAAGCGCTTCAGCTTCATCAACATCATCTCGTTGCTGGCGACGCTGGGCATCATGTTCGGCGTGGCCAGTCTCATCGTGGTCATGTCGGTGTTCAATGGTTTCAACGGACTTGTCACTTCCATACTCCAGGACTTCGATCCGCATGTCAAGGTGGAGCGCATTCCGCGCAGCGAAGGGAAGAGCGAGCGCGAGGTGCGCGCCATTCTTACCGGGCGCGACGATGTGCGCGGGCTCTCGCCGTTCATCCAGCGCAAGGCCATGGCCATGGTTGGTGGGGCGGCGAATTTCGTGTGGGTGAAAGGCGTGTCGCCCGACAGCGCCCGCAGTGTGACCAAGGTGGCGGACATGATGATGCTTGGCGGTTTCGATCTCCGACAGCGCAACGGCGTGGTGTTGGGCATCACCCTTGCCGACCGCATGCGCGTGATGGTGGGCGACACGCTGCTGCTGTACAGTCCCGCCGGGATGGAGAATATTCTGACCCAGTATGTGGCGCCCACCGTGCTGCGCTGTCCGGTGACGGGCATTTACCAGTCGCGCAACAAGTTGTACGATGGCGCGTACGCCTTCCTTTCCCTTGCGGATGCGCAGCGCCTGTTCCGCATGCCTGGCGAGATAACGGGGTACGAACTGCGCCTGAATGATATCGACGACAGCAACGATGCGCGCGAGGAATTGACCGGCGCGATCGGCAAAGGGTGGAATGTGCTGACCTGGTACGATTTGCACAAGGATCTCTACTCCGTGATGGCCATCGAACGGTGGAGCGCATTCATCCTGCTCGCCATTATCATCGCCGTGGCCGTGTTCAACATTCTTGCCTCGCTCACAATGTTGGTGTTGGAGAAAAAACGGGACATCGGCATACTGCGCACCATGGGACTATCGGCGCAGCGCGTGCAGCGGCTGTTTCTGATGCAGGGCGTGTGGATAGGCCTGATCGGCGTGTTGAGCGGGCTCGCGCTCGGGTTGTTGCTCACCTGGCTGCAGGCGGAGTTCGGCTTGGTGCGTCTGGACGCCGCGTTCATCATACCGGCGATACCCGTGGACGTGCACATTGCGGATATTGTGCTCATCGTACTCGCCACGTTCGGACTCACCCTGCTCGCGGCATGGTATCCGGCGCGGCGCGCACGGAATGTGGAAATCATCGACGCGGTGCGCTGGGAATAGCATGAAGAGAAGCGCGACCACAACGCATGGAGGAACGCATGGCTGACGGAATCGTGGTGGTGAGCGGCGTGAGCAAGGCCTACGCCGCCGGTACGGGGCGTTTGGACGTGTTGCGCTCCGCGACGATGACAGTGGAGGAAGGCACAGTGGTGGCGATCATCGGGGCATCGGGCGCCGGGAAAAGCACGCTGCTGCATATCATCGGTGCGCTGGACCGGCCGGACGCTGGCTCAGTGCTGCTGGATGGCGAGAATATGTTCGCGCTCAACGACAACGATCTGGCGGCGTTCCGCAATGCGCGCATGGGCTTCGTGTTTCAATTCCACCATCTTTTGCCCGAATTCACCGCACGCGAGAACATTGCCATACCCTGCATGATCGCCGGCATGACACACGAGGCCGCCATGCAGCGTGCGAGCAGCTTGCTCGAAGTCGTGCATGTGGCGCATCGCGCCGATGCCCGTCCCTCGGAACTGTCCGGCGGCGAGCAGCAGCGCGTGGCCGTGGCGCGGGCGCTGGCCAATCAACCCCGCGTGGTGCTCGCCGATGAGCCCAGCGGCAACCTCGACGAAGAGAATGCGACCATGTTGCACGACATGCTCTGGACACTGGCGCGTGAGCAGGGGCAGACCTTCGTCATTGTCACGCATGACAATCAGCTTGCCCGCCGTGCCGACGCCGTGTGGCGTTTGCACGATGGAGGGCTTGTGCGCGATGCCTAGGCGTTTCGAGGTGCATAGCGCGATATGCATGCGGTTTCGTATGTTCATTATTTGATTGATTTCTTTTCACAGCTACGAGAGTGGAGAACACGCGATGGCAAAAATCCAGCAACGTCGACGCAAGCAGGTGACGAAGTCGACCATCTCCGAGGCCGAGCTCCCACAGAAGACCAACTACGTGATCATGATCGCGGGAGTCATTGTACTCTTGTTGGGCGTGCTCATCATGGCGTCGGGTGACGCATACAGCGCGACGGCGGTGACCTACGCGCCGATCATTCTGTTTATTGCCTACTGCATCATCATCCCGTTGGGGATTATTTACAAAAAGAAGTCCTCGGACAGCGAGCCCGCGTAGGCGCGGTTTCGATACCAGCATTCGTCCATCACCATCAGCAAGCGAATCCCTATGAATTTCAATCTCTGGCATCGAGTATCCGCGGGAATCGTCTTCGTCATTTCGACGATCGTATTCCTGATGACCGTCGCGCCGACGATCTCGTTCTGGGATTGCGGCGAGTTCATCACCGCCGCTGTCACCATGGGCGTGCCGCATCCGCCGGGCGCGCCGTTCTTCCAGCTCGTCGGACGCATGTTCTCACTGCTGCCGTTTTCCGACGATCTCGGCTTCCGCGTGAATCTGCTCTCCACCTTCAGCAGTTCGCTGGCGGTGTTGTTCACCTATCTCATCGCGCTGCGTTTCCTGCGTCAGTGGAAGGGCGAGCCCACCACGACACTGGCCGCGGTGAACATGACGGTGGCGGCAGCCATCGGCGCCTTTATTCTCTCGTGGAGCGACACATTCTGGTTCAACGCTTCCGAAGCGGAAGTGTACGGCATTGGCATGTTCTTCATCACCGCGGTGATGTGGATCGCCACCGAGTGGTATTTCAAGATCGGTGTGTTCAACAGCGAACGCTCGCTGCTCCTGATCGCCTATCTGATGGGCTTGAGCATCGGCGTGCATTTGTTGTCGCTGCTCGCGCTGTTCTATGTGTTTTTTCTCATTTTCTTCCGCGACAAGGGTCGCAACGATTTGAGCGTACGCGCCTTTGCCATCGCGTTGGTGGCCATGGGAGCGGGTTTCTTCGTGATTTATCCCGGTATTGTGAAATACGTGCCAGCCATGCTCGGCGACAGCGGGATGAGGTATCTGTTGCTGGTGTTGCTGCTCGCGTTGATCGGTGTTGTGGCCGCAAAGCAGCTGCATCCGCAGTTGCGCATGGTTGCTCTCGCCACGTTGCTGGTGACGCTGGGCTTTTCCACCTACACCATTGTGCCAATACGGGCAGGACAGCAGCCGGCGCTCAACGAGAACGCCCCCGCCACGCTGGAAGGCCTGTACAGCTATCTCAATCGCGATCAGTACGGCTCGTACCCCTTGCTCAGCGGCCCGAATTACGATCCGGTGACGCGCAGCATCAACATGGAGAAAAAGACCTTCCTGCCTCGTCGCTGGAGCCACGAGCATGTGAAGGCCTATAGCGAATACAGCTCGGATTTCGAGTATTTCCTCAAATTCCAGCTCGGCCACATTTATCTGCGCTACTTCCTCTGGAATTTCGTGGGCCGCGCCGGCGACATTCAGGATGCGCCGGTGGCGTTCGTGGGCGAAGTCGGCGACTGGTCCGAAAGTCCCGGGTATCCGAACCGCTATTACGCGATTCCGTTTATTCTCGGACTGCTCGGTATGATTTACCACTTCCGCAAGGACTACCGCACCGGCGTGTCCATGGCCGTCCTCTTCTTCATGATGGGCGCGGGACTGGTGCTGTATTTCAACATGGCGGAGCCACAGGTACGGGAACGCGATTATTTCTTCGTGGGCAGTTTCCAGGTGTTCGCGCTCTGGGCGGGGCTCGGGGCGTACAGTTTAATCGAAATGATCACCGAGAAACTCAACCGCAACGAGGCCGTGGGTGTGGCGATGGCGCTGCTGTTGTTGATTGCGGCGCCGGTGAACATGCTGGCAAACAACTATCAGACGCACGACCGCCATTACAACTATGTGGCGTTCGACTACGCCTACAATCTGCTGCAGAGCTGTGAAAAGGATGCGATTCTTTTCACCGGCGGGGACAACGACACATTCCCCGTGTGGTATCTACAATACGCCGCGGGTTTCCGCCGCGACGTACGCGTGGTGAATCTGAGTTTGCTCAATACACCCTGGTATTCCAAGCAGCTCAAGAACGAACGGCCATACGATGCCTTGCCGGTGAACATTTCCTATTCCGATCAGGAATTGGAACTGATGCGTCCCGTGCAGTGGGAGGGACAGCCCGTAAGCGTGCCCATCGATCCGGAGAAGATCGATCTGTCCACGCTCAAAGACGTGCCGGCGGTGCGTGCCGCGCTCGAAGTTCCAAGGACCCTGTCCTTCACCGTGCCACCGACATACACCGACCCGGGCGGCGCGCAGGGTATTCGCAATCAGGACATCTTGATCATCGACATCCTGAACAACAACATCAACAGCCGGCCCATTTACTTCGCCTTGAGCACCGCACCACAGGACCGCATCGGTCTTGATCGCAATCTCATCGTGGAAGGCATGGCCTATCGCGTCACGCCCTATTCCATGCCGGACCGCCGCGACCGCTACTATCCGGCGGTGAACATCGGCATCGTGAAAAAGCATCTGACGCAGTTGCGCAACGAGCCGGTGAAGGATCGCGCCTACGGATTCATGTTCCGCGAACTCACCAATCCGAATATCAACCTCGACGAGGCCAGCACGAAGATGGTGTACAGCTTCCGCGTGCTCTACATGGCGCTCGGACAGGTGATGATGCAGGACGCGGGCGACATCGAAGGCATGAAGGCCGTGTTGGATAAAATGGAAAAAACGATTCCGACCGCTCTGCACGAGTTCGATCCCAATTTGCGCATCGACCTCGCGAGCATGTACCTGATGGTGGGCGATACGCCGGGCTACCTGAAGGTGGCCAAGTCGCTCGAGACGTATTTCCTCGAAGAATTGAAAAAAGATCCAACAGGCGATAACACCTACCGCAATCCCTACCGTGTGCTTATCGAGTACTACGAGACCGCGGGCGAGTATCAGAAGGGCATCGACATCATTCGTCAGGCCCAGAAGTATTCGCAGTACGGCGGCGATCCGTCGCTGGAGCAGCGCGTCCGTCAGTACGAACAGTGGCTGCGCGAGGGGCGCAAAACACCGCCGGCGCCGGACACATTGGCCGGGAAGTAACCTTACATTCAGGAGCGCGCGTTCGTCTTGAGCGCGCGCTCCGCTTTTTTCTGAAGGAACGGGTATGCCGCGAACACTTATCACCGGCGGAGCCGGATTTCTCGGAAGCCATCTGTGCGAGCGCTTGTTGGCCGAGGGTCACGATGTGCTGTGCATGGACAATCTGATCACGGGCGATCTCGCGAACATCGATCATCTGTTCGGCTCGCCGGGTTTCCGTTTTGTCAAATACGATGTGACAGAATTCGTGTATGTGGAAGGCGGGCTCGATTACATCCTGCATTTCGCTTCGCCGGCCAGTCCCATCGATTATCTCAAGCTCCCCATTCAAACGCTGAAGGTGGGATCACTCGGTACGCACAAGGCGTTGGGTTTGGCCAAGGCCAAGAAGGCGCGCTTTTTACTCGCGTCCACTTCGGAGGTCTACGGTGATCCGGAAATTCACCCGCAGGTGGAATCCTATTGGGGCAATGTGAATCCCGTGGGTCCGCGCGGCGTGTACGACGAGGCCAAGCGCTTCGCCGAGGCCATGACCATGGCCTATCACCGCTATCACGGCGTGGAGACGCGCATCGTGCGCATTTTCAATACCTACGGCGAGCGCATGCGCGTCAACGACGGCCGCGCCATTCCCGCCTTCATGTCGCAGGCGATTCGCGGCGAGGATCTCACCGTGTTCGGCGACGGCTTGCAGACGCGCAGTGTCTGCTACGTGTCGGATCTGGTGGATGGAATATTCCGGTTGCTCATGTCCGATTATTCCGATCCCGTCAACATCGGGAATCCCGACGAACTCACCATGCTCGATCTGGCGCGCGAGGTGCGCGAGGTGGTGGGCAGCACATCCGCCATCGTGCATCGCGAGTTGCCGGAGGACGATCCCAAGGTGCGTCAGCCGGACATCACGCTCGCGCGCAATTTGCTCGGCTGGCAGCCGCTCGTGCCGCGCCACGAGGGCTTGCAGCGCACGGCGAAGTATTTCCGCGAAAAACTGGGCTAAGACTTCTCTTGCCGCGTTGAGGCACGCCGGCATCGACGCCGGGGTCGCGGAGACGTCGAAGCACCGAACTCCTCCGAGTGCTCCGTGTTGGCGCAGCCCTCCGAGTGCTCCGTGTTTGCAACGCGTTCGCGGAGCAGGCCAGCTATTCCTCCCGCACGACCAGCGTCAAGGCCACAGGGAGTATCATGGTGAAATACGAGCCCCAGGCGACGAAGAAGGCGAAGGCCGCGACGATGTACGCCAGCAGCGCGAAGAGGAACAGATGCTCGCGGCGGAGACGTCGGCGGTATGCGGGGCGCACGAGCAAGAGGCCCAGCGCGACGAGCAGCGGGAGATTGAGCGCCGCCGACACGACCGCCTTGGCGCGCGAACTGTCCCACGGCGCGAAAAAGGCGAGAGAGCCGATGGCCAGCCGCTGCGGTATGCGCCAGGGACGCGCCAGCATATCCTTCTTGGCTTCCTCCCACAGCACGGCGTCGGCGGCCGGATCCACGGCGCCGTAATAGCGCTCGCGGAATTCCTTGCCCGTGGCGCGGTGGTACACGTCGGCCATGGGATAATCACCTCCGAAATATACCGCCTCGCCCTTCCAATAGTGGTAGCCGTTGCCCGTCACCACGGGAATGGGTGTTTGGAAGGTCGTGAAATTGCGATAGGTCCATGGCGCCACCACAACGGCGGTGAGCAGAAGCGGCAACAGCATGGCGGGCACACGCAACCGCCAGGGCAACGCTCGCAGCGACACGGTATAGGCGGCGGCCAGCAGGGGCAGCAGCAGGAAGGTGCCGTGCGTGAGCGCGCCCAGTCCGCACAGTAATCCTGTGCCAGCGCTGGCGGCGATGGGACGTCGACGGATGCGCAGCACCGCCACAGCCACGGCCACGAGCAGCAGCGCGGCGAGATTGATGAAGGTGGTGGTTTTGCTGATAAACAGCAGGTAGGGATGAAATCCCGCCAGAAGCAGCGCGATGCGTTCGCCACGCAAGCCCACATGCAGTTCGCGCGCCAGCGCACGGACGGCGAGAAGCATGAGCAGGGACAGCAGTGCCGAGCCGGTGATCCACGGCACGAACCACAACTCCGGGAGCCAGGCGCCGAACAGCAGCAGCAGTGCCACCTGAGCGGGTGGACGATTGTGTACCGGGGGGCCGCCGGGTTCGAAGGCGTACTCGCCGGATTCCAGCAGCGTGCGGGCGATTTGCAGATACCCATCCGCGCCGGCGCTTTCGCGTGTGGCGCCGAGCACGGGCACATTTTCCGGCGGTGCGTTGACGAACAGCACCCAGATCAGGCCGAAGGCGAGCCGCAACAGCACCGCGGCGAGAATGATGTCGCGCGAGCGCGTCCGTTCGAGCAGAGTGCGCGCGCGCGCGCGTAGCGATGGGAAAAGGGGGTGCGTCATATCCGTGCGGAGAAGCGGAATTTCAGCAAGGTCCAGATGGCCTCGATGCCGTCGCGCCAGCGGATTTTCTTGCCTTCGTGCTTTTTGCGCGGGAAGTAGTCGATGGGCACTTCCACAATGCGTTCGCCGCGGCGCAGCACCTTGGCCGTGACCTCGGGACAAAATTCGAAGCGCGTGCAGGTGAGCGGAATGGCGCGCAGCAGCGCGGCGTCGAACACCTTGTAGCAGGTGGGTTCGTCGGTGATATCGGAGCCGTAGAGCGCATTGGTGAGCAACGAGAGGAATTTTCCTCCGGCGTAATACGCCACCCCCGAATGCAGGCGGTTGTTCGTGTTGCGCTCGCGCGATCCATACACCACGCGCGTTTCACCCCGGAGAATGGGTGCGATGAGGTCGGCGTAATTATCGGGATTGTATTCGAGATCGGCATCCTGAATGATGACGATATCGCCGCGTGCCGCCGCCAGCCCCCGGCGGATGGCCATGCCCTTGCCTTCGTTGCGCTCCGCCAGCAGCACCGTGTGCCGCGCGGCGTGCGCGGCGAGCAATGCGCGCGTTGCGTCGGTGGATCCGTCGTCGACGATGACGATGTCCTTGTCCAGCGTACCGATATCCGCCGCCTCCACGCGCGCGAGCAGCTCGAGAATGGTGCCTTCCTCGTTGTAGCAGGGGATGATGATGGACAGTGTGCTGAACATGCGCCGCAATAATGATACCAACAGAACAAGATAGCACAGCGCGGCGAGAAGAGCATGCGGGGATGTTGTCCCGATGCATTCACCACTTCCGCGGGCAGCTGATACCAACGGGCTAAAATCACCTCTTTTGCAATTCTCACACCAGTGGCGCACATTTATTGATCAGCGTTTTTCGAGTATCTGAAGGGGTGTGCCATGGCCGATCAATGGACGTTCGGTGGCGGAATCGTGTATCGTCCATCGCGCGAAGTGGTGGAACGCAGTGCGGTGTACGCATTCATGCGGGAACATGAGATCGCGGATTTCGAGGATTTGCTGCATCGCAGCACGAAGGATGTGGCCTGGTTCACCGATGCGGTGCTGCGTCACCTCGGCATTCGCTTCGCGCAGCCGTACAGCGCCGTGCTCGATACGGGTGACGACCCGCGCTTCCCGCGTTGGTGCGTGGATGCGCGCATGAATATCACCGAATCCTGCCTCGACCGCTGGGTGGCGGACGACTCCATGCGCGACAGTGTCGCATTGCTGTGGGAAGGCGAAGAGGGGACAACGCGCGCGTTGACCTACACCGAATTGGCCGAGGAAGTGGGTCGCTGCGCCAACGCCCTCCGCGCGTTGGGTTGCTCCCGTGGTGATGCCATTGGCTTGTACATGCCCATGACGCCGGAAATCGTCGTCGCATTCTTCGCCATCGCGCGCATCGGCGGTGTGATCATTCCGCTGTTTTCCGGTTTTGGCGAGCAGGCGGTGGTATCCCGCCTGCGGGACGCCGAGGCCGTGGCCCTGTTCACCTCCGATGGCGCATGGCGCCGTGGTGCCGTCGCCGATATGAAGCGCATCGCCGACGAAGCCGCCGACGAATTGCCCGCACTGCGGCACATGATCGTGTTGCGGCGTTGCGGCAACGCGGTGGCAATGCGCGAGGGACGCGACCATTGGTGGCATGAACTGATACCCGCGCAATCGTCCGAGGCCCCGGCCGAAATCGTCGACGCCGAAGACGTGCTCATGCTCATTCACACATCGGGCACCACAGGCAAGCCCAAAGGTGCCGTGCATACGCATTGCGGTTTTCCCGTGAAGGCCGCACAGGACATGGCCTTCGGCACGGATGTGCAGCGGGGTGACCGCATCTACTGGATGACGGACATGGGGTGGATGATGGGGCCCTGGTTGCTGTTCGGGAGCAGCATTCTTGGTGGCACCATGTTTCTCTACGACGGCGCGCCGGACTATCCCGGACCCGGTCGCCTATGGCAATTGGTGGAGCGGCATCGTCTGCACGTCGTGGGAATTTCGCCCACATTGATTCGTTCGCTGATGAAGCACGGCCTCGATCCCGTCCGCGCGCATGATCTATCCAGTGTGCGCTGTTACGCATCCACCAGCGAGCCGTGGAATCCCGATCCGTGGATGTGGCTGTTCCGTGAGGTGGGAGGCGGGACGCGTCCCATCATCAATTACAGCGGCGGTACGGAGATCAGCGGTGGCATTGTCATGGGTTCGCCCGTCCTGCCGCTCAAACCCGCATCCTTCTCGGCCGCCTGTCCCGGCATCGCGGCCGATGTGTACGACGAGCAAGGACGTCCCCTTCGCAACGCCGTGGGCGAACTCGTGATCACCGCGCCATGGATCGGCATGACGCGCGGCTTCTGGCGCGACCGCCAGCGCTACCTCGACACGTACTGGTCGCGTTGGGAACATGTGTGGGTGCATGGCGATTTCGCCGCCATCGACGAGGATGGCATGTGGTACATTCTCGGTCGCTCGGATGACACGATCAAGATCGCGGGCAAGCGCGTGGGACCGGCCGAAGTGGAATCGGTGCTGGTGGCGCATCCCGCCGTGAACGAGGCGGCGGTGATCGGCATACCGCACGAGGTGAAGGGCAATGAAATCGTGTGCTGTGTGGTGCTGAATCCCGGCCACACGTTGACATCCGAGGTGCTCGCTGAATTGCGCGCGCTGCTGGCGCACGACATGGGCAAGGCGCTTGCACCAAAACACATCGTCGCGGTGCGTGATTTGCCCAAAACCCGCAACGGCAAGGTGATGCGACGCATGGTGCGGGCGGCCTGGCTCGGCCAGGATCCCGGCGATACCGGCAGTCTGGTCAATCCCGAAACACTCTCCGAACTTGCCGTGATCGCTGCGAACGATACCGGGGTGCAATGAATGGATGTTCCAGTACACAAACCCATTACTTGACAATAGTTGACGAATTGGCGAGATTGTCCGTATGAATCAGGCATTCTCAGCGGAAGAAGTTGACAAATACATGCGACGTGCCGCGGTCTCCCAATCGGACGTGGCGCGGGCCGTTGGCGTTTCGCGTGAAGCTGTGTCGAAATGGTTGTCTGGAGAAAGCAAGCCACGTCCCCGCCACCACCTCAAGCTCGCGGCGTTTCTCGGTATGCCTTGGAACGATGAAGCAACAGCAGGTATGGAAGTGGGCGAACCGGCGCTAGCCTACGTCGCGGGGAGCAGACACGAGAGTTTCATCGCCAGCGACGACGCGTGGTTGATGCGATTAAATGGCCATAGCACGGGTCGCGCATTGAGGCAGCGGTTGCCTCGCCTGGCTGCGAAGCCCGACACAACGCACGCACACCGAAGCGCGCGTGAGATACGCGCCGCCATGGGATTGGACGAGCGCGATGAAATTGTGGAGCCGCAGCGCATCCTGAGATGGCTCGCGCAATACGACATCCATGTCATCCCTGCCCATCTTGGTGGTGAGGCGAAAGCGATAGCACGACCACGTACGCCCACAGGTGGGGAAATCCGCTGGTTGTACATCAATCTGGACGCCACGCTCGGCACTATCCGCCTCGCCCTGCTCAAGGAGATTGCGCATTTGCTGCTTGGGGAAAGGGACATGAACGGACCTGAAGAAGAGACGTTTGCCGAAGAGTTTGCAGCAGCGATGATGCTGCCCGAGCAGCAGGCGGACGACATCGCCGCGTTGCTTGAAACGGCGGAGGAGGCCGTG
>JAMIQH010000196.1:0-9780 GCA_035914695.1 Bacteroidota bacterium | reverse complement strand
GCATACACCTTGGCGGCAAGGCGTCGGCGCGTCTGCTCGCCGCACGCTCCGCTTTCCTCGATCTCGCGGAGCACCTGATCGTAATCGGCGGGATCGGCGATGGCCACCACCGACGCGTGATTTTTCGCCGCCGAGCGCAGCATGGCGGGGCCACCGATATCGATTTGCTCGACACAATCCTCAAAGCGCGCTCCGGAGGCGACGGTGCGTTCGAAGGGATAGAGATTGATCGCCACCAGGTCGATGGGGCGAATGCCATGCTCGGCGATGCGCTCAAGATGGTCCGGACGGTCGCGTCGGGCGAGCAAGCCGCCATGCACCGCCGGATGCAGGGTTTTCACGCGTCCGTCGAGCATTTCCGGGAAACCGGTCACATCCTGCACGTGCATCACCGGCACGCCGGCATCGATGAGGAGTTGGGCGGTGCCGCCGGTGGAAAGGATCTCGAAGCCGAGTTCGGTTAGGCGCTGTGCGAAGGCGACAATGCCGGTTTTGTCGTACACGCTCAAAAGCGCGCGTGGTGCCGCTGATTGTGTCATGTGATAACGCTGCGATGATTCATAATCTTCACGCGGCCTTCGGCGAAGAGCTGCAAGGCGCGTGCGTACACCTGATGCTCCGTGAGCAACACCCGGGCGGCAAGTGTTTCCACGTTGTCATCGTCATGCACAGGCACACAGTCCTGCATGACGATAGGCCCGCGGTCGTAGCGCTCGTCCACCAGATGCACAGTCACTCCGGTGACTTTCACACCGGCGGCGAGCACGGCCTCATGCACATGGTGACCGTACATGCCTTTGCCGCCGAAGGAGGGGAGCAAGGCCGGATGAATGTTGAGCATGCGACCGTTGTAAGCCGCCACCACCTCGGAGGGTACAAGGCGCATATATCCGGCCAACGCCACGAAATCGACGCCATGTCCGCGCAACAGCTCGAGCATGCGCGGTGCCTCCTCATCCGAACCCGCAATTCCGGCAAGCGACACGGCGGGTATGCCATGCTCGCGAGCGAAGTCCAGGGCGCCCGCCTCGCGTCGGTTGGAGAGCACCACCGCCAGGCGCGCCGACAGCGATCCATGCTCGATCGCCGCGTGAATTGCGCGGAGATTGGAGCCGGTGCCGGATGCGAAAACAGCGAGGTGAAGCATGGGGTTTGTCACAGAAATTCCAGAATCTCAAGGTACGGAAAAGGCATCTTATGAACAATGCGGGCTCGGTGGAACCGGGAGTTCCGGGAAAAGTGTTATGTTCACTGATGTACGAAACGACAACCTGGAGTATTCTCATGCCCAATCTCATAGGAAATGAAACGGAACTGCTGGACTTCATGAAACGCAGCGGTTTTCCGGTGTTCCATTTGAGCAACATGTTTTTCCGCGACGTGCAGTACGCCGTGCGCGATTATTATCGCGCATCGGAAGGCAAGGACATCGGTACGCGCAAAGCCGACGAGCTTGCCGCCCAGGTCATAGCGGACATGGAAAAACGCGGCATTCTCGCGCCGCATTCCCGCAACACCTGGGTGCTGCATCACGAGCGTTATCTCGTACCCAAGGCCGCCGGCAAGGAAGCGGCCGCCGACGCCTAGCCGCGTCGTTCAACGTTCAGCTTACTCCACCACGACATCCCGGAAGGAGACGACATGTCGGAACATATCGCCGAGAGCATCGGCAGCATCACCGTAACGGACAAGGCCGCGCGTGAGGTGGCGACCATCCGCAACGAAAACAGCATTCCCGCGGAATACCGCCTGCGCATCGGCGTGAAGGGCGGCGGCTGCTCGGGCCTGAGCTATTCGCTCGGCTTCGACGGCGACCTTCGCGACGGCGACGAACTGATGAGCGTCAACGGCGTGGAACTTGTGGTCGACGCGAAAAGCCTGTTCTACCTCGATGGCACGGAACTCGATTACTCCGACGGCCTCAACGGCCGCGGCTTCGTGTTCAACAATCCCAATGCCGTGCGTACCTGCGGCTGTGGTTCGTCCTTCGGCGCCTGATCCCATACGCACGTTTTCCAGAGAACGCGAACGCGTCACGTGTACTACGGACGCGTTCGTCGTTTATAGGAAACGAACGCAGGACGCGGACACGTGATAACGGAAGGGAATGGCGATTATGTGCGATAATAAACCTTTTTGCCGTCGCCGATGTTGTAGAGAAATGCGGAGACATATTCCATCAACAACAATTCCCGAGGAGATACAACATCATGGCGTATGATTGGTCGTTCAACACCCGTCCCTATTCCGACGACGAGGCACGCACGCTGTTGGCGGATGTCGTTTCACCCGATACCACCGATTGGCATTACAACAAACATCACAAGGGCTACGTCGTTGCCCTGAACACCATCGAGAAAGGACTCGAAAGCGCGGATCGCTCGGCGGCGAACGGCAATTTCAGTGAGGTGGGCGAATTGAAACGCCGCCTCACCTGGAATCATGCCGGAGCGTTACTGCACGATGTGTACTGGGAAAATCTCGGCGGCGATGGTGATATCGCGAAAGGTCCGGCCATCAAGGCGGCGATCGAAGCGGAGTTCGGCTCCGTGGAGCAGTGGGCGAAGGATTTCACCGCCGCCGCGCTCTCGGCCAAACTCAGCGGCTGGGGCGTGCTCGTGTGGGATCAACTCTACAGCGGGCGATTGCTGAACGTGCTGGTGGACGAGCATCACTACGGCGCGATCTGGGGCGGCATTCCCCTTATCGCCTGCGATGTGTTCGAGCACGCTTACTACCACAAGGATGGTCCCGGTCGCGCGGCCTATATCGAGCGCTTCCTCAAGAATTTGCACTGGGAGCGCATCGACGCGCGCTATAGGAAATTCACCGGAAAATAACGCTGCGTGTGGAATGAGGTTCATCCTCGTCGCAGCATCATCCGCACAACGGGCGCCAATGGGCGCCCGTTGCCGTGTCATGAATATCCATGCCAGCGATCAGTAATCCGGGCCCTGCTCCAATGTTGCCTGATACAGCGCGGCGTCGTCCAGCATGCGCAACGCCTCGGCCAATTGTGGGTCGCTGCGATTGCCGCGGCGGAGGTATTCCCGTTCGCCAACGCGTTGCAGGGCGAACTCCAACTCGAGATCGCGGGAGAGGATTGTCCAGTGTCGCTGTACTTCGGCCGCCACATCGGCACGCATTTTACCCTGCAGCGAGCGCAACGTGGCCAACGTTTTCGCATCGAGAGCGTAATGGCGTGCGCTGTTCATCAACGCGTCGAAATGCCGCTGTAATTCCGAGTCGCCGCAGAGATCCTGCGCAACGCACCACCGTGTGAACTCCTGCATCATACGGCGATCCACGGAAGGGACGCTACGCGCACCGTCGAGGCGCGATGCGGCAAAGCGGAACACCGCATGCGCGTTCGCGAGACAGAGCAGAAAGGGCGGCACGGTATCTTCGGCCACCCGCACGTCCGGCGTGATGCCGGTGGATTCACGGACGAGACGGCCAAGTGTGCGCGTACTGAACACGGCGGCGGTACTGTCCGTGTTTTCCACCTGCACCGCTTTGCCATTGACATAGCGCAAGCGCTGAATGCAACGTCCCGAGGGGATGTAGTAACGGGCGGTGGTGAGTTTGAGCGATGTGCGATGGCCCAGGGACAGTACGGTTTGTACCAGACCTTTGCCAAAGGTCCGCGTGCCAAGGAGTACGCCCCGATCCAGATCCTGCACGGCACCCGCGACGATTTCGCTTGCGCTCGCGCTCTTCCTGTTCACCAGCAGCACCATGGGGATGTCGGCGAGCAGGGGAGCGGTGGTGGTGACGTAATCCCGCGTGAGATGCTCGTTGCGACCACGCATCGACACGATGGGAGTGCCCATGCCCACGAAAGTGCTCATGACCGACACGGCGCTCTCGAGCAGTCCGCCGGGATTGTCGCGCAAGTCGAGCACCACGCCACGAATACGTTCTTTCCCGCCCAGTGCGAGCACGTGTGCGCGCACACTGTCGGCGGCGAAGCGCGAAAAGCGTGCGAGTTTCACATAGGCGATGCCCGGTGCCGCCTCTTCGACGTACGGCACGGGAGCCACGTCGATAGTGCGGCGGGTGAGTGTATACTCCGCAGAGTCGCCCACGCCGGCACGCCGCACCAGCACGCGTACCTGTGTACCGGGTTGTCCGCGCAGCAGATTGCGCAAACCACCTTGTTGATCGCCGCCCACCGCCGTGCTGTCCACACGGAGAATCACATCGCCAGCTCTCAAGGGAATGGAATCGCGCACGGCATCATAAATGAAGCTGACGTAATGCTGTCCATTCCACGTCAGCACCTTGATGCCGAGCCCGCCGTAGGCGCCGCGGTTGAGAATGTCCATTTCGGCCGAACTGTTGTCCTCGATCAGTTCGGCGTAGGGATCGATGGAAGCAAACATGCCACGGCTCGCGGCGCGCAGCAATTCATCCGGAGGGACGGGATCCACGTATTCGGTGAGTATGGCCTTGTACATGGCCACAAGCACTTCCTGACCGCGCAGCAGGCGTTGCATATCCACGTCGATGGCGCCGGTGAACAGCAGCGCGGCGATGACGAACGCCGCGGTGGATGCCATTCTCCGCATCGAAGCTTTGACGTGTCGTGTCATGGAGTCCTCCGCTCGGGAATGGCTTGTACAGCTTCGAACATGCGCCGCTCGACTTCTTCCACATCACCCATGCCATCCACGAGAGCAATGCGCGCGGAGAAGCGCTGCGCGAGATCGTGATAGCCCTCGCGCACGCGCTGGAAAAACGCCGCGTCGGCGGATTCCATGCGATCGGCACGACCCGTGCGCAGAGCGCGGCGTGCGAGACTTTCGTCCACGGAAATGTCCAGCACGATCGTGCGATCAGGAGACAAGGCATGCGCGGCGAGTTGATGGAGCGACAGCACTCGTTCGATATCGATGCCACGCCCGTACCCTTGATACGCCGTGCTGGAATCGAAGAAGCGGTCGGCGATTACCCATGCGCCGCGTTCGAGCGCGGGAAGAATGGTCTCGCGCACGAGTTGCGAGCGCGCCGCCGAGAACAGCAGGAGTTCCGTCACCGCGTCCATGTTCGCATGGCGCGTGTCGAGCAGCAGATCGCGAATGCGCTCGGAAATCGCCGTGCCCCCGGGTTCGCGCACCAGCAACACCTCGTGGCCAATGCCGCGGAGTCGATCGGCAAGACGCGCGATCTGTGTGGTTTTCCCGGAAAAATCAATGCCTTCAACGCTCAGAAACACGGGATCGCTCCTTGTCGAAATGTGCGCGTGGGTGGAAACTGCTGTGCACCTCTTTGAGGTACTCACGATCGAGATGCGTGTAGATTTGCGTGGTGCCGATGTCGGCGTGCCCGAGCATCTCCTGCACCGAACGCAGATCCGCGCCGCCTTCGAGCAAATGTGTCGCAAAGGAATGCCGGAAGGTGTGCGGATGCACATCGTGATAAATGCCTGCCATGGCGCTGTAGCGCTTCACGAAGGTCAGCACGCTCATACGTGAGAGCGGCCCTCCACGATGATTGAGAAACACCACGCTGCCGGGACGTTCGCGCCGCGCGAGTCGGGGACGTGCCTGTTCGAGATAGCGCTGCAACCAGTGCATGGCCTCGGTGCCGACAGGAACGATGCGTTCCTTGTTGCCCTTGCCCACAATGCGGACCAGTTGATCCTCGAAAAGGAATTGTTCGACGTGTACCGCGATAAGTTCTGACACGCGCATACCCGTGGCATAGAGCACTTCAAGCAGAGCGCGGTCGCGCAAGCCGAGTTCACTGCTGGTGTCGGGTTGCTCGAGCACGCGCAGCATTTCGTCGGGTGTGAGCACCTCTGGCAACGAGCGCGTGCGTCGCGGTGCGTCGATATGCGCTGCGGGATTCTCCTCGCTCAGCCGCTCGTCGAGCAGGAAGCGGTGGAAATGGCGCAGCGCGCTCACGCAGCGAGAGATGGAAGGCGCGGACAGTCCCATCTCGGACAACAATGAGAGAAAATCGACGAGATGCGATGTCTGGATGCGTGCGGTGTCGCGTATGTCGTGATCCGCCAGCCAGGCGTTGTAACGGGTGATGTCCCGGCGGTAGCCATCGAGTGTGTTGGGCGAAAACCCCCGCTCCAGGGCCAGATAGGTGGTAAACGCGGCCACGGCTTGTCGCATCGAGGCCATGTCAGAACGAGTCGAGCTTTTTCAGCCGTTCCTGCAACGCGGCGGCGGTGGGCGGGAGGTTGAGCAGTTTGGATGTGCGCTCGGCGATTTTCTGTGCCGCCTTCGCATCCTCCTCGCTGGGATACTTGATGCGGCTGTGGTGGATGCCGGTGAGAATGTTCAGAAAACTTTTCTTCACAACGGTCAATTCGCGGAAGGTGAGGTCGCAGTCGTCGAGTTCGCCTTCGGTGAGGCGCTTGGCGACGATGCGGTCGATGAGGTCGCGGATTTTCTCGACCGTGGGTTCCTCGATGGTACGCGCGGCGGCCTCGATTGTATCGGCCAGCATCACGATGGCGGTTTCCTTGTTGGAGGGACGCGGACCGCGATACTGGAAATCCTCGCGGCGTACTTCGCCTTCGCCACGAGATTTTTCCTTTTCGTAGAAGTACGATACCAGCGTTGTGCCGTGATGCGCGGGGATAAAATCGATCACACGGTCCGGTAAGCGATGCTCGCGTGCGAGTTCAATACCACGAAGAACGTGGTTGATGATGCGACGGGCGCTGTCGCGCGGCTCCAGACGGTCGTGGAGATTTTGCGCGCCGATTTGATTTTCGACAAAATACTCCGGTTCCAGCATCTTCCCGATGTCGTGATAATACGCGCCGACACGGGCCAGCGTGGCGTTGGCTCCAATGGATGTCGCGGCGGCCTCGGCCAGCGTCCCCATCACGATGCTATGATGAAAGGTGCCTGGCGCCCGCGCGCTCAGATCGCGCAGCAGGGGATGATTGAAATCGGTCAGCTCCAGCAGCGTGAGATCGGTGGTGATACGGAACACACGTTCGAAGAAAATCAGCAGACCGAAGGTGAATACCGGCGAGAGCACGGCATTGGCGAAAGCAAAGGCCATCTCCACGCCGATGTCGCCAAAGGATACCCCGCGTTGAGCTCCGTTGACGAGAATGGCAAAGGCGTAGCCCAGAAAGATGTACGTGAGGGATCGGAATATCTGCGTGCGGTTTTTGATGTCGCGCACGGTGTAAATCGCCAACGATCCCGCGAGAATGGAGGCGATGATGATGCTGTATTCATTGCCGCGCAAGGCGCCCACGAGAAAACTGATGGACGTGGTAGTGTAAAATGCCACCCGCGAATCAAAAATCACCGTGAGCAGCATGGCCGCCGTGGGTACCACGATGAGATATTGCACCGGACCTTTGAGCGGCAAGGTGTAGGTGAGATGCGACAACACGCTGATCAGCAGGATGATCACACCAATGAGCAGCAAGCGCGAGTTGTTGTTCATGATGCGCTTGCGGAACAGCGAAATGTAAATCACCGGGAGGAAGAGAATCGCGATGGTGTGCCCGGCTTTTCCAAGGAATTGCAGCACTTCATTCACATCGCCCGAGCGTTCGCTTTTGGTGCGCATGTACGAATCGAGCTTGCGCTTGATTTCGGGGGTGACCCGTTCATGCCGCGAAACGATGCGTTCGTTTTCCTTGACAATGCCGTCGGTGCGCAGCACGTTGTTGACGGCGGCTTGTATGGCGAATTGCGTTTGCTCGTTGTTGTAGACGATGTTCGGCGGTGTCATTTTCGTGGCAAAACCGACCAGCGCCTGTACGAATACCGTGTCCTTGGGAAAACTCTCCGACAGCTGTGCGCGAAAGGCCGCGGAGACATCCGCGCGGTCGAGAAACTCACGCACTGGTGTCCGGATTTCCGTTGTGCTGTCGATGCGGAGAGCGAGCACCGGCTGTCGAAAATTCCGCTTCTCGCGGTCGAGCACCCCTTTGCTGTAGATTGCTCGCGTGACGGCGGCGAGCACGCCCCGCGCCTCCTGCATCTGTTGCGCCGAAACACGACCATCGAGCAGGGTCAGCCAGAGTTTCCACTGCGCGCCCGAGAGCACCGGAACCGCGGACTTCGTTGTAATGCGGGAAAGACTGTCGGCAATGCGAGGAAATGCCGCTGCTCGTTGCCGACGCCCGAGCGCCGACAATTCACCTCGGCTGATGCGCTCGATGCGCGTGAGAATCAGCACCAGCGTGTCGGCGATGCGATCGGAAAGTCCCTGCTCACGGTCGAAGCTCATGGGCGTGGAACTTGCGGCCTCCTGCCGTTCTTTTTCCACCAGTTCCGGATCGCGGTAGATGGAAAAGGCGAACGGCGCGATCAAATCCTCGTCGATCCAGATGTCTCCTTCGCGGTACTCGTACTGATGTTCAAGTCCGCTGGGAAAGAACAGCGAAATCGTCACCACCAACACCAGTCCGAGCAGTACGCGCGAGGTCGTGCCGGACTTCAGTTCATGGAGAATGGTGCCAAATGCGCTGTCGTTCATACTGCCTGTAACCTGAGGCGCCGGAGGTTCAGCCGGCGCGTTGAGAGAGAATCATGTCGAAAAATTCGGCCACACCGTCTTCATCATTCGTACGCGTGGTGACAATGTCCGCGAGGCTTTGAAGTTCCGCGGTACCGTTGCACATCGCGGCGGATACACCGGTGAATTTACACATTTCGATATCATTCGTGTAGTCGCCGATGGACGCCGACGCGTGGCGGGGCACGCCGAGCGCGCGAAGCACCACCTCGAGGCCGCTCGCCTTGGAGGCGCGGGCGTTGCGCAGTTCCAGATAGAATCGATCGCCGCCACCGCCGCTCTGGTACAGTGTGCGTTGCACTTTGCGTCCGAAGCGCTTCGACATGGTCAGCGAGTACTGTTGCAGCATCGAATACGCTCCCGCAACGACAAGCATCACCGCCTGATCGTACATCGCGCTGATGGAATCGAGGTGGTGAATGTCCTCGGGATGCGAGCGAAGGTAGCGCGGTATCAACGGCGCCGCGGTGTCGACGTAAATCCCCGACGCGGTGAACACGGAGATGTACGCATCGAGGCCGCGTTGTTGCAGGTCCAGAATTTCCTTGCCGAGCTTCGCGGGCAGCACATCCTCATACATCGGAACGCCGTCTCCATCGATCACAAGCGCACCGTTGAGTGAGATCACCGGTGCGGGCGTCCCCAGTTCGCGGGCGAATTCCCGCGTGAAACCATCCGTACGACCTGAAGCGAGAACAATATGCACTCCCGCGTCCATGAGCTGGCGTGCCGCCCGCCGCGTTTCCTCGCCTACGGTGCCATCGCCACGCAGCACGGTGCCGTCGAGATCGCAGGCGACACAGCGCAACTGCGGAAGGCGACGCAGCCGCGAGGAACGGGTTTCAAAGTATCGGATCACGTGTCGACGATGCCTCCATGCGGGAGAGAATGAACCATAGGGCCGGAGCGCTCACGAGGATGACGGCGCCCCAGAGCAGAGCCTCCGTCCCTTTTCCGAAAAACAGCGCACCAGTGAGAAAAAGTACGGAATAGATCAGCGCGATACCAAGCAGCCAGCCCAGTACCTTCATCGCCATTGCGCAGCGTGTGCCAGCGGGCCGCTCGCTGCCACTCACATCGCCCCACCAACCACACGGACGCACGCGTTCGACAAACGCACGCAGCACCCCTGCGTCGGTGGGTGCGCTGATCAGCGTCGCCAGAAGCCAGGACGCGGTGGTGACCGCAACGATGATGAACAGCGAGGTGGGGAAGAGTATGTCGCGACCGTCGGGCACAACAGCGTTGTGCAGCACGATTGCTCCGTACACG
>JAMIQH010000195.1:0-19084 GCA_035914695.1 Bacteroidota bacterium | reverse complement strand
CGAACACATCGAGTTCGTCCTGGATTTCACCGAGCGTTTTATGGGAATTCGTGCGGTTCTCGCGGTAGCACCCGTCGCAGAACAGATTACACATGCTGGTGGGTTCGAGCCAGGATATCGCATTGTCGGAGAAATTCCACGGCAGCCGATACAGCGCTGTGGATGAAAGTGTCTGAGCCATGTCCGCTTCTCTATGCAGTGATTCAGAGTGAATGTTCCGAATGTACCGTGCGCGCATGTGCGCGGTGTTCGTGTCGCATTGGATTCTTGTGTGAAAACGACGGATAACCACGGCAATGGTGGCGAGCGCGGCGCGCTGGGGCGCGGCGAATCCCACCAATATGTCCGTATAACCCTGATACTACGAAAGCCCTGACTGCGGGTCAAGTCTTTTCTCCGCGACCTGCGGCGCTTGCGCCAGCGCCTCATCGCGCGCATCACCCCGCGTACTTGCGCGAAACAGGCCGGAGGGCGATGTTGCTTCATGAAACAACCTCAGTCCACTTCCCTCCTTGACGAACGTGTGCTGTCGCTGCGCCTGCGCGACTATCAGCAAGAGGCCGTCGAAATTCTGCTTGGGAAGCTGCGCGCGGGAGAGCGCCGCCTGCACGTGGTGGCCCCGCCGGGCAGCGGAAAAACCCTTATCGGCATCGCCTTTCTCCAGGCGGCGGGTCTTCGCACCGTCATTCTCTCACCCAACGCGGCCATTCAGGCACAGTGGATGGATAAATACGCCAAATCCACCAGCGATGTGGTGGATACCCTGGGTGAACTGTGGGGCGCAAATGTCCGCCATCTGATCAGCCACGATCCGGACGTCGACACACCCATTCTCTCGCTGACCTATCAGCGTATCGCGGTACGCGACGAGGAGGGGGACGCGCATGCGAATGTGCAGGCCCTGGTGGAACTGTTGCGCGACCGCGACTTCGGTCTGCTCATTCTCGATGAATGTCATCACCTCGTTGCCGCCTGGGCAGAGGCCATCATGGGGGTATTGCGCGAGCATCCCATGGTGGTGCTGGGTCTGACGGCCACGCCTCCGGCGGATAAAAGCGCGCGGGAGCGTCAGGCCTACCTCGATCTCGTGGGCGAAGTGGATTACAGCATTCCTCTGCCAGCCGTGGTCAAGGACGGCAATCTCGCACCCTGGCAGGATCTTGTGTATCTCGTGCATCCCGATGCGCGCGAACTCGAATTCATCCGCACGCGTCACGAGAGTTACCATGCCTTGCTCGCCACACTCGAACAACCCGGCGGAACGACCCCGCCGCTATCGCTGTACGTGCAGGATGTCCTCGACTCCCTTCGCTACCGTGGCGCGGCATTTCGGTCCTTCGCCGAGCTGCTCGGTGAGCGTCCCTCGCTTGCCATCGCATTTGCGCGCTACGCGCACGCCCATGGCATCCCTCTTCCCGAGGGCGCACCCTGGCTCGACGAGGCGGAGGAAGTCCCGCGCCTCGACGACATCGTGCTGATCCTGCAAGGGTATGTGAGCGATGCGCTGAGCAGCGAGGATACGCAGCACATCGCGCTGCGGGAAAACATGCTCACCGCGCTGCGCCGCCTGGGCTATCACGAGGAGCACGGCGGGCTTCAGAGACGCGCGAGCAGCATCGACCGTATTCTCGCCCTGTCGTCGGCCAAACTCCCGGCGCTTCGCCACATCGTGACACGGGAGCTGCACAATCTCGGCGGCGCCGTACGCGCGCTGGTACTCACCGATTTCGAAACAACACAGGCCGGCGCGACGCGGGCGCTGCACGGCATTCTTGATCCCGACGCGGGGGGCGCGGTGGCGGCCATGCGCGCGTTGACCTCCGATCCCGCAACGGATGTACTCGATCCGGTGATGCTCACCGGCGCATCCATTCTTTGTGACGATGATCTCGCCCGGCGCTTCATCGCGGAGTTGTACAGCATTCGCGACCGCGAAGGGTGGAATTTCGATGTGGAAACTTGCTTCCTTCCGAGCATCGGCGCCGAGCAGGACGGGGCGCCGCAACCAGGGGATTTCGTGGGAGAAGCCGATTCCACGATGGGCGTGTTTGAAATCCGCGGCCGCGGCGTGGACTGGAACACGCGCACGTATGTGCTCATGATCACCGAACTCTTCGATCGTGGCGTCACGCGCTGTCTGATCGGCACGCGGGGACTGCTCGGCGAGGGCTGGGATAGTCTCGGCGTGAACGTACTCGTGGACCTTACCGCGGTCTCGGCCTACGTGTCTGTCAATCAGATGCACGGTCGCAGTCTCCGCATCGACCCGGCATCGCCGGGAAAGACCGCCAACAACTGGGACATCGTCACGGTGCTGCCGGAATACGAACGCGGTTTCGCCGACTGGGAGCGCTTTGTTCGCAAGCACGAACATCTTTTCGGACTCAGCGACGACGGTGAACTCGAGCGAGGTATCGGACACGTACATCCCTTGCTCACACATGTGGAGTTGACGGATCTCACTTCGGCGCTTCCGCTGGTGAACGAGGACATGCTGGAAAAAAGCCGCCGGCGCGACGAAGCGTATCGCGCCTGGCGCATCGGGCAGCCCTACGAAGGGCGTGAGCTTCCCTGTCTGGAATTCCGTCCGGTGGAAAGCACCCCGCGCGTCATCCGGCATCCCGGCGCGTCGCAACGCGAACTCGAGCGGGTGCTGGCGGAATTCCATGTGCGTCGGCGTCGTTCCACCACGCTTGTCGCATCGCTGGCGGGGGTGCTTGCACTCGGCGTGCTGCTGCTGGCCCCGCCGCTGGCTCTGCCGGCGCTCCCCGTGGCTTTGCTGGCGGGAACGGTCACGGCCATGCTCGGCCTGGGCCTTTCGCGCGTGCTGATCTCGCGGATGCGCGCCCGCGCGCAATCCGTGGATCTCGACGCCATGCTCCGCTGTTACGCCTTGGCCGTACGCGACACCATCGTGGCATCGCGCGAGACTGCCGGCCAACCTGTACCCGACGTCCAGACAAGCACGCGGCAGGACGGCAGCACCCGCTGCTGGATCACATCGCCTGTGGCCGGGGAAAATGAGACCTTCACGCGTGCGATGAACGAGCTGTTTCACCCCGTGCAGGATCAGCGCTATATCCTGCGATTCGAGCAAGGTCCGGACGAAGTTCGCGTTGCGGAGTATCTGCGCCGGCAAAAGCGCCGGAGGAAGAACGCCGACGCGCCTCTACCGGGGACGGAGGAGCGCATCGTGCCTGTGCCTGCGGATTTCGCGCGCAAGCGCGAAGAGGCGGACGTGTTCCTGCGTTGTTGGCGCGCCCATGTCGGACCGGCCGAATTGCTGTATACAAAGCGCGGCGTCGGTGCCGAACTCCAACGCGCTCATCTCCGCCAACGCCTCCTCGCCGGTCGCCGCTTCTCGAAAGTGCTGTGGCGTTGATCGGGGTTCACTTTCGCCTCCACTCAATGCAAGCGCGCTCCATCGCCGCGATCACACGTTTGACCGCTCAGGAGTAGGACGTCGCAGCCATCGATGCAGCTCAACGCACCCGCCCTTCGACCGCCCCCGGCATTTGATATTCGCGCCACGCTCCCAGCGGTCCCTCGGGGGGCGGCGCGGTCACGGTCTCGACTTCCTCTGGATGCAGGACGGAAGGAAAACACAGACGCCAGGAATGGAGATGATAACCGCAATCGCCCGGAACGGCTTGCGAACCATCGATAGCGGGTGGACTAGGTTGACCTCCGGCGATGTACAGGGGATCGCCCACGAGCGGATGACCCGCAGCCGCGAGGTGAATGCGAATCTGATGCGGCCGCCCGGTGGGAATGCGCACCGCAACAACACACATCTCCGCCTCAGCGTCGCGATGCAACACCGTACACTGACTCAGCGAGGCCTTGCCCTGCGGATGCGCCGCGAAAACCTGCCCGAGCAGCGCATGCGGTACGCGCCCGATGGGCACGGTGATGTCGAAGCGGTCACGGGCCGGCAATCCTTGCGCGAGCGCCAGATAGGTTTTCTCGATACGCCGTTCGCGCATCGCGGCACCGAGCAGCGCCGCCGATGCTGCGTCGCGCGAAAATACTATCGCGCCACTGGTGCCCCTGCCCAGTCGATGCACTGGCGACAGGGCGGCTCCGTGCCGCTGCCTGGCCAGATGCAGCAATGTGTTCTGGAGAAATCCCCCACCCGGCAGCACGGGCAAACCCGAAGGTTTGTTGAACACGACACAGGACGCGTCCTCGAATAGTACCGGCACGTCGGTCGGTACGTCGTCCTCCTCCCAGGGAGGGCGCTGATACCGGAGCACGTCGCCAGCCGTGACCACTGCGGACGCCATGGCGGGATGGCCGTTGAGCAGTATCCGTCCCCGCACGAAATGCTCGATCCACTCCTGCTCGTCGCTGTGATCGTAGCGCCCTAGATACACGCGCAGGGCGCTCAAGCCCGCCTCGTCCCGGGTGATGGTGTCGCTGTATGTATAGCCCTCGTTGAGCATGCCGTGACTGTGGTGGAGTGCGCGGCTATTGCCGCAGGGTGGACGGAAATATGCCACGACCACGGCACGCACACAAGCGGTGGAGCATCGGCCCGAAAGCGCATGATGGGCGGATTACGCCATAACGGGGGAAATTTTTATGCAGTTGCGCGATGCCCGCGACTTTGCCTACTTTAGTGGATTGTGATTGAAGCGAACGAAATTCCACTTTACACCAGGAGACCCCAGCCCATGCGATTCATTGCCATCCTCACCGTGAGCATGCTCCTGATGTCCTGCGAAAACAACGCGCAGAACGTCAAGGAACTCAAAACTCACAAGGACAGCGTCAGCTACGCCATCGGTTACTCGATCGGCCAGAATTTCAAAATGCAGAGCGTCGATGTCGATCCCGTCATCCTCGCCGCCGCGATCAATCATGTGACCAAGGACGACAAGTCGGCGCTGATGACCGAGGAAGTGGCGCAGCAGGTCATGATGGCCTATCAGACCGAATTGATGGCCAAGCAGGAGGAAGAGCGCAAGTCCAAGGGCGCGAAGAACAAGACCGAGGGTGAGAAATTCCTTGCCGCCAACAAGAGCAAGGAAGGCGTGATCACCACCGCCAGCGGCTTGCAGTATCAGGTCATCAAAATGGGCGACGGCCCCAAGCCGACCACGGCCGACCGCGTGAAATGCCATTACACCGGCACGCTCATCGACGGCAAGAAATTCGACAGCTCCGTGGATCGCGGCGAACCGGCGGTGTTCCCTGTTACTGGCGTGATTAAAGCTTGGACCGAAGTTCTGCAACTCATGCCCGTCGGTTCGAAGTTCAAGGTGTTCATCCCCTCCGAACTCGGTTATGGCGAGCAGGGCGCTGGTCAGGATATCGGACCGAACTCCGTGTTGATTTTCGAGATCGAGCTGCTGGGTATCGAGAAGTAATCCCTCCCGAAGGATGTTCTGTAAAAAGGCGCGACCGCGGTCGCGCCTTTTTCATTGTTCAAACAACAGCATCGATGGACGCGCTTCCGGCAAATGGAGTCATTTCTCGAGTTGTTGCGGGGTGCTTGCGTATCAGCGCTTGCCGTGCATTTGTATCCGGTGGTCGACGTAGCATGCTCACGCCCGGGCGGCGAGGCGATTTACCAATACCTCATGCCTTCGTACATTGAAGTTCACACAAAAATGCACCCATTGTTGCTTATAGCTTCATCCGAAGTAGGAAAGGCAGGTTGACATGAGTACAGCAGTTGCTCCCACCAATACGCGGTTTCAGCAGTTGATCGATATCTTGCACGAGCGCTTCGAGGCCCACGCGTCACGCCACCAGAACATTTCCTGGGACACTGTGCTCCGCCGACTGCACGCGCGAAACACGGCACTTCGATCTCTCGGGTATATGGAGAGCACCGGGGGCGAACCCGACGTGGTGGGATACGAGCATGATACCGGCGCGATCGTGTTCGTGGACTGTTCGGCAGAGACTCCGCTCGGTCGTAGATCGGCCTGCTACGACAGAAAAGCGCAGGAATCGAGGAAGCAGAACGCACCCGAGCACAATGTCATGGACCTGGCCACTGAGATGGGCCTCACTCTCTTGAACGAAGAGCAGTACCGGGACTTGCAACAATATGGACCTTTTGACACAAAAACATCGAGCTGGTTGCTAACACCAGCGGACATCCGGGAAAAAGGGGGCGCGTTGTTCGGGGATCATCGCTACGGCAGAACGTTCATTTACCATAATGGTGCACAGTCCTGGTACAGCTCGCGAGGATTCAGAGCGATGCTGCTGGTGTAGACGCGACTTGGCACCGCAACGATGGTGAAAGCGCCGATTTGCGAACCACTGATCGAGCAGTCTCCAGCAGATTTTCAGTGATTCCCACGAAGTATCTGTGAGAATCCGCTGTGTCAGATCAAGCCGGACGCTTCTCATACACTGAAAGGAGTTTACTAGGTTGCCCGTTCGCCATGTGCTGCACCGGGCGGCTTGGTCGGGTAACCGATCAGGTCGAAGCCGCGGGAATCGCACATACGAGCCGCAACGCAAGTGAACCCGATTCGGCCTGGTCGCATTATCGCGAGTGGTCAGCATCCGGATTTTGTGAAACCAGCAATCATCGGCGAAGCGGAGGGTACGCGCAACCGATGGACTCGCCGTAGTGGCTGGGGGAGTCGTGTATGGAAAGAAAGGTCACGGAAGCTGAGAGGCCCGGCGGGGGTGCGGGTGATGACCGCGCGATCATACGGCAAAGCATAACCGCATGCATCCTCGCGCCGGGAGTCGGATTGGCCCATAGTAGCGGGGAGTCTCGTAATGCCGATGCAGCGAAGGGGTTCAGCAGGTCACCTTCACCGTGGATCGCCAGTACGCGCGCATACTCGCCCAGTTGCCGCCGCTGCCCTGCGGCGTGTACACCTACGCGCTCGCCTCGTCCACCGATCTGCTCACCGGCAAGATCATCATCGGCAAGTAAATGCACCTGTCCCCCACGGAGCGCGGGCATCGCGCTTCGTGGGGGTATTGTTCCCGAGAAGAGGAATTCCATCGCCTCTTCCGTGTCTCGCCTGTGTACTCGCGATACAGGTGCATCTCGAACAATCCGCCCGTTATCGCATGCCATGTGTGCAGGATGTGATGGTTGCCGCTATTTCAGTGCTTGATAGCGGCAAGTATTATTTTTCTTGACAATGACACATCCACATAGTAGATTTGCCCCATACGATAAGTATCAGACGGCCAACGCCGAGCCGGCGCCGAGGGGACAAGGGGACGCCGCGAGACTGGAGTCGCCGGATAGTGCGCAGTGACGAGCAACAATACGTTGCGGGAAAAGCCAACGACCTTTCGTCGAACAGCGGCGCCTGTACGCGGGCGTCATGGTTTCAGAGTCTTGCATGCTGCGGAGTGGTAGTGTTTCCACAACCATGGGACGTTGTTGCGCGACAGCGCCGACTGCTTTCCATCGAACGGATCATGCGATGCGACGGCCACGGTTGTGTACGATGCGCTGGCAGGATTACAGGACTCTTGAGGGCTCCATAAAAGCTGCTGTCTATGCAATTCCTGACAAATCCTGTCCGGCGCGTGCCCATGAAATGCGCGGTCCCACCCCCGCTGCAAGGTCGTTTGTAGCAGCAACGCGCAATTCCTTCAAGGCACGCACCAGGCGACCCACAATCGCGCACCCAGTCCCGGCAAGGTCCGGCCTGGACTCTGTAATACCAACAATGACACTACCGCGAAGGCGTAGCGAGCGAGCGAACCGGCTCTCGATCCTGTCTGCAATGACACCGACGTCACGATACACCTTTGCCTGTAAGATTATTAGCACATGATCAATAAAATTATTGGAACCTGCATGAACACTTTCCGCCATACCGTGCCAGTCTTGCTATTCCTGCTCGCCCTCGCGGCATCCTGCGCCGAGGAGCAACCCATCGAGCCGGTTGCGAATCCTCCATTCAACCATGGCATACATTTCGATGACACCACCACACATGATTACGTCTGGGAGGTGCATGAGGTGGCGCCACCAAATCTTGCCAATTTCATGATCGCAGTCGCCGCGATCGACCGCGACAATATCCATATCGCTGCGGAAATGACACCGGATGATACGGTGATCGTTGTTAACGGTACGCATACCAGCAAATCGACCAATGCGGTGCATTGGGATGGTTCGCGGTTTCGATACTATCGACTGGGAACAAAAAGCGTGTCCCCAGGCTGGGCATTCGGTCAATTCATGGATGTATTTCCCCATGAAGGACAAGGAATGTATTCAAATGGATACGGTTTCACCGGCTTCCAACCATCTGGCCTCCTCCATTTACCGTTTGAGAATAGACAATCATTGAATGCGTATTACGGCACATGTTTCCACGGTTCATCCGGGCGTATCATTTGCTGGTCTGCACAGTTTGGCGCAGGATTTGTGGAAGATCTCTCGAAGCCTAGACTCCAAGAAATCGTGGGGATCGAACCCCCGGCATACTTCATGGATTTCGATGAGATCGGCAGGGATGATTATCTGTACCTGGTCTCGAACTTCTATAGCCGGTCGGTCATCCGTCGTGTGGGAGGCATGGCGGTGCCCAAGTACAACTTTTACGGGCCGGATTCGCTGTTCCGACGCGCCGAGGCCCTGCACACCTGCGACACACTTCTGTACATCGTGTCGGCGAAATACCTCTACATAGAGAGCAGTCGGAATCCGAACAACTTTGCCTCCATGCCGCTCACGCATCTGTACCGACCGGGGGAGCGAATGGGATCGATATTCATAGTTGAGGGCGATGCACAGAACAATGTGTTTTTCGGAGGGGGGTATGGCAATCTCCTCCACTTCAACGGACGCAGTGTGGTCAAGATTCGCACATTGGGCTCGCTGCAACTTGATGAGTTATACATAAGGGATATCTCCATTTTCGATAAAGGAATCGCAGTGGTGTGTCAAGAACGGTTCTCAATTGGTCGCCAGTATCTGGTGATCGGCAAGGCGCGGGAATAGCAGGCAACGAAGCGGAATAATCCCGCTGCCGGAACCCATGCACTGACAAGACGTGATCCTCTCAACGCTTCTCCGCGGCATCCCCACCTCCCCACCAACGGCTCGTCATCCACACTATATCCGCAACACTATCGAGATCATCCGATGTCACAGACTATCCAGCAGGTGACGAGATATTCGCGTACTCCTGACTTCGCCATGTTATCTGGGATTGCAAATGTGTGTCATTGTATTCAATGACTTACGGGGATTCCGCTTGTGATTTGGACGCTGCAATGGCGAAAGCAGGCCGGAGGTGTCTATTTCACAAAGCGACAGGGCTCGTGAGAATAGCCACCATGTGCGTCTTCGCACCGTGGCGTCTTTGCGTTGAATTCCCTTCCGACTTCAGGAGAATCGAACGCAAGGTCGCAGAGAAGCAGGGTCGCAATGAGACGGGAGGGTGTTGTCACGTTTCGCGATTCAATGAGCCTTCCGCAGCGAGGAGGAAATTGTGCTTCCTTCCCGTGTCTCGGGTGCTGCAATGGCGAAATCGGGACGAGATATTCGCGTACTTTTTCTTGACAATCGCACAGCGTTTTCCTATGTTTGCTCCACGTGGTCAATTATCAGACGGCAATCACCGAGCCGGCGCCGAGGGGACACGGGGACGCAGCGAGACTGGAGTCGCAGCATAGTGCAACCCGACCGAGACGCACAGGGCACCGCGGATGCTGAAGAAGTTTAACGGTGAGTGATAGAGAGATTGATGGTTTCATGACCCTGCTGTGGTTCGGGCCAGAGCGTGACGGTTCGAGGAATTCCAAACAAATTCAAGATGTAATGCCTTACGCTATGCCTAGCAAGAACGAATCTATCCATCTCACGCACCGCGTTCTCGGGTTCGGCATACTGTTTGCCGCGTGCGCGGCACTCTTGGTGCATTACTCCCAACAGCGAAGCAGATCCAACTTCGTGACTTTTCTTGTTCTGTTAACGTTGTCATTCACGCTCAACAGTGTCGCTCAATGGGAAGGAATGAGCAACATCAATGCCACCTGCGTTATATCTGCGGTTTACCACGACCATCGAATGTTCGCCATGATGAGCAACGGAGAGATATTTCGTTCGTCTGTCGATACAGTTTGCTGGGAGCGTTTCGCGGTGCTACCGCGATATATCAATACTGCCCGAATACGTCAATTGCATTCCGGGACGGACAATGGTCTCTACGTGTTGACGGAGGATCATCTCCTCCGCTACAACGAGCAGCATGATCAATGGAAACTTATGACGGAAACGCTTGTGAAAACGAACAAGCGGCTTCCTCTTCTTGACGTGGCGATAAGGAACGCTTCGGTTTATTATTTGGCAGAATACTCCGGACCACTGCATTGGACAGAGGATGGTGGTCGCACCTGGTCTAGCGTCAAAGTATATTTTCCATCACATCCAGCGAACCATCTCCAGATCAGTCCCGATGGAACACTCTATATAAACACCGATTCCGGCATCCACGTATCCCGCGACGGTCTCGAAAGCGTAACTCCACTACGCAACACTGGACCTAATCCAAGATTCGACCTAACGAATACATCAAACAATTTTATCGTGGTGGATGATACCACGATCTACGGGCTGTCATCGGAAGGAAACGTCCACCGTTTCCGACACGATGTTAACGAATGGGAACTGACGCGCACACGTGCTCCGTTCCGAGAATACAACCCAAGAATCGGCGTTGGAGTGGATGGAACGCTTTTTTACTTGTACAACTTTGTCCCTGGTACGACGCAAGAGGTGGGCGGTGTCGCTATCGAATGGTCACTGGATTTCGGCAAGCACTGGAACAACGTTCTCATACGAAAACCCTCTGAAGGCTCCACCTTCCTTCATTGCGAAGTACTTACGGGGAATCGCGAACGGTTGGTGCGTTACGAGCCGATGCTTCCCGGTGGAGGAATCTATGAAACCAGTCTGAGTACCGCGTCCACATCCCTACGGTCTGCCAATGTTATGTGCTACAATGCAAAATCGATACGTGCGAATCACAACACGATCTGGCTGAATGGACCGCAAGGTTACAATTTCTTCTTCAATAAGATTGAGAACCAGATGCGTGTAGTCCTCGGGTATCCGACTATAACAAATACCCACCTTTACGAGAATGGCACTCTCTATTTCCTTCTTGATATGACACCAATTTCTAATATTCTTCGCATGTCATCTCCGTGGACCAATGCGGCAGCGGTACTTAATTGCTGGGGATCTTCGTTCACAGTAACATCGAACGAAGATTTAATCACCGCCATCGAGGGTTCAGGCGTTAGTCGCTGGGACTCCACATGTGTGCGAAGCCTTCTCATCTCGCACTTCCCCGAGGCCGTGTACACCGCGATCAACAGCAGGGATCAGTACATCGCTGTGGGGAGGAGAGGCGAATTCGAGTATCGCGACAGTACCAACATCCTGCTGTCCAAGGGGCAACTCGCGCCCTTTGTGGACTCGGTGCGCGCCGTGCAGAACGACACCCGTGGCAATATTGTCATGCTGGGCGTGCGCGACGCCTATTACAGCAGCGATTACGGTGCGCAGTGGCAGCGCTCGTCCATCGACAACAATGGGGCGGGCATGACCACCGTCATCGTCGACCGCAACGATCATTTCTACGTGCTCGACGAGAACAACACCGTGTACTGGTCCGCCGACGCCGGCGCGAGTTTCACGCCCTTTCCGGTCGATCTGGACTCGCTGTTCTGTGGCGTCACCGACATCGAGGTCGACGAGGAATATCTCTACGCGGGCACCAGCGGTTGCGGGGTGTTTCGTCGCGCGCTGCCGAGCATCAACAGCATCGAGCAACTGCGTCCCGTGGCGCGGCGGCACGAGGCGGTCAATCTGGCCCTGGCCGCCGGTCAGCCGTTGCGCATCGATGCGCCGTTCGCGCTGGACGAGCGCACGCTGTTCCGTCTCAGCGACATCAACGGCCGCGTGCTGCGGCAGGTCACCTTCACCGTGGATCGCCAGCGCGCGTGCCTACTCGCCCAGTTGCCGCCGCTGCCCAGCGGCGTGTACACCTACGCGCTCGCCTCGTCCACCGATCTGCTCACCGGCAAGATCATCATCGGCAAGTAAATGCACCTGTCCCCCACGGAGCGCGGGCATCGCGCTTCGTGGGGGCAATCCCTTCCCCCCGCATCGAAACCTCGGCCCGCATTGACCATTGTCAATAGTTCCGTATCTTTATCGTCTGACCATTCGGCATTCAAAATGACGACCATGACTCATACACGACGGAACACCATACTCAGCGGCATGCGGCCCACCGGCAAACTGCACCTCGGACACTGGGCGGGCGCGCTCGAGAACTGGGTGCAACTGCAGGAACTGTACAACAACTTCCATCTCGTGGCCGATTACCATGTGCTGACCACCACGCTGGATACGTCCTCCATCGCGCAGGACACCGTGGACATGGTCATCGACTGGCTGGCGGCCGGCATCGATCCGCAGCGCAGTCCCATCTTCCGCCAGTCGCAGGTCAAGGAGCACACCGAGCTGCATCTGCTGTTCTCGATGCTCATCACCAAGAATCGCCTGGAGCGCAATCCTTCCATCAAGGAACAGGTGCGCGATCTCGAAATCGAGAACATCACCTACGGCCATCTGGGCTACCCCGTGTTGCAGGCGGCCGACATTCTGCTGTACCGCGCCGATCTCGTGCCCGTGGGCGAGGATCAGCTTTCGCATGTGGAAATCACGCGCGAAATCGCGCGGCGCTTCAATGCGCAGTACGGCGAGGTCTTTCCCGAACCCAGCCACAAATTGACCAAATTCTCGCGGCTGCCGGGCCTGGATGGCAAGGACAGGAAAATGTCCAAATCCGCGGGCAACACCTTGCTGCTGCAGGACGAACCCGCCGACGTGTGGGAAAAATTGCGCAAGGCCCCGACCGACACGCAGAAAATCCGCCGCAACGATCCCGGCCGCCCCGATGTGTGCCTCGTGTTCACCTATCACGAGAAATTCAACGCGGAGGAAGTCCCCGAAATACGCTCGGGCTGCGAATCCGGCGCCCTCGGCTGCGTGGACTGCAAGAAGCGCTGCGCCGCGCGGCTGGATGCCTTTCTCGCGCCGCATATCGCCAAGCGCAAGGAGTACGAAGCCCATCCGCAACGCGTGCTCGACATTCTCCACGATGGCGAACGCCGCGCCCGCGAGGTGGCGCAGGACACCATGCGCGCCGTGCGCGAGGCAATGAAGCTGGGTTGACCGTGAGCGGATTCAAGATCAGAATACCGGACTTCGAAGGTCCGCTCGACCTGTTGCTCTTCTTCATCAAGCGCGACGAGCTCGACATTTACAACATTCCCATCGCCTACATCACGCAGGAATTCCTTTCCTACATCCGCGTGATGCAGATGCTGGATCTCGAACTGGCGGGCGATTTTATCGTGATGGCGGCCACACTCATGCAGGTCAAGGCCCGCATGTTGCTGCCCCGCGCCGAGGTGGAGGAAGGCGAAGAGGAAATCGATCCCCGCGCCGAACTCACCCAGCGCCTGCTCGAATACAAGCGCTTCAAGGAAAGCGCCTTCGATTTGCAGAAACTCGAACTCGATCAGCGCGATCGCTATTTCCGCTCGCTGTTCAAATTCGATGTGCGCAAGGCAGCGGTGAACGAGGACGAAGACATCCTCGAGGATGTCACCATGTTCCATCTTCTGCGCGCCTTCCAGAAGGCCATCACCAACATTCCGGTGAAAACCGTGCACGAGGTGCAGGCCATCCCCTGGTCCATCGAGGCGCAGGCCGTGTGGCTCATGGATCGCTTTGGCAAACGCGCGCGCTTCCATTTCACCGAAATTCTGCTCGAAATGACCGAGCGCGTGCAGGTGGTGGTGACCTTCATCGCCTTGCTCGAACTTATCCGCGCCCAGCGCGTGCGCGTGGTGATTCACGCGCAATTCAACGATTTCGACATCATCCGCAACGAAGGCGATACGGGCCTCGGTACGGCGGCGGACGAAGCATCGGCCGTCGACGGCACCGGCGACATCGCCCCCGCGCGGGTTTCCATCACGGACGACGTGGATGCGGCGGAACGCGGCATCGACGACTCCGACGCAGCGACGACCGCTTTTCCGGAGACACACACCATGGCCGCACTTCCACCGGAAATTCATACGGGCTCGGCGCATCCCGACGGCCGCGACCTGCCCATCCCCGACATCGACCTCGATGCCCCCATCGACGACGTGCCTATCGATATTCCCGGCGAACAAATCCACGACACGCCGCGCAGCGCCGACGAAAGCATGCCCCACGGCAGCATCGTCGAAAGTGAGGCGGGCGAAGCCGCCACGCGCGACTCCCTGGAGCAAACCATCGACGACACCGAACGCGACATCCCCCGCGGTGATCTCGACGCCCCCATCGCTCCCGCCGACACCGACGCCGGCGGCCTTGCCGACGAGCAGGGGCTGGCGGTGCGCGTGGAATATGGCGACGAGGACATTCCCGCTATCGGCCATGTCGAACACGATACCCCGCGCGACATCCCCGTCTCCGAATTCATCGACGACGAACAGAATATTCCCGACACATCGAATTCCGCAGCGCACGACGAACAGCATCCCACGCAATGAAGCAAATGGAACACGACATCGATCCCATGGAATCCACCTCCGCAGTGACCGCCGACGCCGAAACGCCCGAACAGTCCGCCGTGCTGGACAATGGCGCGACGGACCTCGACACCGCGGCGCCTGTACCGGCCGAGGCGTCTGGAGCGTCTGAGGCGTCTGTACCGACCGAAGCATCCGTAGCGGATGACGGCGGAAACACCTCCGCCGACGACAGCGAGGAAGCGGTCGACCCCGAGCAGGACGCGGAATTCGAGGGCATTCTCGAAGCGTTGATTTTTGCCTCCGACGAACCACTCACCTTCAAGCAGATCAAGGAATTGCTGGCGCCGGAACAAGCCGACGAGGACGAAGGGCCGCAGCCGGGACGCGCATCGCGCCGTCGGCCGCGCATCACCATCACCCGCGTCAAACGCATTGTCGATGCGCTCAACGTCCGCTACGAGGAGACCGGCCGCGCCTTCCGCATCATCGAGGTGTCGGGGGGCTTCGCGTTCCAAACCACCGCCGAATACGGCGCCTGGGTGGGTCGCCTCTTCGCCGAGCGCTCGCGCCGCCGTCTCACGCAATCCGCGCTCGAAACGCTGGCCATCATCGCCTTCAAACAGCCCATCAGCAAACCGGCTATCGAAGGCATCCGCGGCGTCAATGCCGACCATGTGGTGAAATCCCTGCTCGAGCGCAACCTGATCTCCATCGTCGGTCGCGACGACAGCCCGGGCCGACCGCTGCTGTACGGCACCACCAAAACCTTTCTCAAGCACTTCGGCCTGAGCAGTATCAACGACTTGCCCAAACCGCGCGAAATCAGCGAATTGCTGTCGTCCGACGACGATCTCGCTTCCAATCCCATCGAGGAAATGGATCCCGAACAGGCGATGAAGCTGTCGGATATGTCGTCACAGGAACTCGAGCGCCTCTTCGACAACGCCCGCATCAAAGGTGCCGAAGGCGGCGGCGAGGAAAGCGATGCGGAAAGCGGCGACGCTACCGACGAAGGCGAGGCGAACACCCGCCTGCACGTCACGCTCGACACCGACGATGCCGGGCAGGAAACTGTCGGCGACGTGCCGGATGCGGCTGTCGAACACTCCGCGGCAACAATCGCGGAAGACGATGCGCCGGCGGAGTACACCGTCGCGTCCGACGTCGACGAGGACATGGATGAACGCTCCGACGACAGCGCGCCGACCGACGACGAGAGCGACGCCCTCGACAGCTCCGCATTGGATGAAATTCCCGAGGAGTTGCGCCTTTACGAGCAACTCATGCGCGATGCCAATGGCGCGGGTGTCGATGCGGAAAGCACCATCGACGATGGCGATGGCGATCCCTTCGACGAAGAAGAGGATGAGGACGACGACAACCCTCTCGACCATGTCGACGAGGATGAGGAAGAAGATGACGAGAGCGAGTTCGCGGACGATGACTCCGACACCGGCGGCGATCCCTTCGCCCGCGACGAGGAGGAATTCGCGAATGGAATTGTGGAAGCAGACATCGAGGTGGAAAATCCCTTCGATGAGGACGCACCGGATGAGGACGAGGAGCAGCGCTGATGGCCGAGCAGGGCGGAGACGACAAGGGGAAACGACGCGGTAAACCGCGCGGAAACGACAGAAATTCATCCCGTCCCGGCGGTGCACGCTCCGAAGGTCCACGTGCGGGTGGCGCTCGAGCTGGTGGCTCGCGCCCCGGAGGCGGTCGTCCTGGTGGCTCCCGCCCCGGTGGTGGACGCCCCGGTGGCTCGCGTCCCGGTGGCTCGCGGCCTGGTGGCGAGCGTCACGGCGGTGGACGGCCCGAAGGTGAACGGTCCGAAGGGTGGCGTTCCGAGGGTGCGCGTTCCGGCGGATCACGTCCGAGTGGCGGACGTCCCGGTGGTTCGCGGCCTGGTGGTGCGCGTCACGGCGGTGGACGGCCCGAAGGCGGACGTTCCGAAGGGTGGCGTTCCGAGGGTCCACGTTCCGGCGGATCACGACCGAGTGGCTCGCGGCCCGGTGGCTCGCGGCCCGGTGGCGAGCGTCACGGCGGTGGACGGCCCGAAGGCGGACGTTCCGAAGGGTGGCGTTCCGGTGGATCACGTCCGAGTGGCGGACGGCCCGGTGGTTCGCGGCCCGGTGGCGAGCGTCACAGCGGTGGACGGCCCGAAGGCGGACGTTCCGAAGGGTGGCGTTCCGGCGGATCACGTCCGAGTGGCGGACGGCCCGGTGGTTCGCGGCCCGGTGGCGAGCGTCACGGCGGTGGACGGCCCGAAGGCGGACGGTCCGAAGGGTGGCGTTCCGGTGGATCGCGTCCGAGTGGCGGACGTCCCGGTGGCTCGCGTCCTGAGGGCACACGGTCTGGAGGCTGGCGTTCCGAGGGTTCGCGTCCCGGTGGCGGAGCTTCCGATGGCGGACGTCATGAGGGTCCGCGTTCCGATGCATGGCGCTACGAGGGCTCGAAGCCCGGTGGTGGAAAAGTCTACCGTCGTAAGCACACAGGCGACGAAGGATCAACACATCGTTCGCAGCGCGATGACCACAGCGATCGCGAACTCCGCCGTGGCGGCGACGAGCATCGTGGCGATCGCGAACTCCGCCGTGGCGGCGATGAGCATCGCGGCGATCGCGAACTCCGCCGTGGCGGCGATGAGCATCGCGGCGGTGGCGAATGGCGCGGACGCAATGAACAACGTGGCGGCGGCGAACACCGCGGCGGTGGCGAATGGCGTGGCCGCAACGAGCAGCGCGGAGATGAACATCGCGACTACGAGCAACGACCGCAGCGTGGCGGCGATGGCGAGGTCCATGGCCGCTATGGCGAAAAACCCCATCGCGGAAGTGCTCCCGCCGACAGCGGCGGCAGGGATACGCGACCGTACGAGCGTAACGCCCCGCGCAATGCCGATCGTCCCTATGAAAAGCGCGAGCAGCCACGCGGTGCTGGACCGCGCGGTGGCGGCCGCGACGACGCTCAGGGCGGCTGGAAGCGTCCGTCGACGGAATCCACCGGCAAACCCTGGCGGAAGAATCCACCGCGCGAAGCGCTCGGAGGCGACGAACGCAGGAGCTTCAGCAAAGGAAAAGCCGCGCATTCGCGTATCTCCGGTAGCAGACCCGGTCCGGGCGCCCGCCGTACGGGTACGATCCGTGAAGAAGAGAGCATTGTCCGTCTCAATAAATTCATCGCCGAAGCCGGACTGATGTCCCGCCGCAAAGCCGACGAATTGATCGTTTCCGGCGTGGTGCGTGTGAACGGCGAAGTGGTGACGCAACTCGGCACCAAGGTGCGTCCGGCGCAGGATAAAGTCTCCGTGCGCGGCACTCCCATCGAAATCCAGCGCCACCTTGTGTACATCCTGCTCAACAAACCCAAGGACTGCATCACCTCCACCGACGACGAACGCGGACGCCACACGGTGATGGAACTCGTGCCCGAGGAGCCGCGCGTGTACCCCGTGGGTCGCCTCGACCGCAACACCACGGGCGCGCTGCTGCTGACCAACGACGGCGAGCTGGCGAATCGCCTCATGCATCCCTCGTTCCACGCGCCGAAATCCTACATCGTCGAAGTGGAGCAGGCCGTGCAGGCCAAAGCCATCGAGTCCCTGCGCCGCGGTGTGAAGCTGGACGACGGCATGACCGCTCCCGCCGATGCCGAGGTGCTCGATCCGCCCACCAGTCATGTCATCGGCATCGTCATCCGCGAAGGCCGCAACCGGCAGGTGCGCCGCATGATCGAGGCCCTGGGCTACACCATTCGCAAGCTCGACCGCATCGCTTTTGCCGATCTCACACTCACCGGGCTCCGCCGCGGCGCATGGCGCTATCTCGAGGAGCATGAAGTGAAACGGTTGAAAAATCTCGTGCGACAACTGATCTAGCACACGCACTTTTTCACGGAACGGAATGCCCATGTTGCTGCTCATCCGTTACGAATTGCTCAAGACCTACCGCAAGCTGCGCACCTACATCGGCTTCGGTCTCATCGTCGTGCTCATCCCGCTCGTGTACTGGGGACTCTCCGTCGCGGGCGAAGACATGATCGACGGCATGACGCGCGGCTTGCAGCAGAATTTCCTCTTCGTCGGCTCGCTGTTCAACGGCTGGTTCGTGTCGAACATGGTGATGAACACGCTGTTCGTGCACGTTCCCTTCCTGATCTTGCTGGTGGCGGGCGACATGTTCGCCGGCGAGGCCACCAGCGGCACCTATCGCATGCTGCTCACGCGTCCGCCCTCGCGCGGGCGGATTTTCAGTGTGAAAATGGCGAGCACCGCGCTGTACACCTATTCGCTGGTGCTCTTCCTCGCGTTTTGCAGCGTGGTGCCGGGCCTCATTGTGTTCGGTGGCGGCGAAATGCTGATGTTCGGCGAAGGCGGCCTGGCCATCATTCCCGAGTCGGAAGTCTGGTGGCGCTTTTTGCTCAGCTACGGTCTGGCGGGGTATGCCATGTGCATTGTGGCGGCGCTGGGCATGCTGTTTTCCACCTTTGTGGAAAATGCCATCGGGCCCATCGTGGGCTCGTTCGCGGT
>JAMIQH010000194.1:0-13141 GCA_035914695.1 Bacteroidota bacterium | reverse complement strand
GAAATGAAAAGGGAGAAAAGGAAAAAAGGTGAACATGCTCCACAATGCGCCGCTTTTCACCAAATGGGATGAGCCCATTTCACGGCTTGATCAAACCCTCCGTGTCCTCGGTGTTGGCGATGCCCTCGGTGATCTCCGAGTTTCCCAGCCCCCGTGTTGGCGAAGCCCTCAGTGTTCTCTGCGCTGGCGTAGCCCCGTTATTTATTCCATCTCCAGGCCACGCCGCCGCTGAAAATTAAATGCTTGGCGATGCCCATACCGGCGAAGATCTGCGCAGAACCCACATGGCCGGTGACACCGATGGTGCCTTTGATCGCCTCATCCTCAAGCGAGACGGGCACGGTTTGCGGATCGATGTCGTAGCCGATTTCTTCCTTGATGTTCGCCGGCAGTGTAAACGTGTAGCTGCCTTCGGATGAAAGGGATTCGAAGGAGAAGCCAATATACGGTTCGATCCAATCCCAGCGACGGCTCGCGTGCACATTGATGGCGAAGAGGTCGGTGCTGGCTTCGAGTTTGGCCTTGGTCACACCCACTTCATTCGTAATGCGGCTGTGCTGAAAGCCGACCTGTACGGCGGCATCGAACGGCGGATTGTCGAGCCAATTTGTGAACGCGTGTTTGACTGCCACGCCGTAGAAGGAAAATTTTCCCACGTTCTCATCGAACACCACGGGCGGAATGTAGCGCAGGAGCAGCTCGGTGCTGTAGTAGGATCCGATGGTGATCTGCGGCACCGCTGCGACGACCATGTCCTGATTCGTGCCGGCGGTCAACGCCAGTTGACTCGGGAGACGTGAGAGCGTGAGACTGTCGATGCCCGCCACATTCTCACGAATGTAATCCTTGGGAATGGTGAAGCCGCTGCCCGCGCCACCGAACACCGTCGCGGTTTGAACGCGGGTTTCCAATTCTCCGGCTGCCACCGCGCCACGCAACTGCGCCTTGAAGTAATTCAACTGAAAGACGCGTACCCATTCGGGCGAAAGAATGGGATGCGGATTCGGCTGATCATCGAGAGGCAGCACGGCCTCGAAGCTGCGCTCTTCATCGAGCACCCAAGCCATCATCGAGCGGACGGACACATCGACGTAGAAGCGGTTTTCCTTTGGCACGAAGGCGCGGTTGTAAAACGCGTCGTTGGCGCCGACGTTGGAGACAATGACCAGCGGACTCATGAAGCCGGTGGCATTGGCCGAGAACAGTTCGCGGGAGTAATCTTCGAGCAGTGCCTTGGTGTCGATCTGTACTGTTTGCGCATTCAACGCGGCGCTCGTCCCGAGCAGCAGCACGAAAGCGATGGTGGCGATACGCATGGTATTCCCTTTCAAAACGTGAATCCGGCTCCGATGGTCAGATTGTCCTGTTCGCCAAAACTGTAATCGGCGGCGATATCAATGAAGTTCAGAATGCTGAGCGCGGCACCCGCGCTGAAGCGAAGGTTGCGGCGGCGGAATTCGAGATTGATGCTTGTGGGCGGGAGCGTGCCGGTCGCATCGCTGTACGCGTAACTCACATCGATGGCGTAGGCTTCGTAGCCGATGCCGCCGAAAAGGGTGATGGAGCCGGCGTCCACACTGGCTTGCGCCATGCCCGCGAGCGAAGTCCCGTTGATGAGGTCGCCAAGCTCGAAGCGCTGCCAGGCGGCAACGAAGGCGAGATCGAAGGGCAGATCCGCGAAATAAGTGGGAGCGTGTTTCAGGCCGACACCCCAGAAACTCACCTTGCCGATATCCGTGTCGTAGGTGACTGGCGGCAAGCCGCGGAAAATCAACTCCGTGCCGAGCAGGGCGCCCACGTGCACCTGCGGCACGAGCAGGAAGGTGCTGGAGAGATCCGCGCCGCCGGGAAGGACGATGTCGGGCCGCTGCTGCTGCGTGGAGCGCAGCACCGCGCCGGTACCGCCGACGATGGTCGCACTGGTCACGCGTTCCGGATAGCCCTGTTCCACAAGCGCGGCGGGAAGCGCGGCGCTGAACGTTCTCTCGGTCTCGGGGATGTAGGTGATGATGAAACGGCTGCCAACCCAGAGTCCGAAGCCGCTGTCGACGCGCGCGCGATGCGACAGACCGCTGTTGATGCTGTATCCCACGGCATCCACACCGGGACGGAGATAGTCGCGCGCCAATTCCTGTATGCCCAGTTGGCGAAGGAGATCGTTGACCGATTGCGGGAGCGCCCGATGCTGCGGAAAAGAAGCGAGCAACAGCGCGAACAGCAGCGCGGTAGGTACTCGAAACACACGCATGTCACACCCGCGCTTCGATGGCGGAGAAAATGCGATTGGTGATGTCGTCGATCGAGCCCACGCCCACGATATCCACCAGCAGTCCGCGCTCGCGGAAATAATCGGCGATGGGTTCGGTGGTGCGATGGTAAATCTGGAGACGCCGACGCACGGTCCCGTCGCTGTCGTCGATGCGTTTGCGCAGCGTCAGGCGGCTGATAATTTCTTCATCGGGTACGCGCATGTTCAGCACCGCGTTGAGCGAGATACCCATTTCCTGGAGAAGATTCTCGAGCGCACCGATTTGCGATGCGGTGCGTGGATAGCCGTCGAGCAGAAAGCCGTTGGCCGTGTCGTCCTGCGTGAGACGGGCGCGCACCATGGCGTTGGTCAGCGAATCCGGAACAAGCTCGCCCGCCTCCGAATAGCGCTTGGCTTCGACACCGAGCGGAGTTTCGTTGCGGATGTTCTCCCGAAAAATGTCTCCCGTGGAGATGTGCGGAATACCGAAGCGTTGGGAAATGAATTGCGCCTGGGTTCCTTTCCCGGCTCCCGGGGGACCGAAGATGATCAAACGCATGGTGTCCTCAGGTTGAAAAAATAGTAGACTGCGGCGTGGGTCTGCCCTGCCAACTGCTGCAACGTGTGTCCGAAATGTAACGGATTTTTCTCAGGGGTTCAACTTTTCTCCTCACGTTCGGATTGCCGCACGTGACGCACCGCGAGTTGTCCGCAGGCGGCGTCGATATCCTTCCCGGAACTCGAGCGCAGCATCACTGTGACATGCATCTCGCGCAGCGCCTGGGCGAAGGCCTCGATGCGTGGCCGTGGGGTGGGGAGCAGGTCGGCCGGCGCCCCGTCGGGCCAGGCATTGTCGATGGGATGAAAGGGGATGATGTTCACTTTGCTCGGGATGCGCCGGGCCAGCTTCACCAGCCGTCGCACGTCCTCGTCGCTGTCGTTGATGCCATCAAAAAGGATGTATTCATATGTTATTCGCATGCCGGTGCGCGCGTGGTAGTATTCCAGCGCTTCGATGAGCGCGCGCAACGGATACTTTTTGTTGATCGGCATCAGGCGCAGCCGCAACTCGTCGGAGGTGGCGTGCAGCGATAGAGCGAGTTTGATCTTCCGTCCTTCGTCGGCGAGACGGCGAATGCCGTCCACCATGCCCGCGGTGGAGAGAGTGATGCGTCCCGCCGCGATGCCTCCGGTTTTTTCATGCGTGAGAATGTCCACGGCGCGCAGCACGTTGTCATAGTTCAGCAGCGGTTCGCCCATGCCCATGAATACCAGGTTGGTGATGCGCGCGGGAGTGAGCCGCTGTGCCACGCGCCATTGCCCGACGATTTCGCCTGTCGTGAGATTGCGCTTGAGCTTCATGGAGGCGGTGGCGCAGAAACGGCAGTCCAGCGGGCAGCCCACCTGCGTGGAGACGCAGAGTGTGAGACGCTTGGGGACGCCATCCTCCTCGCTCTCGGAGGGAATGAGCACGGTTTCGATGTTGCGGCCATCGGCGAGGGCGAAGAGGAATTTGCGCGTCCCATCGGCACTGTGTTGCTCACGCAGCAGTGCGGGATGGCCGATGCTGTAGAGTCCGGCAAGATGTTCGCGCGCTGATTTCGGGATGTTGGCGCAGGCGGAGAAATCGTCGATGCCGCGATTGTACAGCCAATAGAAGAGTTGCTCGCCGCGATAGCGCTCAAGCCCCGCGTCGACGCAGGCATCGCGCAATTCCTCAAGGGAGTGTCCGAATATATCAGGAAGAGCTGTGGTGGTCATCGTACAATGGACGATAAAAATGAAAAATACGCTAAATTGACACAGTCTCATAGCGTCGCGAGACCCGCAGGTCCGCCGCGGGGTATGCACGAGGTTTCACCCGCGGAGGCGCCACCATGAACGCCGCCGGATTCCGGCCGCGCTCCGCGCCGCGATCATATCCATCACTCCATCGACACAGCCATGCATCCGGTATCATTCGTCCTCTGCCTGCACAATCATCAACCCGAGGGAAATTTCGACAGCGTGTTTGCCGAGGCCACGGAGAAATCCTACGCCCCGTTTCTGCGCTTGTTGCGGTCCTTTCCCGAGGTCAAGGTCAGTCTGCATTTCACCGGTATTCTGCTCGACTGGCTGGAACGCAATGATCCGCGCCTGATGGAATTGCTCGCGGCTCTTGTGGAGCGCGGTCAGGTGGAAATGTTGGGCGGAGCGTTTCACGAACCAGTGCTGGCAGCCATTCCACGAGCGGATCGCATCGGACAGATGAGAAAATTGTCCGGCTGGATCGAGCATCGATTCGGAAGCAGGCCGCGCGCGATGTGGCTGGCGGAGCGCATCTGGGAGCAATCGCTCGCAGCGGACATCGTCGAGGCGGGGTACGAATGCACCATGCTCGATGACAGCCACTTCCTGTACGCGGGTGTGGCCGAGCAGGAGTTGCACGGCTACTACATGACGGAAGACCAGGGCCGGGCGATGGCACTGTTTCCCATCAATCAACGTCTGCGCTATCTCATACCCTTCGCAGCACCCGAGGAAGCGATCGCCTGGTTGTATCGTCTCGCCTCGACCACGCCCGATGCGGTGGCCGTGTACGGCGACGACGGCGAGAAATTCGGACTCTGGCCGCGCACGTTCGAACACGTGTGGGCGGGCGGCTGGCTGCGGCGCTTCTTCGAGGCGCTGTCGCGCAATCGCTCCTGGCTGCATACCGCGCATCTCGGCGAGGTGCTGCGCACGCACGCGCCGCGCGGACGCCTGTATCTTCCCGACGCTTCGTACGAGGAAATGATGCATTGGTCGTTACCCACGGCGGCGGGTTATCAGCGCTACGAATCGTTCAAGAAGGAACTCACCGGGCGTGGACAGTGGAGTGCATTTCGATCCCTGGTGCGCGGGGGCTTCTGGCGGAATTTCATGGTGAAGTATCCCGAGGTCAACCAGATGCACAAGCACATGCTGCGCGTGTCGTCGCGTGTCGAAGCACTTGCACATGTCGCAAGCGATGCGCGTTACGTTGAAGCGCGCGACGCGCTGTACGCCGCCCAATGCAACTGTGCTTACTGGCACGGCGTATTCGGGGGCGTGTATTTGCCGCATATCCGTTCGACGGTGTTTCGCAATCTCGTGCGCGCCGAAGCCCTGCTCGACGATATCGAAACAGTCGATGCTGTGCGGGCGACGGTGGGCGACGCCGATCTCGACGGTCGCCCGGACATCATTGTGGACACGCCGTCTCAGCAGTGGTGGTTCACTCCCGCCGACGGCGGCAAGGTGGTGGAAGTCGACAGCAAGCGTCGCGCAATGAACATCGTCGATGTGATGACGCGGCGCGAGGAGGGATACCACCGTCTCGTGCGCGATGCGGTTGTTACAGGCAACGGCAATGTCGAAAGCCGCAGCATACACGATGTGATCGAAGCGAAGGAGGAAGGGCTGCACGAGCATCTCGCTTATGACTGGTACCGCCGTGGCATGTTCATCGACCACGTGCTGGGCGCGGACAGCACGCTCCGAGATTTTCGTGATGCGCGGCACAACGAGTTGGGAGATTTTGCCAATCAGACCTACGATTTCCGCGTCGATGAGGAAGATGGCAGCACCGTCGTGCTGCTCTGGCGCGAGGGCGGCGCGTGGCGTGACGGTGTGCGCCATGCGTTGCGTGTGCAGAAGGAATTCCGCTTTGCGTCCGACAGCGACACCGTGGAATTGCGATACACCTTGCGCAATCTAGCGGACACTCCCATCGCGTTGCGCTTCGGCATCGAGGTGGATTACAACCTTCTCGCCGGCGATGCTCCGGACAAGTACTACGAAATCGAGAACACCGATCTGGGTAGCGACAACAAGGCGGGGAGCGAGGGTTGTGCCGAGGGTGTTCGCTTCTTCGCGGTGACCAACGCCTGGGATGGCTGGCGCGCGGAAATGCGCTGGGACGCTCCGGCCACGCTGTGGCGTTGTCCAATCGAAACCGTCTCCCTGTCGGAGGCCGGCTTCGAGCGCAGTTATCAGGGCTCGGCGGTGCTGCTGCTGTTCGACGTACTCCTGACCGATGCGTGGGAATTGCGTGCGCGGCACACACTAAGTACACTTCCTTGCGGCGGAGCGCAGGCCTGATGCGGGGCGCGCGCGCAGCGCGATCGTGCGGCATGGACACGGTGGATTGCTCGTGGGTCGCGTTCGCTCACGTCCCATGATGATAACACTTCTGCTGGTTGCCCGCATACGTTCGTGGGCGTTACACGCCTCGCACGCAACACAGTGTATGCCACTCCTGTTTTTTTTTGTAGACGAAGAGCTGGCAAAAGGGAATGGGGGCGAAAAAGAGGACTTGCCTTGTCCGCAAATCCGTTTTAGATTGCATTCCGTTAACTCTCAGCAACATACCGCGTCGTGATGTCGTGTGTATGGTCTTGATACAGGGCCTTCACGCACATCGATGAACGTAAATCATCCACCTATCACCCGGTCGCAGGCATCGGGAAGGAACGGAGTTCATGGTTGCCTCCCACCACGTTTTCCTCGCGCTTGCCAATCCTGTAATCAAGTCCTCGCTTGAACTGCGCATGCGTGGATTCCTAGACCTCATCATCGTGGGTGATGCGGGGAACGGGCAGACGGCCTTGGAGGAGATTCTGGCCTGCCACCCGCAGGTTGCGGTGATCGAGGACAGTCTGCCGATTGTCGACGGCCTGTCGCTCGCGGAGGCGCTGGATGCTCGGGCGGCGCAGGTACGCATCGTGCTGCTCCTTTCACCCGGTCGCAGGGATCGATTATCGGACGACCTGTTGCGGGTGGTGGATGCTGTATTGTTTTCCGACGACAATCCCGGGCATATCGTGCAGGCGATACGGTCGGCGGCGGTGGGAAAGGCCTTCATCTGTCCGCTCCTCGGTGTATGCAACGCTTGCGAGGGTTTCGGCGAGATACAAGAAGGGACGTGGAGCGGATTGACGGAGACTCAGCGCGATATACTCGGTCTGATGGCGGAGGAGCGCGACGCCCACAGCATCGGGCGCATGCTGGGGATCAGTTACCGTGCCGTGCAGCGCGAGCGCGAGTTGATTTGCCAGCAACTGCAGGTGTCGCCTCAACCGGGCATACTCGAAGTGGTGGCAGTGCGGCACGCAGGTGGTAATCCCGCTCGGGGAGCCCGTTCCGATGCGGGGAATGCAAGCACGAACGAGCGCGCGATAGGGGCCCCGGATCCGGAGAACTGAGCATGTGGCGGGGAATCCCCCGCGCGTCGTACATTGCGGCGTGGCACGAGCACGCACCCTGCGTGCGGACCCTTGTTCCGACGCCGACCATGACCATCACCGACATCCTTTCCCTTGCAATAGCGGTACTCACCCTGTTGGGTGTTGCTGCCGGGCGCTTCCCCGTGCTGCGGATGAACCGCGCCACAATCGCCCTCGTAGGTGCGGTGGCGGTGGTGCTTGTCGGGGGATTGAGCTTCGACGAAGCGATACAAGCGGTGGACGCGCACACCATCGTCCTGCTGTTCGCGATGATGGTGGTGAATGTGAATCTGCGACTCGCGGGATTTTTCCAACTGCTCAGCACACACATTCTCTCGGTTGCGCGCACATCGCGGCAATTGCTCCTGCTCGTCATCTTCGCTGCGGGAGTGTTGTCGAGTCTTTTTCTCAATGACACCATCGTGCTCATGTTCACACCACTGCTGCTGGATGTGGTGTTGGCGTTGCGACGCAACCCCTTGCCCTACATGCTAGGGTTGATGATGGCGGCCAACATCGGCTCGGCAGCCACGGTGGTGGGGAATCCACAGAACATGATCATCGGCGTGGCGTCGGGTATCGGCTTCATCGACTTCACCATCGCCTTGCTGGTGCCGTCGCTGCTCGGATTGGTGTTGCTGCAAGGCGTGCTTGTGTTGGGCTTTCGCGACGAATTCCGCGGCGGTCGCTTGACCGCCCCCGCCTTGCCCCGGCCGCGCGTCCACGTGCCGCTGTTGCGGAAAGGTCTCGCCGCGCTCTGCATCATGCTCGTCGCGCTGATCGTGGGCGTGCCGGTATCGCTGGCCGCGCTGGGCGCCGCCTCGCTGTTGCTGCTGACGCGGCGGTTGAAGCCGGAGCGGGTGTTCCGCGAGCTGGACTGGTCGTTGCTGGTGTTTTTCGTCGGTTTGTTCATCATCACCGCGGCTGTGCACAAGGGCGTTGTGGGCGAGGCCTTGCTCCGTTTCGCGACAACGTTCGGTGTTGATAGAATACCGGGTCTGGCGATGGTATCACTGCTTGCCAGCAATCTGATTTCCAACGTACCGGCGGTGATGCTGCTTGCTCCCATGGTTCGCGCGCTGCCCGATCCCACGCTGTTGTGGCTCACCTTGGCCATGGCCACGACCTTCGCGGGCAATCTCACCATACTGGGATCCGTGGCAAACATGATTGTGGTGGAAGCGGCGCGCGGACGCGGAGTGCATGTCGGATTTCTGTCCTATTTGCGCCTTGGTGTTCCCGTTACCGTGGTGACCCTGCTTCTTGGTACATTGTGGATGCTGTGGCTGGCAGGATGATTCGCTGATGCGAACATGCCGACGCCCTCCACGCATGAGTTTTTCCATCATTCCCGCGGATTCACGTTCATGAAAATCATCACCTCACCCCGGCTGTTCATTTACGAATTCGACCCCGCGCACACGGAGATGCTGGTGGACTGGTTGCCCACGAAGCGCGCCGTGGCGGAATTCGGAGGTGTGCATCTCACACATCCCATCACCACGGAACAATTGCTCTCACCTCCGTCGACCGAAGCGACGCCCGCCGGATGCCGTGTGTACAGCGCCTCCTCGCGCGAGTTGGGCATGCTCGTTGGCCACGGGGCGCTGTTCGGCATTGACAACAAAGCGAAACACTGCCGCCTTGCGCACGTGCTGATCGCACCGATGTTTCGCGGCGAAGGCCTTGGCCGCGAGCTTGTGGCCCTGCTGTGCACTGCGGCGTTCGACATCCTGCGCATGGACAGCGTGTCGCTGCGCGTGTTCGAGCACAACGAGGCGGCCGTGGCGTGTTACGGTGGCGTGGGCTTTTTGCCAACCGCCGAGGCACCGGTGGAGCGACGCTTCGGACGGCAGCGCTGGATGATGCACAACATGTCACTTGAGCGTGACCGCTGGCTGAAACTGCGTCCCGACTGGGCCGTGGCCGCGCGCGAAGGCGACGACTGTTGTTCTCATTGATCCCGAGTGGAGCCAAGGCAGGGTGAACACTGCATGGATGGTGGGCGGGATGGAACGCGGATACGAGCGTGCTGCGAAGTTGCCTCGATCTGCGCTACGCGGAAGCCCGCGGACAGTTCTCCTATGCGTGCAGGCGGTCGTAGCGCCGACGATACCAATCGTCCGACCCGAGGCGAGATGAGAATACACCATATCGATCATTGTACATCGAGGATTGTTGTATGAGCGCAGCGGCAGGGTATCGACTTGCGGCGGGTGGTTCCGCTTCGCGGCGGGAATACGTTGCACGCATGAATCGCGTGTTGGATTACATCGACACGCATCTGGCGGAGGATCTTCGGCTGGAGACGCTGGCGGCGCTCGCGCATTTTTCCCCCTGGCATTTTCACCGGGTGTTTCACGCCATGGTGGGCGAAACGCTCAACCGCTTCATCGCGCGCGTACGCATCGAACGGGCGATGATGCAGTTGCGGGCGTATCCTTCGCGCAGCGTCACCGAGATCGCGCTGGATTGCGGATTCTCCACCTCGCAGACCTTTGCGCGGGCGTTTCGCGAAGCCACGGGCATGACCGCCAGCGAGTGGCGCGGGAGCGCCGAGACGCCGCGGCACGGGGAATATCTGCCCGATAGCAAGATGCGCACCATGCTTGGCAAGAATGGCAACATGCTCGGCAACATGTGCAACGACGGCGTGATTGCCACAGACGATATTGCTCCTGACCATCAATCAATCAGGAGTATCGCCATGTCATCCACACTTCCTCTCAACGTCAGCGTGCAACGTTTTCCGGAGAAACATGTCGCCTATGTGCGGCACATCGGGCCCTACGCGGGCAACGAAGCGCTGTTCATGGATCTATTCGGCAGACTCGGTCGCTGGGCCGGTCCACGCGGACTGATCGGTCCGCAATCCGAATTCATCACCATTTACCACGACGATCCCAACATCACCGAGCAGGACAAGCTGCGGACGAGCGTATGCCTGACAGTACCGGCTGGCACGCCCGTGGATGGAGAGATCGGCGCGATGAGCATTCCCGCCGGAAGCTACGCGGTGGCGCGCTTCGAAATCGACGCTTCGCAGTACGGGGAGGCCTGGGACGCGCTGTGCGGCAACTGGTTGCCCGACAGCGGCTATGAACCGGCCGATGGCCCCAGTTTCGAGATCGGCAGAAACGATCCCTCCACGCATCCCGAGCGCAAGCATATCGTGGACATTTGTATCCCTGTTCGTCCCGCACAGGGATAGCACGCGGGGCTTCCACCCGCGGGCGACATTTCCATTGAACCACACGAAGGCATGCCACGGCATGCCTTCGTTGCGTTCGTCGTTGTGTGTCAACCCGTTCGTGGGGAAGATGCCGTATCAGACGAAATGCCGCGCGGCAGCGCCCATGACCTGTTCAAAGGCGACTTCCACCTCCGCTTCGTGCGATGCGGTTGGCGGAAAGGGCTGCACATGCGTGTAGGGATAGGGAAAATCCACCACGTCCACCGCGACGGGGATGTCGCGAAAGCTCCCTTGCAGTGTATTGAGGACTTCGCCGGGTGGAATCACGGTGTCGCGCAACAGCGCCACCGCCCGCAGACGCGACGCCATTTCCCGGAAGCGTTGCTCGCGTTGCTCGCGCAACACATTGTGCGTGAGCATGCTGCGGAACCACACTCCAGCTGGATGGCTGCCACCGAAATAGTGGGCAAGGCGAGGGTCGCGGCGGAATTCCGCCTCGAGATGCTCGTTGAACAGCGCGTATATCGCGATGGTGGCTTCGCTATCGAGAATGTAGCGCGACGTGGGATACATGCGATCCAGCGTGGGGCCCCCGCAGAACAGGAAGAGTCGAGAGGAGGCGAGGACGGTTTCCTCGGCTGCCATCAGGAGGATTTCCGAGAGAAAGGCCCCGATGGAGTAGGCGAAGAAGTCCACGCGCGCATCCGCCGGCACTTCGACAATGCCCCCGCCACGTGCGAGACGGATGACGGCGAGCACATCCTCGTAGGATTGCAGCCCCGACCAGAAAAAGCGCTGTGGCATTTGCGAAATGCGTGTGCTGATGGCCGCGTTTGCGAGCGACGATTCGGCGATGGTGGGGAAAGCCGCCCTGCGTTCGGCCGACACGCGGGCCATGCGTCGTGCATCGGACCACGCAGCGGGCGTGCGTGTCATGTGAAAGGCGATGGGGAAGAGGAGCACGGCCTTGCCGGTCAATTCCACCAGACGTTTGGCCCAGGGCAGATATTTCTCCCAGCGTTTTTCATTCAAACCGTGCAGAAGTATAATCAGTCCATCGGCGTGGCCGTCCGCTGGCGACAAAAGGGGACAGCGAAAGCGGACATTGCTTTCCACATCGCAGTCGGGGAGTTGCAGACTCCCATCGCTGGGCTGGAAATGCGCTGCGCTCGCATATCCCGCCGCCGCGTCGAACCGCAGGCTGTGTGACACGCAGGATTGCGATGCGCCGCCCGGTAGCACCTCGGTGGCTTGTGATGCCATGTGCACGTAACGGAGATGCACATTATCGCAGAGGAGCGTCTCATCGCCCCCGGAATCCAGCAGCGACTGCAGTGTGTGAAAATCTCGATTGTATCCCATGTACACATCCAGGCCTGAAGAAAGCTGTCCTGATAAGCTAGCTATTTTCCCGCTATGCATCGGCATGTCACTGTACGGTGATGACAGTTCGACGATGGCGCGCGGCGTAGCACTAGGCCAAATGCTCGGCGGTAAGCGTCATGACAGAATCGAACGCACGTTCCACTTCCATCTCCAGCGCAGGAAGAAGCGGGAAGGGATGGACATGCGAGTAGTCGTAGGGAAAATCCAGCTCCCGCACATCCACGCCAACTGCAGCGCCCGGGCACAGCGTTGCGCGCACCGCATCGGGCGGCATCACCTCATCGCGTGTGAGTGCGATAGCCCGCACGCGCGAGGCGATGGGAGCGAGCATGGCGCCGCGCGCCGCTGTGCCATCGTTCGCGGATAACATGCTCCGGAATGCAGCGCCAGCGGGATGTCCTCCCGACAGTGCGCCCGCCAGCCGCGCATCGTTGCGCAAGGTCGCACTGAAATCGGTACGGAAGCAACGCAGCAATGCGCCGTGTGCCGCGCTGTCGAGGATGTAGCGCGAGGTCAGCGCCATGCCGTCCAATGCGGCACCACCGCAAAAGGCCAGCAGTCGGCTTTGCGCGAGCAACGCATCCCGATCGGCCATGAGCAACAGCAAAGCGAGAAAGGCACCGATAGAGTAACCGAAGAAATCCACACGCAGATCGGAGGCGAGTTCCGGCCAGGCGCCGCTACGCAGCGCACGTATGAAATCCCGCACATCCTCGTGGCTTTGCACCCCCGACCACAGGAAGCGTTGCGGCAGCGCCTGTATGCGCGCACTGAGGGCCGCGTTCGACAGTGAAGATGCGGTGATCCCTTCGTGCAGCGAGCGGCGTTCGGCCGACAGGCGCGTCATCCGCCGGGGATCGGCCCAGGCGGAGGGTGCGCGATTGAGGTGAAAGGCCAGTGGAAACAGCAGCACCGCACGTCCCGTCAGCATGAGCAGACGCAGCGCCCAGGGCAGGTAGCGGTCCGAGCTCCGCTCGTTCAATCCATTCAGCAGAATTATCAGACCCCGGGGTGCGCTGTCGGCGGGCAGCAGCAGGGGACAGCGGAAGCGCAGGTTTTCTTCGATCAGCGCGTCGGGGCGGAGCAGCG
>JAMIQH010000193.1:0-30149 GCA_035914695.1 Bacteroidota bacterium | reverse complement strand
CGCGCGTCGGAAGATGATACATGATATCCAGCATCGACCGCTCGAGTATCGATCGCAATGCGCGCGCGCCCGTTCCCCGCTCCATGGCCTTGTCCACAATGGCCTCCAGCGCGTCCTGCGAAAACTCCAGAGCCACCTGTTCCATCTCGAACAATTTCTTGTACTGCTTGACCAACGCGTTTTTCGGCTGCGTGAGAATGTTCATCAACCCTTCGCGCGAAATCGGGTGCAACACCGACGTCACGGGCAGGCGGCCGATCAATTCCGGTATCAGACCAAAGCGCAATAAATCATCCGGCTCCACCTGCGACAGCACAAACAGGCGCTCGTGTTTCGAGCCCGAAGGACTGTCCGATCCGAATCCCACCGGCGTCTTGCCGATGCGCCGCTGCACGATGGACTCCAATCCTTCAAACGCACCGCCGCAGATGAACAGGATATCGCGCGTGTTGATATTGATCAGCGGCTGCTCGGGATGCTTGCGCCCACCTTTCGGCGGCACGCCCACGATGCTGCCTTCGAGAATTTTCAGCAAGGCCTGCTGTACGCCTTCGCCCGACACATCGCGGGTGATGGACATGTTCTCGCTCTTGCGCGCGATCTTGTCGATTTCATCGATGTAAATAATGCCCTGTTCTGCGCGCTGCACGTTGTATTCCGCATTTTGCAGCAAATGCACCAGAATGGATTCGACATCATCCCCCACATAGCCGCTTTCGGTCAATGTGGTTGCGTCTGCTATGGCGAAGGGCACATCGAGAATGCGTGCCAGCGTGCGCGCGAGCAGCGTTTTACCCGTGCCGGTGGGGCCCACGAGCAAAATATTGCTCTTCTCGATTTCAACATCTGTATCGGAAAAAAGCTGCTTGGACTCGAGGCGCTTGTAATGATTGTACACCGCCACCGCCAGTGTGCGCTTGGCGGATTCCTGTCCGATCACATAGTCATCGAGCGCTTTCTTGATGGCCTTCGGCTGCTTGAGCGCGGACGTGCGATTCGGCGTGGTGTTGATGGCGGCGGCATTGCTGCGGAGAATGTCCACGGAACTCATCACGCAATGATTGCAGATGAATACCTCCGGGCCGGCGATCATGCTTTCCACATCGCGCGAGGAACGGCCGCAGAACGAACATTTGATGGTATCGGGCTTGCGAGTGCTCATGGGTCTCTTTGGCTCACAGTGCTGCGTATACAGAAACTGGTTCCCGCTGGCGCAAACCACGGGAACCAGTAATGAAAGGTACGCAACGCACTTCTATCTTCCAATCTTGCGGAGGAAGTCCGCCTCGGCCTTCTGAATCAGCCGCAGGTATTCGAGGCGCGCTTCCAGCATGGCGATTTCGCGCTTCACGGTATCGCCGCCCAGCAAGGGCACTGTCATGTCGAAACTCGGCTGCAACTCCGCCACCGGGCGCTTCGCGTTCGCGCGCTTCGCCTTCGCCGCGGGAGCTGCGAGTTTGTTCGCCCGTTTGGGAGCAGCCACCACAACGTTCTGCTTTGCGGGTCGACCGCGCTTTTTCGCAGCGACGGGAGCCGGCGCCGGGGCCGCTTTGGCGGGTGCGGCAGCGGCGACCTTCGCCGGTCGACCGCGCTTTTTCGCGGCCGCTGCCGCTGCCGCGGGAGCGGCCTTTGGCAATGCCGTTCCCTGCTTTTCCAACCACGTGTTGAAACGTTTCGACACACTCTCGGTCACGCGCTTGGACTTGCCTGCGCGAATATTCAACAGTGTGAGATAGCTGATACCGCTCGCCGTCGCGATTTTTCGAATCGAGGTGCTTTTCTCCAAATTCCTCAACGCCGTGACCATGTTCTGAAGCTCGTCCATGCTTCCCTCCGATGTGATGGGTGAATGCTATATCGCGTGCAATATAGCATCATTTCTCACGAAATGAATAGTGACGTGTAAACGCAGGGACGCAAGGAAACAACGACGCAGAGACACGCGCTCCGGCGTGCTACCAACGCCGCACCCGCAGTGCATGTGATAGCGTTCACAGTGCCGCTATCCCGTGTCAGTCATTTCATTACCGATTGCAATGGCGGACTTCCACGATCCATCTGTGCTAATCCGTGCGATATCTGTGCAATCTGCTCTGAACATAGTCTCGCCGCCTGCAGCATGCTGATCTGCGCGGTAATGAGTAAAGAGTGAAGAGTAAAGAGTAAAGTTTGCGGTCGCCAGGAAGGGACCGGTACCTCCGCCGCAGGCAATGGACGCGTGTTTCGCGTCACTTTCGACAACGAGTGTTGGATTGCTTCCCCTCCGGCTATGTACTCAGGCCGGGAGGATTTCCACGAATCATCTGTGCTAATCTGTGTGAAATCTGTGCAATCAGTGGTTTTGAAACTCTGTTGATCCGCTCCGACAGTAATCAAGGCACTTGCACCGTTTTCATTCTCCCGGGTGTGACGAAGGAACATGAAAGACTGTGGTTTTGACCTGTGTTCAATCCGTACCCATCGCACGGCACTCTACCACACGACCAGCTTCTTGACGCGCGTCTCGCCCTCGCGGCTTTGCATACGCAGATAGTACATACCCGGCACCGCTGGCGCCTGTACCCATTGTTCCGTATCGATCTCGTCCAGCAATACGCCGTTCACCGAGTACAACCACGCCCGGCTTCCCTCCACCGAAGACAGCCGGAAGTGACTCGAGCGTTGTACGGGATTCGGATACACGCTCGCAGCATCCAGCGAGGTCGGTACGGGCAACTCCTGCGTCGACGTTACTCCGTCCACACTGTAAAACAGCAACTTCGTACTGTTGAAGCACAATGGGTATTTCTCACCCTTGACCTGCATGCGGAGTTTGTCCCATGTAAGCGTATATCTCACCGGCAGCTCGCAGCTTGCAAGGAGTTCCGCTTCCCATCTCAGGAATAGTGTATCTACTAACGACACTCGATAGTACATTATAGCACTGTCTGAGCGCGTAACCAGCACATCGCGACCTCGATTCATGGAAGCGATGGATGTTGCTATTATTGGATAATGACTCACTATGATACGTTTCCATTCCGAAACCAACCGCTGTGGGTTTATAAGCGCGAAGGCATCAGCTTCATTCACAAAATAAACAAGCGAATCCGCCTCGCTGTAACTGATCATCCGTGGAAAATCCCGATAATCCTGATACACCTGCCCATCGCGAACATCGCAGATCGCGGCTCCCCAACCGCCTCCGGCGGCATGATTGTACAGCACGGCATAACGCCTGCTATCCTCGTACATGATGTCCCCGGGATTGCCGTTCCACTCCCTGCGATACACTTCTGCGAAAGGCGACAACGTGTACTTGCCCAGCGACCCGCCTCCGGCCACTATCAGCGCCTGCTCACCCGGCATGTACTCCAGACGCGTGTATCCCGCCGGCAAGCTGCATTCGCGCAGCAACCCGTCACGTTCGTCTCCACTCCAGCGATACACGCCGCCTCCCCGGCTCAGCAGCAACATCGTCGCGCGCGTGCCTCCCGAGCAGGCATCGACAATACTGTCGCCGAAAACCGTCGCATCCGCGAGTATGCTGCCGTCCGGCACCGACACTTTCGTCACCGTCAAACGATTTTCGAAATACAAATCCCGCATCACATACACATGCTCCGTTCCCGCTTCGTCCAACACGCCTCTGGTACGACCGGCGATCAGCAACAACGACCGTGTGGCGAGGTCCGCCATCGACGACACATTCACCACCCTGTTCTCCCCTATCCAGACCACACCATTCGGGGTTACATACCGCAACTGCCACTTGTCTCCCATCCACACCTGCCGGCGCTCCTCGCGGCGAAGGTCGAAGCGGTAGAGAATCAGCGCGGGGTAGGTCGCCACCACGCAGTAGCGCCCGTCGGGCGAGCAAACGAAATCGTCGCCATTGAGTCCCGTCTCACGGTATACCGGGGCCGCCGTATTGCCGCGCGCGTACCAGGCCACACCCTGACCGTTGAGCAGAAAGGCGAAGGCATCGTAATCCGAACCATAACTCGCGTCCACCACCACCGCGCTGCGAGGCAGCACATAGGCGTCCACACCCGTCAGTTGTCCCTGCGCGTCGAAGTTCAGCACCTCGCCATTGCCCGTCACCGCGCACATGCCATTCCCCCAATGCGTCAGCGCGATCACGCGCCAGGGAGCGGGCACGTCCGTGTATGCCAGCGATGCAATGTCAAGCACGCGCAGCGAGTACCGGTCATCGGCTGCATAGTCGCCCGCCAGATACAGCAAGCTCCCGTCCGGTGAAAAGCGCAACTCGCCTCCGTACTGAATCGGCAGTTCGCCGCCGCAGAGCACCGTGCCCGCCCGGAAGTTGTACACCACATATTGACTGAAGACATCCAGCACGGCGAGCAGCGAATCCTGCACCGCCAACTCATCCACATTCCCCATGTTTTCGTGCAATGCCGAGACATTCACGAGGCGCAGTTCACGGTTCCGCCGCAGATCGCGTATCAGTATATCCCCACCATCCCCTGCCGCCGCAAGCAAGCTGCCATCCGTGCTCACCCCCAAGGCGGTAATTTCCGCATAAAAACTGCTCTGGTCTGCAAGCAAACCAATGCGCAGTTGCTCCTGCGCGGCGGTATGGCACACAACGAGCAACAGGGCCGACACTATCATACCGTATTTCATTACAGCGCTCCTGATATATGCGCCATGCCGGCCGCGTAACGCGACCGGCATGGCATGATGGGGATTAAAGTTTGATGAAGCTTTTCAGGGCGACAGCGCCGTTGGTCGTGCGGAGCGCAATGAGATACTGTCCCGCGCGCAACCAACCGGCATCGAGAACGGTAGACCGGCGGCCATCCAGTACGAGATGGTGGAGCTTGGCGATACAACGGCATTTTCAAACGAGCCTTCTCTCTCTGATCATCATGAGCACATCCAAGGTTGAGCTTTCTCGAACTCTTCGTACCGATCAACGTTACCGGAAAGTCGTGCCTATTGTGCGTGTGCCAACACGCGAGTTATTGGAATTCTTTCACTGTGAATCACAGCGTTCGACTCTCCTCGTCATTTCAGACGATATGCCCTGATGCGATGTCCATCGTTTTCAATGGAACAATGCAAACCCTGCGATGTCGGTCCGCATGCCAAATACAAGCTTCCTTCATCATCTCGGTTCCTCGGACAGCAAGAAATCCGATCAAACATCGGCGCGATCCATCCTCTATTTTGGCTACCGCGCCCAATGTAACATCGCCCTGTACGAATGTCAAGTATCTCATGCAAAATCCGTCATGAGGCCCCGATTTCCAGGATTTGATCCTTTCTAGCGATTTGAATCAACCGCGAGTATCCAAGGCAACAACGCATCCTCATCGCTGACGTGTACCACGCGACTTCGAAGGCTTCCCCACCGCCTGCGCGTGGCCGTAGCCGCGGGTGTCGCTGCAGCCCTGCATGATGCCGCTCGCGGCATCGAAATATATTCCTTCCACGCGGCCGAATTCCGCGCACTCCTTCATGCTGTGGCCGCGCGCGCGCAATTGCTCGATCACCTCCGGGCGCAAAGCACCCTGTTCATATTCCACATGCTCGGGATACCATTGATGATGCATGCGCGGCATGGCAATGGCGCTGTCGAGCCGCATGCCATGCTGCAACACATTCAGCACTGTCTGCAACACCGACGTGATAATGCGGGAGCCGCCGGGACTCCCGGTCAACAGCACGGGCGCACCGTCGCGCAACACGATGGTCGGCGTCATCGAACTCAGCATGCGCTTGCCCGGCACGATGCTGTTGGCCTCGCTGCCGAGCAAACCGAATTGATTCATGCTCCCCGGCTTGGCGCTGAAATCATCCATTTCATTATTCAACAGTACTCCCGTGCCCGGTACCACATACAGAGAACCATAACTGCTATTAATGGTGGTCGTGATTGAGACGGCATTGCCCTTGCCATCGAGCACCACGATATGCGTGGTGTGATCGCCCTCCCGCGCGGGACGCAATTCTTTGTGCAGCATGCCGCTGGGCGTGGCGTGCTCGGGATCCACCGAGGCACACAGCGCGGCAATACTCGCAGGCGCGAGCAGAGAATCCACCGGCACGCGCACATAATCCGGATCACCCAGAAAGGCCGCGCGATCGGCGAAGGCCCGCCGCATGGCCTCGATCATCGCATGCGCGCTCGCGGCGGATTGCGAAGGATGCTCCCGCATGCCCAGACATTCCACCATACCAAGCATTTGCAGCAACGCCACACCGCCGGAACTCGACGGCGGCATCGAAAGAATATCATAGTCACGCCAACGGCCCCGCAGCGGACGCCGCTCCACGCAATGATAACTCGCCAAATCCCGCGCAGTGATCAAGCCCCCATCGCGCCGCATGGCTTCCTCGATGCGCAGGGCGGTTTCGCCCGCGTAAAAGCCATCGCGCCCGTCGCGCCGAATGCGCTCCAGCGTGGCGGCCAGTTCGGGCTGTTTCCAACGATCCCGTGCGCGCCAACGCTTTTTCGCAGCGAAAATCCCGGCCGTGGACGGATAGCGCTGGAATTGCTCCCGCTGCATGGTGAATTGCCGCGCCAGACGTTTGTGTATCGGAAAACCCTTCTTCGCCAACAGTATCGCCCGCTTCATCACGGCATCGCGCGGCATGCTCCCGTAGCGCTCCAAAGCCACGAGCAGCCCGTCGACGCTACCCGGCACACCAGCGGCACGCGGACCATACAGCGAGGCCTCGGGCAACACCTTCCCCTGGGCATCGAGATACATGCCGCGCCGCGCCGCGCCCGGCGCCGTCTCGCGCGCATCGATGGCGGTGCTGCGGCCATCCGCCATGCGCAGGAGGATGTACGATCCTCCGCCGATATTCCCGGCCGATGGATAGGTGACGGCAAGAGTGAAGCACACCGCCACCGCGGCATCCACCGCATTGCCACCATGGTTCAGCACCTCGATGCCGGCGCGCGTGGCCTCCTCGCTCGCCGACACCACCATGCCGTTCCGACCGACAACCAGCGATCCCGCGTTCTGCGCGTGCAGCTCCATCGCGCAGAGCAAGCACAGCACCATACACAGTGTTGCATGTTTCATGACGCCTCCTTTCCAGCAATATACAGCGCCCGCACATTTCCGACCCGCGCCACTGCTTTTTCGCTTGCGCCTGTTTCCGAATTGCCGTATCATGCACGCATTCTCACAATTGTGTAGCGAAATGAAACTCCGTACGCTGCTGCTTTCATTGTTGGTGCTCGCCCTCGCGCAAACACCGGCCCCGGCGCAATTGCGCATTCTCATCGATTCGATTAAAACGACCAATTTCCCCGAAGTTCTCCTGCACCTTCGCGTGCTGGATGGGGAAAACGCGGTGCGCAACCTGCGTCTGGCCGATTTCACCATTTTTGAAAATGGCACGGTGGTGCCCATCGATGGTGGATATTGCCAGGACACCATCGCGCGCGGTCCCGTTTCCGTGCTGCTGGTGATCGATGTGAGCCGCAGCATGGGGGGCTTCCCCTGGGGCACCAACGCCATCGTCGATGCGCGGCGCGCGGCGAAGTCTTTCGTGGATCGACTCGCGCCCGACGACGAATCGGCCTTGCTGAGTTTCAGCGACAACACCTACTACAATCAACCCTGGACCAATGATTGGGCGTTGCTGAAAAGCAGAATCGACCAGCTCAATGTCGTGGGTGGAACTGCGTTGTGGGATGCCGTGGTGACGGGCTCGAATCTCATTCGCAATCGCGCGAAAAAGAAAGTCATGATCGTGCTCACCGACGGACAAGACACGAATTCCAGTGCCACATCCTCGGCGGCGATCTCCGCGGCCATCAGCGCGGGCGCCATCGTGTACACCATTGGTCTGGGCGCCGATCTGGATGAATCGAACATGCGCACGCTGGCACAGCAAACAGGTGGGAAATACTTCAACGCCCCAAATGCTTCCGACCTCGATCAGATTTATGGGGAAATCAATCTCGCGCTGATCAGCACCGGCATCTGCGAGTTGCGTTATCGCTCGCCTATCGACTGCTGGAATGGCGATGAAATCACAGTCGACGTGCGCGCCGCGACGCCCTCAGGCACGGCCACGGGCACGGTACGTTACACCTTGCCGCACGACAGCAGCACATTTTCCTACGTTACCCTGGCCATGGAGCGGGATTATGTGATTGATGGAGGGAAACGCATCACCATTCCGCTGGAACTTGAGCGCGTCAGCATTGACCGGGCGCCAAACACCTTCGATTTCACCGTCGGTTTCGATACGCAACTGCTCACACTGGTCAATGCCGAGGTCACAACGTTGAGCACGGGTTTCTCGCCGCAGATCACACCCACCACCCAGGGAGCCCGGATACTGCTCACGGGGAGCACCGCTATCACCACCACCGGCACGCTGCTCAATCTCACGTTTGAGGCCATACGGACGGACTTCAGCGCCAAATCCGAGATTTCCATTTCACCACCCGAGGTGCAACGTTTTTGCACGGTGGCGCGTGCGTCCAGCGGCTTGCTCACCGTCAGTGGCTCCTGCGAACGCGCACTCGGAGCACCTCCGGCCGGAACCATCCGTGCTCGCTTCCTCGGCGCTTCGCCCAATCCCTTCAATCCATCCACGCTCATCCGTTTCACCCTCGACGGCGAAGCCGAGGTGACGCTGGAAGCGCGCGATCTTCTCGGTCGCCGCGTGGCTACGCTCGTCGACGGCGTGCTCGACGAAGGGCAGCACACTGCACGCTTTGATGCGTCCACGCTCGACGATGGTGCGTACATCCTCGCACTGTCCACGCGCTACCATACGGAGTATCTGCGCGTCGTGCTGCTGAAATAGTCGTGCCCCGCTCCCGTAACACAGAGAACGCGGAGAGCACAGAGGGCACGGAGGATGGTTGCAGGCGCAATCCACAGGGTTCGTGCAACCTAGATTCTGAAGCCATCTGCACAGTACCATCACATGGCTCGTGTGGAGCGCCAAGGCGTTGTGCCGGTAAGACGCAGTAACGTGTGGAATCCCGGCTATGCGTCTCTGCACCCTCTCGTTGGCTCGAATATCGCGGAGCGCACGGATCGAGCGGGATGTACCCTCAACCCTTCCTCCGCGACCTCTGCGATCTCTGCGATCTCTGTGTTTCATCTTCATGTGACCCATCTTCGCCTCGCGGCATCCCCCCATCCATAAACCATTAGACCCCATGCGCGGCGCTATCACCACTGCATGGGGTCTAAAGGGCCAAGCTACCCTCCGTCACATGAACCTCTACCGGCCGTTGCTTCCTTCCGGACCTGGCGGGGTTGGGTAGGGCATCATTGCGAAGGACTTGGCCCAAATTCAAACGATGTCATTCGACATCAGACATGTAATATCGCCCGATTTCCGCTAATCCGCAACTGCGTTTTCCCCGAACAGCCGCCGCACCACCTCATACGCCACACTCACCGAAAATCCCCGCCGCTGCAAGAATCCCATCAATCGTCGCAGCGCTTTGTCGCGAGCCAACGACGCATGACGCTCCAGCCAGTTGCGCGCGAGTTCCAGCGCGAGCGAGGAATCATCCTGCTCCTCCTCCCGCAGCGATTGTTCGATAAGCTCCTCGGCTATCCCGCGGGCGCGCAACTCCCGGCGCAATAGCACCGTCGATCGCGGCTTCAGGCGACGGCGGTCACGAATCCACGCCGCGGCGTAGGCCGCATCGTCGATCAACTGTACGCGGCGGAACGTGGTGATGGTATCGTCGATAATGTCGTCGGGAAGCTCTTCGCGTTGCAGACGTTTGCGCAGTTCCCCCTCCGAACGCATACGCGTGGCAAGAAAGCGCTCGCCCACGAAGCGCGCGTGAATGCGCCGATCGTCGTGATGGACCGCATCGAGCAGCGGACCGGAAAGATCCACCCCTTTCTTCAATGCGTGCAGCAGCACCGTTTCCTCGTACAACCCGAACGCGAACTCCCCGTCCAGGAATACCGACACTCTATGCCGTGCCTTTTTCTGCCGGAGCAATGCTGTGATCCGCGGCATCATCCCCCCGAGCTGAGGCGATCAGCGAACGAGCGAATTGTACCGCAGGCGCAAGGAGTCGGGAAACATCGATCCAAAAATACCCGCGCCGTTGGTGATGTTGCTAACATCGGGCCGGTCCAGTCGATACGAGGTGGGATCGTCGAAACCACGTACCAACTGGAAGTAGCTATACAGATACTGGTCCATACCGTACGCGGTGATCACGACATCCTGACCGATCACGCCGTCGATATCACGAAGCTGCGTCTGCGCGTACATGAGATTGTCCAGAGGAATCAACTCCACGGTGCGGCGCGAAGGCGATCCGAACTCATACTGCTTCGTATCGCTGTTGTAGCGCACTGGTACTTCGCGGCGAAATTCCACGGGCGAACCGCCGTTGTTCTTCGAGCCCACAACCCAGAGTCGGAAAAGATACGCCGTGGCGGGAAAGGCCACCGACGTCACCGTACTCAAACGCACACCGGTTTCGCCCCCACTTACTTGCAAGTACGCCCTGCTGGGCACCAGCGTGTTTCCCGACAGCCGTGCGAATCCGGGCACATCCACCGTCAGCGTGTACAGCTTGCCCTCGCGCGGTGTCAACGTGCGATTGATCCACACTTTTTTCTTCGAACCATCCGCCTGCGTGAGCAGGGTATCCTTGAAGCGAAATGTCCCATCATCCGTACGCACAATCACCACGGCCGAATCGATGGTCGTCTTGCCAATAGGCTTGTCGGGATTGGTCAATTCGGCATCGTACGTTTTCTCGAGTCGTACGATCTGATACGGCGCGGCCCTGTCCAGTATGCAGAACACCACCACACGATCCTCGTACTCGGCCTTGGGCGAAAAACTGTTGTCGCAGGCCTGCACGAACGGCAGAATCAGGAGAAACAGCGGAAACAGGAAGGAACGCTTCACGGACACCTCGGGTGGACTATGCTGCTACGGGCTTTTCCCACAGGAAAAGCGTGAATCCATAACATACGCATTGGCCGCATTTCGGCGAAATGGAAAAACCCATGCCCGCGTCCGCCGCTGCCGTGCCCCGCCCGCGACGATGAGAAACACCCGGGAAGCGCTATTTCAGAAAACGAGAGAGCGGATAATTCGAGGAATCGGCGAGTAACGTCCCGAACACACCCAATCCCCCGTTGATGTAGGAAATATCCGGATCGTCGAGGCGCATGCTCACGGGGCCGTCGAACCCGCGTACGATCTTATAATAGTTGTAAAATTTCTGATCCATCACATAGCAGCGCGCATACAGGCGCTCCGTGATCACGCTGTCGCCGAAGGCCTTGAGCGAATCGGCGATGACCTTGAGCACATTGCTGTCGAAAACGAGATAGGCGGTCTTTTGCGGGATGGGATACACCCACGAACCGCTCGTCGGATCCTTGCGCAACGGCACTTCCACCCTGCGCGTCACCGCCGCACCATTGATGCGATGCGTCGTCGCCAGCCAGGCACGGAAGTGGAAGCCGCCGGCAGGCACCCGCGGAGCCACCAAGCCTGTGTGCACGCGCACCCACCCCAGCCCCGTGTCGGCATCGACGCGCTCGGCCGCGCAGTAGGGACGCGACGGCGAGGTGAGTTCCGCCGTAATGGGCTCCTGACCGGGAATGCTTATGGACAACGTGTACACCATCTCCGCTTTGGGTCGCAATTCGCGCGAAATCCACGAGTGCTCCTTGCGCCCGTCGTCGAGTGTCAACACCGTGTCGCGGAAGGTGAACATCGTCCCGCCTTCGCGAATGCGCACCACGGCCGAGTCGATCTCGCGCTGCGTGAGCGGAACCGGCGGCGTACTGATGGTGCCGTCGTACGACCAAGCGAGGCGGACCACCTGCATGTCCGCCTCCGCATTCAGTACGGCGAACACCGCGATGCGGGGTTCGAATGTGGTTTTGGGAGAAAACTCGTTGTCGCAACCGAAGGCCAATACCGCGGCCAGGAACAACGCGATTGCGAGGGGACGATCGCCCATGGGTACTCCGCTGTTATTTCTTCTTGCCGCCCGCGCTTGCTTCAGGGACCTTTTCCTCGTCCTGAGGCGCGGCACCTTCCACGCCGGAAATGCCCAGTTCGCGCTTCACCTGATCCTCGATGCGCTTGAGCAATTCCGGTGTGTCCTTCAAATACTTGCGCACGGCGTCGCGTCCCTGACCGAGGCGTTCCTCGGCGTAGGAAAACCACGAACCGCTTTTCTGTATCACGTTCATTTCCGTGGCCACATCCAGCAGGTCACCGATTTTGCTGATGCCCTCGTTGTACAGGATGTCGAACTCGGTTTCCTTGAACGGCGGCGCCATCTTGTTTTTCACGACCTTCACGCGCACGCGATTGCCGATGATGTTGGCCGTGTCCTTGATCACATCTTTGCGACGAATGTCGAGGCGGATGGATGCGTAGAATTTCAGCGCGTTGCCGCCCGTGGTGGTCTCGGGATTGCCGAACATGATGCCGATTTTCGATCGCAATTGATTGGTGAAAATCACCGTGGTCTTGCTCTTGCTGATGGCGGCCGTCAATTTGCGCAAGGCCTGTGACATCAGGCGCGCATGCGTACCCATGGTGGGATCGCCCATTTCGCCCTCGATTTCGGCGCGCGGCACCAGCGCCGCGACGGAATCGATGATGATCACGTCGATGGCATTGCTGCGCACCAACGTTTCGCAAATTTCCAGCGCCTGCTCGCCATTCTCCGGCTGCGACACCAGCAGGTTGTTCACGTCCACGCCGATTTTCCGGGCGTAGCCCACATCCAGCGCATGCTCGGCATCGATGAATGCGGCCATGCCTCCACGTTGCTGCGCTTCGGACACGATGTGCAGACAGACGGTGGTTTTACCCGAGGACTCCGGTCCGTAGATCTCGATGATGCGTCCCCGCGGTACACCGCCGATGCCCAGCGCGGAATCCAGAGAGATCGAACCCGTGGGAATAACCTCCACCTGATTGATCACGCCGTCTCCCCAGCGCATGATGGAACCCTTGCCAAAACTTTTCTCGATCTGCTGCACGGCGAGATCGAGTGCTTTCAATTTTCCTTCCTTGTCGTCGGACATGGCTTTCTCCAGTGTTGTGAATGATTCCCCGCGTCATTCCCCGGGTTACAGATTGATGGAAGCGCGTTCCTTGTGAATTGCTCCGCGTGGAGTCAACGTGCTCTCCATGACACGTACCGCCTGGCTCGCTACGGAGGTAGACATAAATCTAACCAATCGAAGTTCATTTTCCAAATCGCCCGCGTCGCGACTGTCTTTCACGCGACCGATGGTGAAATGCGGCGTGAAGCGTTTGTCCTCCCGCGCAATGCCCTGTGCCGCGCATACCTCCTCCACTGTGCGTTGCAGTGCGAGGATGCGTGGCGGAGGGGTGGCGAATCCAACCCAGATGATGCGCGGCTTGCGCGCATTGGGAAAAGCGCCGACATGGTCTAGCATGTCTTCCACGATACCGCTGCCGCGCAACGCGCCGTCCAGTTCGTGCGCGATGGCCTCGAGCGTGGTGGGAGATTGATCACCGAGAAATTTGAGCGTGATATGAATCTGGCTCTCTTTTTCCCATTTCACCGCCGGGAGTCGTTCCGCCAGATCCGCAATGTATGCTGCCATACGCGTGCGCGCCCCGGCATCGGGATACAGCGCGATGAAACTACGTATGGCTGCGGTGTGCATGAATGAGGAACGACTCGTGAACAAGGTAACAACATAGCCCCTCGGCCCCCTCGGATCAAGTCCATCGCACATGCCCCGACCCAATGCCGTCAATGAACGCGGAATACCGTTCTCTCCACTTTACGCCCGTCCCGAAAAATTTCGTATACTTTCCCTCGCATGAGATATCAGCAGACCCCCATATCGCGCCTGTCGCGGGCTTCGGCCGCCCTGATCACCGACGGGAGCTGGCAACCTTTCGCCTCGGAGCCGGGAGTGTACTACCGAGTACTCGACCGCACCATGCAGAAAGTGCGCTTCGAGACCTACGAGGATCAGCGTCTGCTGCGGCTCTTCGAACGCATCGCGCCACTGCCCTCGCGCGTGCTCAAGGAGGGCTTTCGCGAGGAACTGCATTTCGCCATCGAGGACGATCATTACCTTCTGACCGATATCTTCGTCCGCGTGTTCATCGGCTGGGACGCTCTGGCTCGGGCAGCCGCCGACATCGGCATACGCATGACCTTTGTGGGCGGCAATTCCCTGCACTGCGCCATTCGCATCGATAGTTGGGACGAGCCGAGCATCGTACGCGCCCTCGTGGTATCGAAGGCCTTTTCCCGTGTTTCGGCGCAGCTCGCCTCGGATGCCGTCGAGGGCATTCCCCATACTTCGCGTGAAATGTCCGGACTGTTGCGCAGCGCCGTCGCCCTGTACATGGAGGAACTCTACGAACCCTGGATATCGAAGCGCCCCGCGCCATCCATCACAGCGCAGGAGGAATTGTTCTAGTTGTTTCGCGCCTTTCGCGCTTTTCGCGGTCACATGCTTTCGCGATTTTCGCGCCTTTCGCGGTTCCTGATTCTGGACGATGAATATGCAGACCAACATTCTTCCCACCGACACCCCCCGGGAGCGCGCCAGCAGCATCTCCCGCGCCGCCTCCGCGCTGCTTAGCGGTGAACTCGTCGCCTTCCCCACGGAAACGGTGTACGGACTCGGCGCCAACGCCCTGTTGGATGAAGCGGTGCGCCGTGTGTTCGAGGTCAAGCGCCGTCCCATGGACAATCCTCTCATCGTGCATGTGCATGCGCTCAGGCAGGCCATGGAATTGATGCAGGAGGTTCCTCCCTGCTTCGCCGAACTGGCCCGCGAGTTCTGGCCCGGACCTCTCACACTTATCGTGCGCCACAATGCGGCGGTATCGGATATCGTCACGGCGGGACTCGATACCGTGGCGCTGCGCGTACCCGACCACAAGGTCACCCGCGAGTTGCTGCGTATGCTGGAGCTGCCTGTTGCCGCGCCCTCGGCCAATATCTCCGGCACGGTCAGTCCCACCACCGCCGACAGCGTGTACGCGGACCTGAGCGGATACATCTCCTGCGTGCTCGATGGCGGCCCTTGCGCGGTGGGCATCGAATCCACTGTGCTCGACCTCACCACACGCGATCCCATCATCCTGCGACCTGGCACGGTTACGCGCGAAGACTTGGAGGACGTGCTGCAAGCGCGCGTGTTCTTCGCCACGGACGTGCCCGATCGCCCCGCCTCTCCCGGCATGAAGTACCGCCACTACGCTCCCAATGCCGAGCTGGTGCTTTTCGCGCACGACCTCGCCGATCTTCCCCGACGCATCGCGGATGCGCTGCGCGAGGAAGCCGCGCGCGGTGTGGTGACGGGCCTGCTTGCTCCCGACAGCTTCGAGCATTGCGGCGCCGCGCATTTCCATTCCCTCGGCGGTGGTGATGCGGTGGAATACGCACGGCGGATCTACGCCGGTCTGCGCACTCTGGACACCGCTGGCTGCTCACTCATTCTCTGCCCCGCTCTCCCCGATGAGGGTATCGGTCATGCGGTGATGAATCGCCTGCGCAAGGCGGCGGTGCGCATCGTGCGGGACTGAACCCACCGGCCTCGTCGACCTCGCTCCGGACAGCGAGGCGGGCTCGCTCGCGATAAAAACGAGGTGCTCTTTCCACTCCACTGTCGCCGAGGATGAATTTTTTGCAATTTTTTCCTCTCTCATGTAGGGATTTTTCTCTCTATTCTCGCACCCATTCTCCCCATTTCTGTCCAAGAAAAACAAGCACATAGCGTCACAACCCTTCGAGTTCCCGATTTACATTACAAAATTGTAATGTTATCCCCACTTATGGGGTATTGACTCCATGGTTTGAATTGCGTACCATTGCAGCGAGTTCATTTCTGTAGTAAGTCTGGTTGAATTCTTTTTCTGTGTAAATGGAACAGGCATGATCGCAAGCGGCAAAAGACAAATGACGGATGACCGGAATGGGAGACGCACCGGGAGTGGCGGCAGGGAGTTCCCGCCATTCACCGATGCGCACGTCGCAATCGATACTGCTTTGATAGGGACCGCGATAGGGGAACACCTGCAGTCCGGCGCACGGACGTATTGGAGCGAGATAGGGAACCCGAAGCCGCGCGTCGCGCGCGGCTCACGGGGCGATGCTTCCATGCGCCGGACCGCAGGGTGTCGCGGAGGAATGTTCCCTCACATCACACGCATAAACGGACAGAATGCCGATTCGCCTCAGGGAGAGGCGAAAACGGGGAACGGCTCTGCAGCTGTCGGTGCCCGCGGCACCGGTTCCGCATGCGTACGGGTGTGGGGAGTTTCAACGACCGGCGGCCGGGAGCACGGGCTCCCGGCGCCGGCAGGGATTTCAGGGATGCCAATCACCACGATGAGGTCAGCAATGTACAGTCACCGTTATGTGCAGTTTCGTTTCCGCATCGGCAGCGGCGAAAGCAACGTGGCCATGTTTCTGCTCCTGCTCTCCATACTGCTGCTCACCATGCTCTTCTCCGCCTGCACCGACACTCCACCCGCCGATCCCGTCATCGACCCCCCTCCCCCCGTCCAGCGCGACACCACCAGCCACGATTTCGTGTGGGAGGTGGATACCATTGGATTGCCTTTCGGGATGATCAACGATGTGAGCATCGTCTCCGAAAATGACATCTGGGTGGTGGGACAGTTCGATCAGCTGGGGGATGATGGTAAAATCGATTACTCCAAACGACGCGCTGCAGCACATTGGGACGGCACAAGTTGGAGTCTGGTTCGAGTGGATAATGGTAGTCATGAAAGCTCGGGGCAGATGTATAGGGTATTTTCTGTGGATTCTCGTCAAACATGGTTCATGTCTGTAGACGGCTTCCACAGAGCGGATTCAATATTCACTTATGTGGATATTTACTCCAGTGGGTTCAAAGGAGCCGTCAACGCAATCTGGATTTCAGCAAATCTATCTACAAGAATTTTTGTCGGGAATAATAGTAGTGTCGCGTTCTGGCAATCTGGACGCTACCTAAGACCGCTTTCGCTAGTCCCTGGCGACTACACCGATATTACGGGTAAGGAAGATGGGAGTGTTTATCTCAGTCTCATAAAAAGTCAGAGCAGGACTGGTGCCATCGTGCAGATGACTAGGGAGGGAATCATGCGCACTCCGATTTTCGAACACCACTACCCAATACATTACTTAGCCCTCGCCGGTGATTCTTTACTATTCGGTACCACACACAGCATTAATAAAGTACATGGTGAGACTGCCGTCATGCTTACGGAAACCAAGCATTTCATTCATGGATTGGATGCAAATGGTCTGAATGACTATTTCGCGCTCACGTTTCCTTTCGAAGTGCTCCATTACAATGGGTCCACTCTACAAGATATTGCACCTCCTTACTCTTTCTTCTTTCGACCTTCAGCGTTTGATGTCAAGGATGATGTAGTTGCTGTAGTGGGCGACGGTCCGGAACAACGCTCACTGATCTTTCGAGGGAAACGCCGAAAATAAACAGGGACTTCGGTCTCAGGGAGAATTTCACATCACTTCCAAGGGAGAAGTTATGAAACGATCACTCTGTCTCTTCACCATCATGTGCTGCCTCTTTGCCGCAGCGCCACGCGCGCAGGCGCAGCAGGAACCCCGCATTCTGCACAGCCAGAATATGCATCAGTACATCGTGCATCAGGCCTGGCAATTGCTTCAGAGGGAAAAACCCGGCCTGTCCAAGCGTCTGGAGAAGCACATCGGGCAACATGTCACCGGTACGCGTCCGTGGGAGGAAAAAACCATCATGACCGGCGCCTGGCGTGAGGATTGCGAAGATGTGGTCTTCGGCTATGGTACCGCAAACCGGGACCAGTGGCCCGATATCGACCTCAGCCAAAAAAGCGGTGTCTCGGGCCAGTATTACATGACGCTGGAAGGCGAGATTAAAAACGATGCCGATTTCCGTGCCGGTCTCACCACCGCTGCCCATTTCTGGGATCCCTACGCACCGAACAATTACCTCTTCAAGGAAAACATCCGTCTGGAAGGTACCTGGGCACTCTCAGCCCTCAACACAGAAAATCAGAGCATTACCATCCGACCCATGCACAACGCCTGGGATAAATTCCAGCGCATCCTTCGGCCGAATGGCGAAATCGCCATTCGCGACAAGTGGTGGGAATCCGGTGCCGTGTATTACTACGACAAAGGTGCTTCCAACACCACCCTGCCCCTGCAGCAGCACGCCTGGGAAGAAGTGGCCATTCGCTACTCCTCACTCGCGCATTTGATGAACACAGGCGAATGCCGTCTGGAAATCCCCGGCAGGAACATCAACGCCACCTTCGTGCTGACCAAGGAGCAGCGCCAGCGCTATGTCTGGGAAATGCTGGGCCGCGCCTGCCATCTCCTCGCCGACATGAGCGTGCCCGCGCATACCCATCGCGATCTTCACATGGGCAATATGTACATCACCAATCACACCGCCGTGGGCACGTTGAACATCGCAGTCGAGGACGCCGACAGTTATGAAAATTGGCTGCAGCTCCCCTCACGGGCCTATTGGAATGCGGAGAATATTCAGTCGGGCCTGGTGAATTTGCAGGGAATAGGCGATCCACTGTACCATCTTTTCTTCAGCATGCGCGAGTTGGCCGCCTCCTTTGCGTCCGACGACTTCGACGGACAGGGGCCCGTCAATGGCCTTCCCCGGCTGCGCAACGATATACCCTACCGCTTCCCGACAGAGAGCAACTACGACGCGAATAAAACAGCGATGATGCTGCATATTCGCGACAACACCCTGCCCTACGCCATTCGCGCCACCGCCACCTTGCTGGCTTGGTTTGCGCAGCAGTTGGATATGCCTGAGAATTTCGCAGTGTACGTTACGGGATCAAGCGGATACCAAGACTTCTATTACCGACCCGATTTTTACACTCATTTCCCATCCTTCGGAACACTCTCAGGTACTCGATTCATGAAGGAGACCGGAGATATACTCTCGCTACGCGCGCATACAAACCCGCATCCCATAACTGATTCGAAGTTTATTTCTTGGGATTACGGCACGACGTTTCGAACAGAGAAGCACCAAGTGGACGACTATGTCGAGGAGGCTCAGCCTGATGTTTATTGCAAATTCTCTCCATCAGAGAATCACATCACGCCGACCCTTCAAATAGTTAACCATGAACATCACAACGTAATCACAAGCGATTATCCAACATTTCTCGATCCGTGGCTTGTTGATCTCGGTAGGTCAACTGAATTTGGATTACATCAGGCGAAGATTTTTGAAAAATATCGCCCCAAAACGTCGACGAGCTCAAATGGTGGAGTTTTCCTCCGGAATTACACTCAACACCACAGAGACCTCCCCCACTACTCCATCCGTGCCTCGAAAATCTGGGATGCGAAAGCGCTGACGCACAAGTGGCCGCGACCGGATGTGGGTGATTACGTGTTCGAGCGTTGGGAGGCCATCAACACCGAGCTGTACGAGGAACCGCTCAACCTCGGCACCGATCCAGCCTTCGCCAATCCCGAGCAGTATGATACCCGCGCGGTGAACTTCCTCAACAATACTGCCATTCTTTCCGCTCTGGTGAAGGCGCATCGACAGAGCATCGGCAGCGAACCGCCCTCGAAAAGCAATTCACAGCGCAAAGTGGCGCGTGCCCGCGATGGCATGTACCACGCCGTGTATGAAAGCGCGGGACGCATCTGGTACCTGCGCAGCGACGACCGCGGCAATACCTGGATGCCTGAAATCGCGGTGAGTGACGAACTCCGCCACTCCTCGCGCCCCAGCATCGCCACGGGCGAGCATGACGCATGGATTTCCTATGTCTGCGATGGCAAGGTGGAAGTCGTGCGCATGTCCGAAGGGAGCGCCGGTCATGCCTACAGCGCTCCGCTGCGTCAGCCCGACCTGGCTACGCCGGCAATCGCCGCACTGCCGGTCGATCCCGCCAGTCCCGAGCCGCGGGACCTCGTCATGCTGGTGTGGGAGGATACGTACGAATTGCGCTTCGCCGTGCTCAGCGATTGGGACCGCATTGTGGACAATCAGTTGCTGATTCAAGGTCAGCGCTATGCCACTTCGGTGGATCAGCCGCGTTTCCCCAGCATCGCCGCCTCGGTGGAAGGAATGGTGCCCGGTACGCCGGCGGATCATTTCCATCTCGCATGGATTGAGAACGGTTCCATTTTCCATACGGAATTACTCTTCGACCGCAGCGTGCATCCGCCGATCATCAACGGCTGGCGCATGGGTAGCACCGCCCAGCGCAATCTCGTACACGACCGCAATGGCAGCGCCGGCATCGCCTATCCCGCCCGTCATGCGCCGTCCATCGCCGTCAGCGAAGCGGGAACAGTGCACGTGGCCTTCGATGTGCTCAACTCCTGGTCTCCCTGGCCCGGCAATACCGCTTCCGCCACCGGTGGCAGCACGAGCATCACACCGCGCAATATGTTCGCCATACGCGAACGTGGCTCCTCGCTCGGTCACAATCCGACGTGGAACACCACCGCCACCATCGTCGGCACCAACAATCCGCTCTCGCGCTACGCCTCGCCCACCATCGGCACACGCAGAGCGCCGGGCAGCAAAGGCAGCAAGTCCACGTCGGTGCGCGTCACCTTCAACGATTCTGCAAGCACCATTCGCGGCGTGCGCATCGATGGCAACCTCACGTCCTTCGTGCATGCCGATGGAGTGGATCCGAATCTCACCGTCTGGTCCGCTGATCAGCAAGGCATGATCGATGTGTTCAGTACCGCGCAGAACAAACCCTATGACTGGGCCTTCCTCTCCTCCGGCTACGGCCTGAACAAGGAAAGTGAACTGCAACAGGTGCGCATGCGTGAGGTGCTGCTTGGAAACGCCGAGGCCATCGGCATTCTCGGCGTCGCCGATGTGCGCATGGTCGACAAGGAAGGATCCGTGTCCGCCATCGACTGGAATCCCGATCACGACACGCTGCAGCTCGGCACGCAAAGTTCCATCGCAACCAAAATGCGTACCGCCAGCTTCCTCGCGCACTACGGCAACACCCTGCGCTTCCGCGTGCAGCGCTATGCCGAGCGCATGGCCGATGCGGCAACGTCGTTCGTCATTCGCCTGCGCGATGCCATCACGGGTGAATTGATCAAACTCATCGATCTTCCTCTGAGCGATCTCAACGGCAATGCGCGCCTCGAAGCGATGAACGTGGATCTGTCACCCTTCGCCGGACGCACAATCTACCTCGATGCGGATGTGGCCGATGCTCCCGATCACACCGACGTGACCATCACCGACCGCTACGCCCTCGTGGATCCCGACCTCTACGCCGAGGAACTCGAACGCGGCGTCACCGCAACAACGGACGAACCTCTGCTGCTCAAGAATCATCCGAATCCCTTCAATCCCTCCACCACGATCAGCTTCTCGCTCCCGAGCACGCAGCATGTGCGCCTGGCGGTGTACGATTTGCTGGGACATGAAGTGCGCTGTCTCGTGGATACAAACATGCCCGCCGGAGAACACGCCGTGAACTTCGACGGCAATGGCCTCGCAACGGGCATTTACATGTATCAACTGCATGCGGGCGGACGCACCATCACCCGCACCATGCATCTCGTCAAGTAGCTCCCACCGGCGGCACGGGGGAAGTGTATCGCTTCCCCCGAACCACACACACCTGCTCCCTCCTCACGCCGCCGACAATCCGCTCATTCATCTCACCTTTCTTCTGCCACCAAGGCGGCTCCGGTTTCGGAGCCGCTTTGTTTGCTAAAACTCGGCGCTCACTCCAATGGAGGGCAGGATGCCAATCGAGCCACCGCTGCTCTCCACCTTGTTGTTGCGCGGATCCCAACGGTACGCCTGTGTATTCTTGCGGTTGTACACATTTTGAATGTCGATGTAGGCGATGAGATTCCAACCGCTGAAGCTCCAACGGCGATCCACACGCACATCCATGGAATGGAAATCCGGCAGGCGCGCGCTGTTGTATTCCGTGGCGAACAACTGCTCGCCCAGTTCGTCGAATGGCGTCCATGGCGTGCCCGAACCGTAACGGATTTTCACACTGGCCTCCCAGCGCTCGTCAAATTTGTATCCGGCGCTGAGATTCATGATCACCCGCTGATCGTACAGACCCGGCCGCTCCACGCCATCCAATCCCGTGTACCGCGTCTGATTCCAGGAAAGACTGAAAATGCCGTACAGCGGTATATCGGATAATCTTTTCTGAATCAATAATTCCACGCCCCGCGCGTACCCATCTCCCTCGCTCACCAGGTCCTCGATGCCGAAGGACGAGAACCCGTCCTCAACACCGCCGTATCCGGCACCGGTGTTCGCGAGCACCAACCAGGGACGCGCTACGCTGGCGGGGTAATCGGCGTACTGCTTCACATATCCTTCCACACGCACCAGCAAGTCCTCGCGCAGCAGGCGCTCCACGCCCGCCACGGCCTGGTTCACGCGCACATGCTTGAGTCGGGTGTTGGCGGCGTTCGACATCAACCAGATGTACGAAGGCGCCTGGTAGTACGTGCCACCGCTCAGCGTGAAGGTGGTGACAGGGTCGGCACTGTAGCGGAACGCAAGCCGCGGTGCGAAAGCGAACTCCTCGTCAATCAGGTTGAAGTAGTCCATCCGCCCACCCAGCGTCACACGCAGCCGATCGAACAACGTACGCGCGTACTGCACGTATGCGGAACCCTTGAACGCTGTACTGTCCCACACATTCTCCAGCGTGGGCAAGGGCTGTCCCGTCTGCACGGTATTGTCCGTGGGCGTCAACGCGAAATTCCCCATTATGCGCGCAAGCTTGCCCTGCGCGCCGATGGAAAACTCGCTGTTGCGATCGAAGAGGAACACAGCGTCCGCCCGCAGGCTGCTCTCACCCTCGCGCGAATCACTGCGAAATACCGGCGCAAGCAACGAGTCCGTCTGCAAATAGTCGAAATTCACATACGTGCGTCCGAGACTCAACGTCACAAAGCCCTTGTCGAGCAGATGCTTCCACGAGATGTTGGTGAAGTACTGATTCTGCGAATTGCCGAGGATGCGCGCATTGCTGAACCGCTGATCCTCGGTGTCATTGAAAAAGCGCACATTGTCCAACGCGCCAATGGTGAGAAAGGAAAACTCGTTCTCGCGGTCGATACGCACCGTGGCCTTGCCCGTAAAATCCCAGTACTCCGGCACGAAGCCGAAGCCAGCAGCTTTGAAAATCAGATCGAGATAGCTCCTTCGCGCACTGAAGAAAAATGAACCACTCTCACCAAGCGGCCCCTCGGTGTTGAGTCCGAACTGCGACGCCGACAGCGTGAGCTTGCCACCCAGTTTGTCACGCCTTCCATCCTTGAGCTGAATGTTCATCACCGATGACAGCTTGTCGCCATAGCGCGCACCAAAACCGCCGGTGGCAAACGTAACGTCTTGCACGAAATCCAGATTGATGAAACTCAACGGACCGCCCGTGGCGCCCTGTGTACCGAAGTGGTTGATGTTCGGAATTTCCAGTCCATCCACCACATACAAATTCTCCGATGGCGCGCCACCGCGGACGATCAAATCGTTGCGTCCCGCCGATGCTTGCACCACGCCGGGCAATACCGACACCGCGCGGATCACATCCTCCAGTCCACCCGGCGCGCGGCGGATTTCCTCATACGACAGGGTCTGCGCGCTCACTTGCGCGTCGGCGATTTCGCGGAAATAACTCGCTTCGACCACCACGGCCTCGAGATCGATGGCGGCGGGCTGCAGCGCGAATTGCAACTGCGCCTCGCGCCCCGGCGCCACCACCACATCGGCGGCGATCTGCGCCTTGTAACCGATAACGGACGCCTGCACACGATATGTGCCGCTGGGTAACGCGCGTATCACAAAGCCGCCGTTGAGATCGGAAGCCGCACCGAAGGACGTGCCGATTACGAATACGTTTGCGCCGATGAGCGGCTCGCGCGTCACTGCGTCCACGACTGTTCCGCGTATACTACCGGTTTCGGATTGACTCCGCAGTGGGACGGCAAGGAGCATCAGTGCCGTGAAGATGAGAAGGATTCTGTGCATGTGTGGAACTCACTGTGTTAGTACTCAATGATCTGACAACGAAATCCCGAAGCTCCAAGGTTCCCCTCGTTGCAACGCCTCACAAAACGGGTTCGGGTATTTCCTTTCGAATGCCAGTTGCGATCATGGACGGTGGACGCTCGTAATTTCTTCGACCACTCGCGGGAAAAGCACAAGAACGTACACCTTACTTGCTCCCATGATCGCCGATTCACCGAAACACTCTTCACATTATTTTCCAGAGGGTTTATACAGACTAATCTGTGATAATCTGTGTGTAATCTGTGCAATCTGTGGTTTTCCCCTCTGGTCAATTCCAGCATAAAACACGAAAGCACGAATCGCTTCGTGCTTTCATGCATTTCCACGGAATGGTGGAAGCTTAAAACCAGGGCAAGTCCTCGAGTTCCCGTAGTGGCACACCCTTCCTGTCCTTTTCCGACAGCAGCGGCTCGTCCACCGGCCAGCGTATGCCCACCTCGGGATCGTTCCACAAGAGCGTGCGCTCGCATTCGGGATGATAGTACTCGGAACATTTGTACAAGAAATCCGCCTCCTCGCTCAGCACACAGAAACCATGCGCGAAGCCCGGAGGGATCCACAATTGTCGCTTGTTCTCGCCACTGAGTTCATGGCCTTCCCACTTCCCGAAGCTCGGGGAAGAGCGGCGCACATCCACCAGCACATCGAACACCCGCCCCGTCACCACACGGATGAGCTTGCCCTGTCCGTGCGGCTCCTGGAAATGCAGACCGCGCAACGTGCCATGTCCGGAGCGTGAATGGTTGTCCTGCACCAACGGTGGAAGACCCCACGCATCCGCAAGATCGCGACGGAAGGTCTCCATGAAAAATCCGCGATGGTCGCCAAACACCTTCGGCTCGATCAGCAGAACGCCAGGCAGCGATGTTTTGGATACTTGCATCTGCGATGCTACGCGCGCGCCAACACGGCGGGACGTCCAATCGAGAAGTAATCGAAGCCGCGCTCGCGCAATTCCTCGGGATCATAAATGTTGCGTCCGTCGAACACCACGGGTTGCTTGAGCGAAGCACGGATCTTCTGCCAATCGGGCATGCGGAACTCGCTCCACTCCGTCACCAGCAACAGGGCGTCCGCGCCCTCAAGGGCCGTGTATGCATTTTTCGCATAAGTGATGGAATCTCCGAAGCGCAACTCACGCGTGTTCTCCATCGCTTCCGGATCGAAGGCCACAACCTTCGCACCCGCGGCAAGCAATTCATCGATCACGATAAATGCCGGCGCCTCGCGCGTGTCGTCGGTGTTGGGCTTGAATGCCAGACCCCACATCGCGAAACAACGGCCCTTGAGATCGCCGTCGAAATAGTCGTACACCTTCTGGAAAAAGCGACGCGGCTGATCGGCATTCACGTCCTCCACCGACTGCACGATGCGTAGCGGATGCTTCGCGTCGGACGCGGTTTTGAGCAGCGCCTTCACATCCTTGGGGAAACACGAACCACCATAGCCCACGCCCGAGAAAAGGAATTTTTTTCCGATGCGCGTATCCGTGCCGATGCCTCGGCGCACATTGTCCACGTTCGCTCCGAGAATCTCGCAGAGATTGGCCAAATCGTTCATGAAGGAAATACGCATGGCGAGAAAACTGTTGGCCGCGTATTTCGTGATTTCGGCGCTGCGCTCGTCCATGATGATGATGGGATTGCCCGAAAGTACGAAGGGTTCGTACAGCTCGGTGAGAATCTCCTTGGCTTTGTCATGCGAGGTACCGATCACCACGCGGTCGGGACGCAGACTGTCCTCCACAGCGAAACCCTCACGCAGGAATTCCGGATTCGAGGCCACAGTGAACTCGCCATCGTACTTCGCGCGAATCACCTCCGTCACCCTCTCCGATGTGCCAATGGGCACGGTGCTCTTGTCCACGATGATCTTGAAGGGCTGCGGCGCATGCTTTGCGAGTATCTCACCAATTTGCTCGGCCACTTTCAGCACGTACTGCAAATCCGCCGAACCATCCTCCGTGGGCGGCGTGGGGAGACAAAGGAATATCACCTCCGAATTGAGCGTGGCATCCTCGAGGTCGTCCGTGAAGCGCAAACGTCCTTCCTTCGCGTTGCGCTCGTACAGCGGGTGCAAACCCGGCTCGTAAATGGGGATCTGTCCGTTGTGCAGTTTCTGCAGCTTGCGCGGATCGTTGTCCACGCAAATTACCTGATTGCCATTTTCGGCGAAGCACGTCCCGGAGACGAGACCGACGTATCCGGTCCCGATGACAGCGATGTTATAGGGCATACCGATTCTCGAAAAAATGTGAAGTACTGGATTGACGTGTATGGGCGGAAAGAAAGAAATGCATGGATGTCACGGTGTGTAGCGGGACTGTTTTCCCTTGGTGATGGAGCCGTGCCCGTTCAGCCCGTTGTGGCCGTTCGCGCCATTGAGATGCACGCCGTTGCCGTTCAAGGGCAGCACATTCACCGGCCGCGGAGCGGAACCGCGCGAACGGAGAATGTTGCCATAACCGAGCCAGCGCAGAAAAATCAATTTGAACATCAGCAGTACACCGATGCTGATCCAACCGACGAAACCCGGTGTCACCGCCACCAGCACACCCGCCGCGCCGTACACCGCCGCGAGCAGTGCCAGCAACAGCACTGTGGATTTGGTGGAAAATCCCCGCTTGATGCGCAACATGTGATGAATGTGGAATAGATCCGCGCTGAAGGGATTCTTCCCCAACATGATGCGGCGGAAAAATGCGAGCAATGTGTCCGATACCGGAAGCCCGAGAATGATGATGGGCACCGTCAGCGACGTCAGTGTGGATGGACCGCTGTCCACCAGCAGCCAACCGCTCAGCGAAAGGATGAAGCCGATGAACATGCTTCCGCCGTCGCCCATGAACACACGCGCGGGTGGGACATTGAACAGCAGGAAGCCCAGAATCGCGCCGCCCAGTGTGAACAACCCCACCGCCAGCGCGGTATTGCCCCACAACAGCGCCACCACCGCCAGTGCCAGTGCTGATATCAGCGATGTGCCGCCAGCCAACCCGTCCATGCCATCGATCATGTTGATCGCATTCGTGGTGCCGACCATCCACAACAGCGACACCACCATGGCGAGCGAACTGATCAACACGCCCGAGGTTTCCATGCTGAACACCTGCGGAAACATCTGCGCCTTGATTGCTCCGAGCACCATGAGTGAGGCGGCGAAAAACTGGAAGAAAAACTTCTGCGAATAACTCAGTTCGCGCAAATCATCCATCACCCCCAACACCACGATGATCACCGTGGCCTCGGCGATGTAGGGATACATCGCATCATAGCGCTCCTTGCCGGTGAGAAACAGCTCTCCACCGTGCAGCAGCGCCGTGGTGATCACCGCGATCACGAAGGCGAGAATAATTCCGTAGCCGCCGGTAAACGGCACATCCCCTTCGTGCATCTTGCGCATCGCATCCGGTGTGTCGAACAATGCATAGCGACGCGCCAGCCGAATACACAGCGGCATCATCGCGATGGCAAGGGACAAAGCCAGAAATGGGGAAATGAACATGGAACTACACGCTTCTTCCGGTCAAGTAAGGAAAATTACGAACTCCGCCGATAAAAAGGAATTACAATCGGTCGTTCGCCTCACCACACCCACATCGACACCACAATCTTCCCGCTGTTACAGCGCACCGCGCGGCGCGGGCATTGGCAACCTTCGATGGCGCCTCTGGATATCGTCACCTCGCCGCGGCGAGTCCCAGACCTGAGTCCGTCCACCAGCGCTTACGCCGGTTTGAAACATGAGTGACACCAATCGTCAGGCTGAGCGCAGCGCCGAGCACGTTTGTCCGAGATGGTACTGCGTGATTCCGGCGCGGAGTCGAAGCCTAGGTAGCCAGTTGCACGACGCTTCGACTCCGAGCCCGAACCAAGATGTTCTCTTAACGAACATTCTTGCCGCAGGCTCGTCGCTCAGCTCGAAGACTCGCCGTGGCGAGGTGACGATTATGCATTGTGCGTCGGATGAGCCAAGTCATGAGCAGCGCAGCGAAACGGACCTTACTCGGCACAGACGAATCGCCTCACCCTCCCGACACCCCATGACGATTCGTCACCATCGATGTTGTCGGTGCCAGAACCAACCTTTCGCGTTTTTCGCGCCTATCGCGGTTACAGCCCGCGCGACGCGAGGACGTAGGCCCAGCGCCGCTCCCAATTCGCAGCACGCAGTGCGGGCACCCTCTTCCACACATCGATGCGGTCGTCACTCTCCAGCCAGTGGCGAATCGGCACCTGAAAGCCCGTCTTCGCGCGCTCGAGCAATTGCGCGGGGATGGGACGCGCCGGACTCGCCGCCAGCACGCGCTTGCGTTCGCGCGGCGCCACCGTGTGCAGCACGGGGGCCAGCGTGCGAAGCAAGGCGATATCCACCAATGGCACGCGGATTTCTATCGAATGCGCCATCCCCGCCCAATCCGAATCGCGTAAGAGCTGATTGCGCATGTACATGCCCGCTTCCAATGCCGCCACGCGACCGTACGGCGTGACCGGATCCGGCGTCATGGATGCCTCTATGGTTTCAAACAGTTGCAGATCGCGAAGGCCTGCTTCCGCTCGCTCCGGTCCGAGCAACCCCGGCAATTCCCAGGGCATGAACAATCCCCGACGCAAATACCACGCTCCCGCCCAGCTACCACCGTACAGTAGCGCACCGGCCGCTTTCGGACTGCGTGCGGCGGAACCGGGCAAGAGGGAGAATCCCCGGCGGAACAGCTCTCCCGCGAATGGCACACGCGAGGGGAGACGGAATTTCTTCACCCAGGCGGGCACATCCACAAACGTATTGTAGCCCGCAAACAACTCGTCTCCGCCCAGACCCGACAGCGCAACCTTCAGACCATTCTCCCTCGCCGCCTTGCTGACATAATACGTGTTGATACCGTCAATGCTCGGTTGATCCATGGCCTCGAGAATGTGCTCGAGATCAGTGGAAAATTCCTCCGCGGTGAGCATGCGCGTGCGATGATCGGTGCCGTAATGCCTCGCCACCATCTCTGCCAATGGCGCTTCATCGTCATGGTGGCCACGGAATTCCTCGAACGCCAGTGTCACCGTGCGAATGTCTTCCACACCCGCATCGCGCGCGAGCCCCAGCAGCGTGCCGGAATCGATGCCCGCCGACAGAAACGCACCGACCGGCACATCGGCGATCATGTGATGAGCCACGGTATCGCACAGCGCGGCGCGGATTCGTTCTGTGGCGTCGGCGTCCGCTTCGCGCTGCACTGCGGACGTATGCAAAATATCGGCGATACTCTCATAGCGCACCGGCCCGGTGATCCCCCGCTCATCCACACGCAGCCAATGTCCCGCGGGCAAGGCGCGCACAGCACGGGCGATGCTGCGCGGCTCGGGAACGGAACCGAGCAGCAGAAAACCACACAACGCGGCATCGTCGATTTCCGCCGAAACCGCGCCACCGGCAAGCAGCGCCTTCACCTGCGAGGCGATGCGAATGCAGGTGCCATCGTCGGCGTAGTACAGAGGTTTGATGCCGTAAGGATCGCGCGCAGCGAACAGTGTGCGTCCCTCGTGATCCCACAGGGCGAAGGCGAACATCCCGCGAATCATGGACAGCATTCCCTCTCCATGCCGGGCGTACAACGCCATCAGCACCTCGGTGTCGCTCTCGCTGTGGAAGCTCCAACCCTCGCGCAAACATTGCTCGCGCAACGGACGATAATTGTAAATCTCGCCGTTGAAGGAAATGCTGAATCGCCCATCCACCGAATGCATCGGCTGAGCACCGCGGTCCGAAAGATCGATGATCGAAAGACGGCGGTGCCCCAGACCCACGCGACCATCCGCCGACAGCCATTCGCCGAAGCCGTCAGGCCCGCGCGCCGTCATGTGATCCCGCGTTGCCCGCAGCTCCGCGACATCCACCAAACCGCGGCCGTTATAGTGAAAAATGGAATTGAAACCGCACATGTATTACGCCAAAAACAGTCCAAACAACAATTCTACATTAGATCGATTTGCTATACGAGGCAAATGCCCGTGGGTGCAGCGGAGCATCGCCGCAGGAGACGATTCCCGCGAAGCACGCGTGGAACGCGGGCAAAGTCCGGCCGGCAGCAAAGCAGCGCTGTTCACC
>JAMIQH010000192.1:0-2293 GCA_035914695.1 Bacteroidota bacterium | reverse complement strand
GCTCTCGGTGGCGCGCGTGGTGAGTGTGGCGTAATGCGCCTGAATGTCCTCGTAACGCTTGTGTATGCGCGTGCCGAGCTTGTGTACCAGCCACGAAAGGATGGGCAGCGGCAAGAGCGCGAGTACGGTGAGCCATGGATGCAGATTGATCATCATCGCCACGATGATGATGAAGCTAAACACCGTGTTGGCCGAGTACATCACGGCCGGCCCCACGAACATGCGAATGGCCGCAATATCGTTGGTGGAATACGCCATGACATCGCCTGTGCTGGTGCGGCCGAAAAACGTTTGCGACAGCCGCAGCACGTGGCGGAAAAAGTCGTTGCGCACGTCGTACTCAATGCGACGCGACACCACGATGATGGTCTGCCGCGTGAGAAAGAGGAACACCCCGCTGATGGCCGACACCAGGAGAATCCATGCGGCGTAGCCCAGAAGCGACGAGGATTCGGGATTCTCCCGCATGCCATCGATGGCCCGCCCGATCAGCACGGGTGCGATCACGCCAAACACCGTGCTCAGCAAAATGTGCACGATGCCCCAAATCATCGTCGATTTGTAGCGCACGAAATACGGCATCAGCCGCCAAAGCGATTTCATGCCTCTTGTCCTTTCGTCGTCGTGGCGGATGCGCCATCGGCATCCCAGTCGTTGATAATGCGCTCGATTTCGAACCAGTCATGCGCAACGGCATGCGCTCGCGTGTTCTCGGTCTGCTGTTCTCCATGATAGCGCCCGGTGGGATCACCGCGAAACAACACGGCCCGCATTCCCGCATCCACGGCGCCGGTGATATCCGTGCGCTCGATGTCGCCGATGTGCACAGCTCTTGCCGCCTCGGCCTCCACCAGGCGCAGAGCCGTGGAAAAGGCGAGCGGATGCGGCTTCGACACGCCGGTGACATCGGAAAAGACCATGCCGCGAAAATATGCGGCTACACCGTGACGCTCCAACACCTGACGCAGCACGCGTCCCGGAGACATGGCGGTGTCGGATATCAGCGCGAGACGATACCGTGCCGCCAGCCGCGGCAGCACCTGCTCCACACCCGGCAACAGCGCGGGCATGCCCGCGAGTATGCTGTCCTCCACCGCCTCGGTCACCCGCCCATGCTGCTCCTCGGGCATACGCACCCCGAGATGCTCCCACATCACCTGTATGCAGGCGGAGGCGTCCAGCGTGCGCTGCTCACCGTACCAACGCCGTTCGAATTCCGCGTACGACACCTCGAAGGCCTCGCGCACAGCCGCTTCGTCAAAGGCAACACCGATGTCGTCGAAGGCCTCGCGTATGGCGGCATTGCGCGCCGCGCGCCGCGCGGGTCCACCTGTGCTGTCCACGAGAGTGTTCCAGAAATCGATGGTGATGGCTTCTATGCTCATATCCGTGTGTGTCTCTCCGATTATCCCGTCGACCGTAAACGTGCGTCCATTTTTTCACAACATCACAGTGCATGGAAAAGCTCCTCCGCGCTGCGCGGAGGAGCTTGACTGCGTTATGCGACGCCTCAATCGATCAGGGCGAAGCCGGTGTACGGCTGCAGAACCTTCGGCACGATGATGCTGCCTTCCGGTGTCTGATAGTTTTCCATCAACGCCACCATGAGACGCGAGGTGGCAAGGCCCGAGCCGTTCAACGTGTGGACGAATTCGGGCTTGCTTTTCTGACCTTCGGGACGCCAACGGATGTTGGCACGACGCGCCTGGAAATCCTCGAAATTACTGCACGACGAGGCCTCGAGCCAGGAGCGCTCCGCGGGCGACCACACCTCGATATCGTAGGTGCGTGCCGAGGCGAAGGACGTGTCGCCGGTGCAGAGTTGCAGCACGCGATACGGGATGCCGAGTTTGCGGAGAATATTCTCCACATTTCCCACAAGCGCCTCCAGTTCCTCGTACGAGGTGGCGGCGGAAACGAATTTCACCAGTTCCACCTTGTTGAACTGATGCACGCGGAGGAAACCCTTGGTCTGCTTGCCGTAGGAACCCGCCTCGCGGCGGAAGCAGGCCGAATAACCGCAGAAGTACGCGGGCACAGTCTCGGGACCGAGAATCTCGTCGCGGTACATGTTCGTGATCGGCACCTCGGCGGTGGGAATCAGATACAGATCGTCGTCGGCGCAGCGGTACATGTCCTCGGCCATTTTCGGAAGCTGCCCCGTTCCGCGCATGGAATCGGTGTTCACCACAAAGGGCGGGAACACCTCGCGATAGCCGTGCTCGCGTAAATGTGTGTCGATCATGAAATTGATCAGCGCACGCTCAAGCGTGGCGCCGCGCCCGGTGTACAG
>JAMIQH010000191.1:0-6618 GCA_035914695.1 Bacteroidota bacterium | reverse complement strand
TGCCCACAAAATCCGGCGTGGATCTCCGCCTTCGCTGCGTTGGAAAACCGGATACGCCGTTGGCAATACTTCTACAGAAACTCCATCTCCATCCACCGGATCGACTCGAGACGCGCATGCAATTGTAGTGGAAAAATCATCCGGAACATGCCCCATACGCTTCAGAATCGCCGCTTTTTTCAATTAACTGTCGAAGTTGGGTTAAAGATGGTCCTTTATGGCGAGAATCACAAGTGCTGCCTTGGGCCTCTCAATCCCGCCATGCGACGCACGCTTGCACTAGCGCCGCAGGGCATCGCTCCGCCAGGGGCTCCGCCAGGGGCTGCGCCAGGGGCTGCGTCGACTGTTGCTCGCTGTGTGCTCCGCGTGTATTTTTCTCGTCGTATGAATACACTGCCATCAATGGGATGCTTTCGCTACGGTCGACTGTTCGTCGCGCTGCCGCTGCTGCTCGGCGTGCTCGCCGTGCCGCGAGCGCATTGCCACGCCTTCGCCGTGGTGAATGCGGAGCTACGATTGCACACCGACGCAACGCGCGGCATACAAGACTCGGCCGGTCATGAATCACCCGGTCGGGAGTCGCCCACTGCGCTTCTCGCTCTTCATGGTTTCATTGCGGCGGCGGTCGCCTTTACGGAGAATCAACCGCCGTCCGATGCTGTCACGGGTGCCGCGGGGAGGACGGGAATGCTGCGCGCGTCGATGTCCACTGCCAATCCGGTTCTTTCTCCTCCAGCAGTGTCGCCGCCCACGACCGTCATCGGCGGCGAGGTGGCGATGGATTCGATTGCGTTGCGCTTGGAGGCGGTGGGGATGACGGAAGCAGCAGTGGTGTCCGACACTGCGACCGCGACGCTGCCGACGGCCGGGAAGGATTCGAGCGCAGTGGACTCCATTGCTTCCACGCTGCCGCCGATGCTGCTTACTTTGCAAGAGGATGTGACAATCATCGGTCTCGATGGTCTGCATTGGCTGCTGGCTCCGCTGTCCTGGAGCGGAGGCGAGTGGCTGACGGCGGGTGGTGTGCTGGCGGCCACGGGTGGCGCGATGCTGATCGACGAGGATGTGCGCGATATGGCGCGGCGGAATCGTAGCTCGGGTGGCGATGATCTGGCCTCGCTGGCCAACGAAGCGGGACGCCTGCAATGGGCCCAAGTGCTGACCGGCGCGCTGTATGTGCCCGGGTTGCTTCTGGGCGTGGACGAACTGCGCGTTACGGGTCGCATGCTAGCGCAAAGCCTGCTCTATTCCGGCGCGGTCACCATGGCGTTGCGCATTGCATTCGGACGTAATCGTCCGTGGTCGGGCGAGCCCTCGGATTCCTACGAGGGCTGGCAGTTCTCCAACGATGTGCAGTCGCTGCCGTCGGGCCACACCACGGTGGCCTTCGCCATGGCGTCGGTGCTGGCGCCGCGCATCGCGCATCCAGCGGCATCGGTGCTGCTGTACCTCGCGGCGGCCAGTACGGGTGTGGCGCGTATCTACGAGGATCATCACTGGTTGTCGGATGTGTTGCTGGGCGCGGCCATCGGACAGGCGGCGGGTATGTACGTTACCAATCGCGAAGAGCGGCGCACGAGCGGCGCAGACGCATCGGCTTCGTGGATGCTTGTGCCTTCGCCGCGAGGCGTGACATTTTCCTACACGTTTTGAATGGGTGCGATCATGAAAGTGCTGTATATGGTGCGTCATGCGAAATCAACTTGGGACGAGGCGTACACCACGGACTTCGACCGGCCACTGAATAAACGCGGCCGCCACGATGCTCCCATGATGGGCGCGGTGCTGCGCGAGCGCGGCTGCGCACCCGGCATCATCCGTTCGAGTCCAGCGGTGCGTGCCATCACCACGGCGCGCTACCTGGCCGAGGCGCTGGGCTTTCCGCTCGCCGATATCGAAACGCTGGATCACATGTACGGCGCGAGTGATCGCGGTTTGCTGGCGGTGGTGCATGCGCTCCCGGACGAGGTGTCGGAGGCGATGATCGTGGGACACAATCCGGGCATGCACATGTTGGCCGAGACGCTCGTGCCTCTGGACATCGCCAACCTCCCCACCTGCGGTATCGTGGCCGCGGAATTCGGGGTGCAACGCTGGGCGGAGATTGCACCCATGCAAGGCGCACTGCGGTTTTACGAACATCCACGCGCGCATGCGGAAAAAGACTGACCGCGCAACGTTGCTCGAGCGTGTTTCCTTACCACCACTGGATTGATGACCATGGCTGTTCCGCTGTTTGATCGTGAATTAAGTTGGATCTCCTTCAATGGACGCGTGCTGCAGGAGGCCGCCGATGCGCGGGTCCCGCTGTACGAACGCGTGAAATTTCTGGCCATCTATTCGTCCAATCTCGACGAGTTCTTCCGCGTCCGCGTTGCCGGTCTGCGCAGTTTGATGACGTTGAAGAAGAAGAAGCGCAAGGAACTGGATTTCGATCCCCGCAGCTTGCTCGGCGAGATGTACTCGGCGGTGGACGCGCAGCAACGCGAATTCGGACGCGTGTTCGAGGAATTGCGTCCGCTGTTGCGTGCGGCGGGGACGCCATTGCTGGGCATCGACGACATTGACGAGGAGCAGCGTGACGCGCTGCTGCGCTGGTTCGATGAGCATGCGCGTCCACACATCGATTGCGCGGAGATCAAGGAAACGGATTGCGAGGTGTTTTTCCGTAACCGCGTGTTGTACCTCGTGGTCGAGACGGCCGAGCGCGAGCGCGGCGGCAAGGATGGCAAGCGGAAGCAGTTGTTCCGTCTCACCATCCCCAGCGCCGAATGTCCGCGTTTCGTGCCGGTGAGCGCCGCCGATGGAAGCGCCGCCGTGATCTTCCTCGACGATGTTCTGCGGCTGGCTCTGCCGTCGCTGTTCCCCGAGTTGGAAGTGCGCGGTGCCTGGGCGGTGAAGTTGAATCGCGACGCAGATTTGCACATCGAGGATGAATTCTCGGGTGATTTGGTGAAAAAAATCCGCGAAGCGCTCAAGGGACGCGAGACCGGGGCACCGGCGCGCTTTCTCTACGATCCCTCGATTCCTCGTCGCGTGCTGGCGCGACTGCGCCGTTGCTGCGGGCTGAAGCGCGAGGATTTTTTTCCGGGAGGGCGCTATCACAATTTCCACGACCTCTTCGCCTTTCCACGTCGGGAGGGTGAAGGTTTGAGCGATGCGGTGCAAGCGCCGTTGCCGCATCCCGTCTTGTCGCGCGCCGCTTCACTGTTCGAGGCCGTCGCCGCGTCGGATCACCTGCTGCATGTGCCGTATCAGGATTTCGATCCCGTGCCACGTTTTCTCGAAGAAGCCGCCACGGATGAGGCCGTGGAGGAAATCGCCATCACGCTGTACCGCATCGCGGGCAATTCGCGTATCGCACAGGCGCTGGAAGCGGCCGCGCAGCGTGGCAAACGCGTGTTCGTGTTCATGGAAATCAAAGCCCGCTTCGACGAGGAGACCAATCTCCGCTGGTCCGAGCGTTTGCGTGCGGCGGGTGCGCAGGTGGCATACAGCATTCCCGGCTTGAAAGTCCACACCAAACTCTTCCTCATCACGCGTCGCGAGGGTGAGGCCGCGAAGCGCTACGCCTATCTCGGCACGGGGAATTTCAATGAGAGTACGGCAAAGCTGTACACGGATTTCGGGATGTTTACCGCCGCCGAGGATATCACGTCTGAAGTGGCCACGGTCTTCGGTGTGCTGCGCGGAGAGGCGGACACGCCGGAGTTCGATACGCTGCTGGTGGCGCAGTACAATCTGCGTGAAGACATCAACCGCCGCATCGATCGCGAGATCGAGCATGCGCGCGCGGGGCGTCCGTGTGGGATTTTCATGAAGCTCAACAGTCTCGAGGATCCGAAAATCACTCGGCGGCTGTACCGCGCTTCACAGGCAGGAGTACCGGTGCGGCTGATCGTGCGCGGTATCTGTGTGCTCGTGCCGGGAGTTGCGGGGGTATCGGAATCGATCGTCGTCACCAGCATTGTGGATCGCTACCTCGAGCATGCGCGGGTGTATATGTTCACCAACGGCGGGGACGAGGACATGCTGCTCGCCTCGGCCGATATGATGCGCCGCAATTTGAACCGTCGCATCGAAGTGGCCTTTCCCGTGCGCGACGAGGCCTTGCGCGCGGTGCTCCGCGAAGCCATGGACATACAGCTTCGCGACAACGTCAAGTCCCGCGTGATCGATGCCAAGCAGGGCAACGCAGTTGTCACCGCGGACGAGGGCGAAGCGTGGAGGGCGCAAGAGCGGACGTACCGCATGCTGGCGGAGCGTCGGAATGACGAGGACGCACCTATCGCGATTGTAAAATAAACGGCGAGATCCGCGAAAGGGCACGAACCACGAACGGCGTGCAACACGCGACAACGCCGGGTGATGTGGGTGGTGAGTGCTCATCGCCGCACGACCGGGGGATCGCGTATCGAGTTCGATTGCTCCGGCGTGGGATTGCTGAGTACTGGCAGCCATACGCCGGCCCATATTCACCTTTCTTCTTTCCACCCGTGCCACATGGGTCGAATGGTACAATTGTTCGAACGCGAGCCATTCCCCCACAAGCGCCATGTTGGGGCGCGGAGGGTTTGCGCGGAGGGTTTGCGCCAAGCGCCATTGACACATGTCGGCGTGCTGTGTACCTTTCCACGCTATTCAGGATTTGCCGTCACTCAACAGGAAAGAGACGACCGTGCAACACCATCTCCTCGAACTATCAGCCGCGCATGTGCAGACGCTATTTCGGGACCGGCTGACTCCCGCGTACACCTATCACAATTTCCAGCATACACGCGAAGTGGTGGCTTCGGCCGAGCGTTTGGCCGAGGCCAACGGCCTGGGCGAAAGCGATACACTGGCTGTGCTGCTCGCGGCCTGGTTTCACGACGTGGGTATTACCGAAACGTATGTGAAGCACGAACACCGCAGTGCTGAATTGGCCGAGACCTTTCTCTCGCAACATGGGTGCGAGGAACGGGTGATCGCGGTGGCGCGGCGCTGCATCCTGGCCACGGATCTCGCGATCGAGCCCGCGAGTCTTCCCGAGCAGGTGCTGTGCGATGCGGATTTGCTGCATCTCGCTTCCGATGAGTACTGGGAGCACGCCGATCTGCTGCGTCGTGAATGGGAAGTCCTGCTCGGGCATCGCTCCACCGACGAGGAATGGATACGCGAACAGCTCGCCTTCATGCGCAGTCGACGCTTTCACACCGAGGCCGCACGCGCGGAGTATCAGCAACGCCTGGAGAAAAATATTCGCAAATTGGAAAAAAAACTCCGCAAATTGACCGGGGAGGACAGCATGGAGGAAGCCGACGCTTCGGGAAAAGAAAAGAAGGGGAAGAAGGCCGAGAAAGCCACCGCCGGGAAGGATGATTTTCTCGGCCGCGGCGATCGTGGCGTGGAGACGATGTTTCGCACCACATCGCGGAATCATGTGGAATTCAGCTCCATGGTCGACAGCAAAGCCAATATCATGATCAGCATCAACGCGCTCGTGATTTCCGTGGTGATCAGCGTGCTGTTCCGCAAGCTCGACAGCAATCCCTTCATGACCATTCCCACCTTCGTGTTCCTCGGCGTGTGCCTCACCACCATCGTGTACGCGGTGCTCGCTTCGCGTCCGAATATCACCAGCGGCCTCTTCACGCGCGAGGATATTGAGAAAAAGAAGGCGAATCTTTTATTTTTCGGCAATTTCTACAACGTGCCCGTCGATGATTTTGAATGGGGCATGAAGGAAATGCTCAAGGACCGCGAGTATCTGTACGGGAGCATGATTCGCGATTTTTACCACCTTGGCCAGGTGCTCGGCCGGAAGTACCACTATCTGCGGATTTCCTACAACGTCTTCATGTACGGTTTCGTGTTCTCCATTATTCTCTACGTGCTGATGTTTATCTTCACCGCGCAGCAGCCGATGGAGTTTTTCTCGCTCTGACCGTCTCGGTTCGTGGCAGAGCCGCCATCCAGCCGAGGGTGCTGCCTTTTACCTGCATCATACAAAGGCGGCTGACGGGAATGCCGTCAGCCGCGTTGCATAGCGCCATGGATGTCGAGTGAACTAGGCGCGCTCGATCACCATGGCGATACCCTGACCCACGCCGATGCACATGGCGCATAGCGCGCGGGTGCCGCCACTGCGTGCAAGTTGCCACGTGGCGGTGGTGACGAGGCGCGCGCCACTCATGCCCAGCGGGTGACCGAGGGCGATGGCGCCACCCTGGGGATTGACGCGGGCATCGTTGTCGGCGATGTCCATCGAGCGCAGACAGGCCAACGCCTGCGCGGCGAAGGCCTCGTTGAGTTCCACCACATCCATGTCCGACAGGGTGAGGCCGAGGCGTCGGAGAAGCTTGCGCGTGGCGGGTACGGGCCCGATGCCCATGATGCGCGGGGGCACACCTGCCGCTGCCATGCCGCGAACGATAGCGCGCGGAGTGAGTCCATGAGCGCGCACGGCCTGTTCGGAGGCGAGCAGTAGCGCGGCGGCGCCGTCGTTGACGCCGGAGGAGTTGCCGGCGGTGATGCTGCCTCCGGGACCGGTGAGTGGTTTCAGCGAAGCGAGCTTGTCGAGCGTCGTCGCACGAGGATGCTCGTCGCGATCGATGACGATGGGTTCGCCTTTCATCT
>JAMIQH010000190.1:0-13122 GCA_035914695.1 Bacteroidota bacterium | reverse complement strand
CGTTGAAGATAGAGGCGGGCGAATTCGCGCCGACTCGCGCCGTCGAGGCGTGCAACGAAACGCAGCACCAACGAGATGTGATCGGGCAATTCCCCGCCCTCGTCTATGCCCGCATTGCGCAGCGCCTCACGCATCAGAACGAGGAAGGAGCCGCGCTCGTATTGCTCACCGTAAAGATGCCAGCCGAGTTCGAGCGACGCCGTGGGATTGATATCGAAGCAGCGCGTGTACAATTCCTCGCGCTCCTCCTGCGACAGCGCCTCAAGGCCGTGCACACCGGAGCGCAGCATCTCCACGTCCGCACGATCCTCCGCCTGCGCGCCGAGTGCTTCCAGCGCATGCAGACCTGCGCGAATGTTCCGCGTGCCTTCGTGGCTTGGATATTCCAGCACGATGGCGAGTGTTTCGAGCAACGTACGCGTCGCTTCCATCACTGTCCCCGCCGCGGCGCACCGACGAAGCCGAAGCCCGTGGAGGATTTATGCGCGCCGACATCGTCGTGCAGCATTTCCAGTGCTTCTTCTCGATGCATGGGTGGAATGACAAAGCGATCCTCGAAGGTGCACAGCGAGGTCAGGCGATACATCGCTTCGGCCTGGTCGATGTCAAGGCCCGCTTCGTGCAAGGCGCGGCCCGCGTCCTCCATGCTGATATCGCCCACGGTCACCGCGCGTCGATACAGGCGCACGGCTTTCATTTTTTTCAAGGCGGCGAGCACCTTGCCCTCGTTGCCTGCGCCGAGCAGTCGCGCGAGGTAGCGCAGCGGCACACGGGAGTTTTCGATGTCATGGAAGAATCCGCCGTCCACGCTGGTGACGGTGTTCTCGTCCATAGCCGACAACACCGGCGATAGAGGCGGCACGTAGAACAGCATGGGCAGCGTGCGGTACTCGATATGCGGCGGCAGCGCGATTCCCCATTCCTTCACGAAACGGTACACGGGTGATTGCTGGGCGGATTCGATCACGGATTCGTGAATGTTGTTGGCTCGCGCGGCGGCAACCACCACCGGATCGTGCGGATCGAGTATCAGATTCCGCTGTCCCTCAATCAACTCCTCATCCGGCAGCGCGGCCACCTCGGTGAGGCGATCCGCATCATACAGCAGCACGCCCAAGTAGCGGATGCGCCCGACGCAGGAATGGAAGCAGGCAGGGGCCTGACCGGTTTCCAGGCGCGGGTAGCAGAGGATGCATTTTTCCGATTTGCCCGTCGTCCAGTTGTAGAACGTCTTCTTGTAGGGACAGGCAGCCACACAGGCACGCCAGCCGCGGCAGCGCTTCTGATCGATGAGTACGATGCCGTCCTCCCCTCGCTTGTACAGCGCGCCGGAAGGACAGGCAGCCACGCAGCCGGGATTGAGGCAGTGATTGCAAATGCGCGGGAAGTAGAAAAACACCAGTCGCTCGATGGCGAATAGCTGCTGCCGTTGCTCTTCACTGAGCGCGTCGAGATTGGGATCATTGGCGGCGTACACCGGCGAGCCGCCGAGATCGTCGTCCCAATTCGGACCCGCTTCCACGTCCATATACTCGCCGGTGACCATGGAAATGGGACGCGCCGTGGGTTGGTCCGCGCCTTCCGGAGCGTTGAACAACTCGTCGTACTTGTAGGTCCAGGGTTCGTAGTAGTCGTCCATCGACGGCTGCGATGGATTGTGGAAAATATTCGCCACCACGCGGCCCTTGCCGGTGGACTTCAGCCGCAGGGCGTCATCCTTCATTTCCCAACCGCCGCGATATTGCTCCTGATCCTCCCATTTGGTGGGATAGCCGGTGCCGGGCTTGGTCTCGACATTGTTCCACCACATGTACTCGGTGCCCTTGCGGTCGGTCCACACATTTTTGCAGGCGATGCTGCACGTGTGACAGCCGATGCACTTGTCGAGATGAAACACCATGGATATTTGTGAACGTACGTTCATACCGTGATCTCCTGCGTGGCGTGATTGCCCGTGCCGTCGATGCGTGACGCGATCACCATTTCAACTCCGGCAACTTGCGCACAAGGATATGCGTGTCGCGATTGCATCCCGTGGGTCCCCAGTAGTTGAAATGGAACGTGAATTGCCCATAGCCACCCACGAGCAGATTGGGTTTGAGTCTCGTGCGTGTGAGACTGTTGTGACCACCCGCGCGACGATCATTGCGCAGAGGAGATTTCGGCACGGAATATGTGCGCTCGGGCGAGTGGTAAATGATGCAAATGCCGCGGGGAATGCGCGCGCTCACCGCCGCCCGCGTCACCACGACGCCGTGATCGTTGTGCACCTCCACCCAATCGTTGTCCACCACGCCGATTTCTTCCGCGTCCCGATCGTTGATCCAGAACGGTTCGACGCCGCGCGAGAGCGTGGTCATGCGCTGATTATCGCCGTAGGTGGAATGAATGTGCCACTTGCCGTGCGGTGTGAGATAATTGAGCATGAGCGTGCGTCCCGCCTTCGTGCTGAAGCGCAGGTCGGAATACTCGGTGGGCAAGGGCTTGGGCTTGTACGTGGGCACGTGCTCGCCGAACTGTATGTAGCCCTCGTGGTCGAGGTAGAAATGCTGCTTCCCGGTCAGCGTGCGCCAGGGCACGAGCGCTTCGACATTGTAGGTGAATGGTGCGTAGGCGCGGCCATTTTCCGTCAATCCCGACCACATCGGACTATTGAGCAATCGCATGGGGCGGCCCTGCAATTCTTTGTAGGAAATGCGCACGCCGCGATTTTTTTCAGCCAGATGGGCAAGCGGCAAACCCACACGCTTCTCCATATTCCGGTAGGAACGCCAGGCCAGTTCGCCATTGGTGACCGTGGCGAGCTGGAGAATGGCATCACAGACCTGCACGTCCTCTTTCAACGATGGCATACACAAGCCATTGCTGAATAGCGAAGGTTGCTTCGCCGCGAGGCGGTCGTACTCCTCCTCCACGGAATACTGCGTACCATGCGCGCCGAGGCCGTTGCTCCGCACGCGTGGACCGAGAGTGACGTATTGTTCGTAGAGCCGCTTGTAATCGCGCTGAACCACGGTGATGCCCGGCATGGTCACGCCGGGGATGGCCTCCACTTCGCCTTTCGCCCAGTCGCGCATATCGCTTTGCGCCACCTCGGCCGCGCTATCGTGCGCGAGCGGCGTAAGTACTGCGTCCAGCACGGGATCGGGAAAATGCCTCACGGCGAGTTCGGAAAATTTCTTCGCGATGGATGCGAAGATTTGCCAGTCGCTCTTCGACTCCCAGCAGGGCGGCACGGCGGCCGACAGCGGATGGATGAAGCTGTGCATGTCCGTGGAATTCAGATCGGCTTTCTCATACCATGTGGCCGCGGGAAGCACGATATCCGAGTACAGCGCCGAGGTGTCCATGCGGAAGTTGAGGTCCACCACGAGGTCCATTTTCCCATGCGGCACCTTGTCGTGCCAGACCACCTCCTTCACGTGATCGCGCGCCAGTTCCTCGGCAATGGCGTTGTCGTGCGTGCCGAGGTAGTGGCGAAGGAAGTACTCGTGCCCCTTGCTGCTGGACATCAGCGCATTGCCGCGCCAGATGTACCACACGCGTGGCCAGTTCTCCTCCGCGTCGGGGTCCTGCACAGAGAATCGGACCCGTCCATCCTTGATGCGGCTCACAATCGCCTTCTTGATTTCGGCCTCGCCGGTAATGCCTTCAGCACGCAAGTCCTCGAGCAATCGCAGACTGTTGGCGTTGAATTGCGGGTAAAACGGCATCCACCCGCAGCGCACGGCGCGGATTTGCGCATCCATGGTGTGCCCCTGCGCCAAACTGTTGGCGGGCTGCCGCGTGGGCACGGTGTGGTAGTCGGTGAACGCGCGTTCGTAGCGCCACTGGTCGGTGTTCACATAATGCCAGCTCGGTGCGTTCTGCAGGCGCGATGCGGGCACCCAATCCTTGCCAAAGGCGATGGCGCCCCAGCTCTCGCCGGGCGCGAGTTTTTCCTGTCCCACATAATGCGCGAGTCCTCCGCCGTTCACTCCCACGCAGCCGGAGAACATCAACGCGTGGATCGCGGCGCGATACATGAGATTGGCGTGATACCAGTGATTGATGCCCGCGCCGATGATCACCGTGCATTTCCCGTTGGTATGCTCGGCGGTGCTGCCCCACTCGCGTGCGAAGCGGAGCAAATCCGCCCTCCCGATGCCCGTGTAGCGCTCCTGCCATGCCGGCGTATAGGGCAGCGTGTCGTCATCGTAATCCTCGGGATAATCGCCGGGGAGGCCGCGCGACACACCGTATTGCGCCATGAGAATGTCGTACACTGTGGCCACCACGACCTCGCCACCATCGCTGGTGCGCAGGCGCCGCACCGGCACATGCCGCGTCAGATCGCGTGCATCAGCGAAATCGTCGAAGCGCACGGGCAGAGTTTCGCCGCGCTCATACAACAGCGTAAGCGTCGGATCGATGTCGGACCCGTCAAGTCCGTCTTTCAACTGCATGTTCCATTTGCCTGCCTCCTTCCCCCAACGATGACCGGCGCTGCCAAGTGGCATCTTCGGCGTATCCGTTGTCGCATCCCACATGAGGAATTTCCATTCACCCAACTCCTCGCCAACGTAGCGATCGACTCGGTTGGCGCGCAGAAGCCGACCGGCTTCCCAATGCTCACCGTCGGGGCGCAATTCCACGAGATACGGACCATCGGTGAAGCGCTTGGCGTAATCGAGGAAATACGGCGTCCGCTTTTCGTAATGGAATTCGCGCAGCAATACATGGTTCACCGCCATCCACCAGGCGCCGTCCTGACCGGCGTTGAGCGAAATCCACTTGTCCGCGTACTTGGCCACCTGATTGAAGTCGGGAGAAAACACGTACATCTTCGTGCCGTTGTGGCGTGATTCCGCGGCGAAGTGACAGTCGGGCGTGCGCGTCATGTTCAGATTCGATCCCATCACTGCAAGTAGCTTCGCATTGTACCAATCGGCGGACTCGTTCACATCCGTTTGCTCGCCCCAGGTTTCGGGCGAGGCCGACGGGAGGTCGCAGTACCAATCGTAAAAGGACAGCGCCACGCCGCCCATGAGTTGCAACATGCGCGCGCCCGAGGCATAGCTGACCATGGACATCGCTGGGATGGGCGAGAAGCCGGCGATACGGTCGGGGCCCTGATGTTTGATTGTGTAAATGTTGGCCGCGGCCATTATCTCGAGCACCGTATCCCACGTCGTGCGGCGGAAGCCACCTTTGCCTCGCGCGCGCTGCCAGCGCGAACGCTGTGCCGCGTCGCCCACCATCGAGGCCCAGGCCTCCACCGGATCATCGTGTCGCGCACGCGCCGCTTTCCAGAGATCGAGCAAGGCCCCGCGAATGTAGGGATACTTCACGCGGAGCGGACTGTAGAGATACCACGAAAAGGAAATCCCGCGCTGACAGCCGCGCGGCTCGTACGGCGGCAATCCGGACTCGAGCATCGGATAATCGAGACCCTGCATTTCCCATGTGACGATGCCGTCCTTGACGTGAATCATCCACGTGCAACTGCCGGTGCAGTTCACGCCATGCGTGCTGCGCACCACCTTGTCGTGCTGCCAGCGGTTACGGTAAAATTCCTCCCACCCGCGCGAAGCGGCATCCTCCTCGTCACGTATCCATGGCTGCTGTTTCTTGCGATCACTCATGACTGTCGACTCCATTCCCGGATACCGGGACCTTGTTGTTGCGCATGCGATCCACCAGCGCTCGTCGCACCGAGCGCAAGCGTTTGTTCCACAGCACATCGAACAGCCCGAGCAGCAGCAGGGCCCCTCCCAGTCCGAGCAGCAGGAAATTCAGCCGCGCCGCCGAAGGATCGGCGGGATTGCGCGTCAGCGTGTGCTCGAAGTAGGCTACCAGCGCCAGTACTTCGTCGGGGCTCAGCGCCTGCGTTCGAAACAGCGACTGCATGGTGGGCGTGGCGGGAGCCGTCAGCCAACTAGAGAGAACCGTCCGGTTTTCGTAGCGCTCGAACACTGTTGTCAGATCCGGCGCGAGACTACCGCCTCCGAGTCCTCCCAAGCCCTGCACGGCGTGGCAGGAGATGCACGAGGGTCCCCCATTCGCAAGCGCCTGTTCGCCGGTGAACAGCTTCCGCCCCATCTCGAGGTCCGCCGGCGTGCCGGGGCGGCTCACGACCTGCGTTCCTTTGAAGGCGGATGTCGCAAGCGCTGATTCCTTTTCGATTAGCTGCAGTAGTTGCTCCGCCCGGGCACGCGTCAGCGTGGGAATGCTGGGCATCACTACTCCGCGGGCTTCATTCAGTAGTTGCGTCGCCGTGGGATCACCGGAGGCGATCATAGCCTGGGGATTGATCATGAAATCCACCAGCCACTTCCTGTCCCTGCGCGTGTGTGCATTCTTGAGATCCGGACCGGTGAGGCGTCCGCCACCGATCGTGTGGCAACTCATGCAATTCATGCGAAAATATTCCGCATCGTCCTGCGCCCGGGCGCTTTGCTCCGGCACGATCAATGCGACGAGCAGCATCATAGCCGTGAGCGCCGCGAAGTACGCGCGTTCCGCGCTGCCGTTATGCGAATGCTGAGTGGATAACCTTCGATTCATGCCTTACACCGCTGTTGAAATGCTTCGACATGTACTGCATGAACCGTGCCACAACTTCGCGGTGCGGTGTGCCTGCTTATTTCGGCCGATTTCGGCGATATTCATCCCTCCATCGCTCACCGTGCCGCTGATGCTGCAAACGACGGTTTGCAGCATGGTGCCGCGGAATCGCGCTATACCCGGAAATAGCGCTCGATCGATGCCGCATACCGGAGTTGGCGGTGCAGGCGACGGTGCAAACCGCGTTTGGCACCCACACCGCGATGCTGGCTTATGGGATGAAGGTTGAATAAGGAATTGGGCGAAATGTGGAGGACGGGAGGGCAACGGAGCGGGGTGCCGCGGCTCAATGATCGAAATCGCTGCGATCCATGTTCAAACGGCGCAACATCTTCTGAATCGCCACTCGCGTCAGACCGCATTCCTCAGCCGCGCGGGAAATGTTGCCGTTCGTTCGCTCGAGAATGCGCTGGAGGAATTGCCGCTGGAAGCGATCGAGCAATTGCTGCTTGGCTTCCTCGTAACTCCGAGCGGGTGGGACGTCCCTTGTCGTCTCGGCGTTGGCTGCGGCCCCGAGGAAAAAATGATGTGGCAGCAATTCGCAGTCGCGGCACATGATCGCCGCGCGCTGCACGGCATTCTCCAATTCTCTCACATTCCCCGGCCAATCATAGGCGCGCAATTCGTCCAGCGCCTCGCGTGTGAGAGGCGGCACCGTCGCCCTGTCGCGTAACATGCCCCGTGCGGCGCGCCGCAGAAACAGCCGTGCGAGCGCTTCAATATCGCCCACCCGCTCTCGCAACGGTGGAATGGCGATGGTGAACACATTGAGGCGGTAGAATAAATCTTCACGGAATTCCCCCGCCGTCACCATTTTTCTCAAATCGCGATTCGTGGCGGCGATGATGCGGAAGTCCGCCGTGCTCTGCCGCTCCGCGCCCAACGGGGTGAACGTCTTGTCCTGCAACACGCGAAGCAACTTGGCCTGAAACGCCGGCGACATCGAGGGCACCTCGTCGAGGAAAAGCGTTCCCCCGTCGGCACGCTGAAATACGCCGTCGTGATTGCGGTCGGCTCCGGTGAATGCCCCTTTGCGATGACCGAACAACTCGCTCTCCAACAGGGCGTCGGGAATCGCGGCACAGTTCACGGCGACGAGCGGACACTCCGCTCCACCCGCTCGATGAATCGCCCGCGCCACCACCTCCTTGCCGGTGCCGCTCTCGCCCTGGATCAATACGGGGATGCGTGTTCCGGCAACATGCTCGATGGCATCCAACACGGGACGCATCGCACGATCGCCGGCAATGAATCCCCGCTCATCCGCCGTCGCCGACATCGCACTGCGTTCGGCGCTCACGCGAGCGGCGAGGCGTTCGATGGTTTCGAGAATTTCCTCGTTGTCGAAGGGCTTTGTGAGAAAATGCAGCGCTCCGAGTTGTAGACATTGCACGGCCAGTTCGATAGTACCGAATCCCGTCATCAACAGCACGCCCGTGTACGGATGGTGCCGCCGCATTGCGCGCAACAGTTCCACACCGGACATGCCACGCATTTTGATATCGCTGAGCAACAGATCGGTTTCGCGTTCGGCCATCAGCGCCAACGCCTCCTCGCCTGAGGACGCAAGGCGCACGCGCGCGCCGGTGCCTCCAACAAGACGCGCCAAACCGTTGCGAATGTCGGCTTCGTCGTCCACAATCATGATATCGATGTCACGTGTCGACATGCACCTCCACGCGGGATTCACGCATCGGGGCGCGCAACATGTCGGACAAGGTGCCATCACCTTCAACGGCATCGCGGGGAATGACGATGTCGAACACCGTCCGCCCGGGACGCGACGTGCGCAGCAGCAGCGATCCGCCCAGGGCGAGCATGATACGCCGGGAGATGGTAAGTCCGAGTCCGGTGCCTTCGCCAGCGGGCTTCGATGTGACAAAGGGTTCGAATATCGCATCGTGCATTCCGGGAGGGATGCCCGGACCGCTGTCCGCGATGCTCACCAGCAGCGCACGATGTTCGTCGTCGTCGCGCAAATGAATGTCGCAACGTCCTCCCTGCTCGCGCATCGCCTGCACGGCGTTCATGAGAACATTGACGAACACCTGGCGCAGATAACCACTGTCGCAGTGCACGCTGCTGTCGCGCAGCGCGTGTTCGATGGAGAAGCTGATGTTCGCTTTTTCATACAGCGGTCGGAGAAAGCGCAGCACATCCGCCAGCAATACTGCGACATCGCATACACCGTCCTCGCCCACGCGTTCACGCGCGTAACTCAGCAAATCACGCAATGTTCGTTTGCAGAGGTCCGCGTTGCGGAGGATGACTTCGATATGCTCGTGATGCTCGGCGTCGTGCGCCATTTCTTTGCGCATCATTTGACCGTACAGCGTAATGGCGGCGAGAGGATTGTTCAGTTCGTGCGCCATGACCGCCGACACCTCTCCCAGCACCGCGAGACGATCTTGATGCGCCTGGCGTTCGTCGAAGCGCAGACGATCGGTGATGTCGCGCGCGACAAGCAAGGTGCCTTCGGGACAACCATGCGCCACAATGCGTGTGAGGTTGATTTCGTGCACGCGGCCATGGATGTCCACCTGACATTCGCGCGCGGGTAAATCGTGATCCATCAGGCAGCGGCGGCAGTCTTCGGCATGCTTCCCGTCAGCGCAGCAGCGATGCGGCGCGGGTAGCAGTCGTCCATCGTTCCAGATATCCACCAGGCCCGCCGCAGCCAGGTTGTGCAACAGCAATCGACCTCCGGTATCATAGTACATCACGGCGTCGTCCATCGAATGCATCACGGTGCTGAGCAGGTCTTTCTCGATGGCGAGTTCATGCCCACGCTGTTCGAGCATGCGCGCGCTGTCTTCGAGGGCTTCGGTGCGTTCCTGCGTCGCTTCGGCCATGAAGTTAAAGGATTGCGCGAGCTGTCCGATTTCGTCCTCGGATTGCACATCGACGCGTCGTCGTAGATCGCCGTCCGCCAGCGCGCGCGCCGCGTCGCGCATGGCGGAAAGCGGACGAACCAGGAAGCGGATGGGGAAAAACAGCAGCACCATCGCCACAACGCCCATCAGTAGTCCCGTGCCGAGAAAGCGACTCTGCAAGCCCGATACTGGCAACATGGCTGTCGCCGCGTCCACCGCCACCTCGACATGCCATCCATAGGGTTGGACTTCGCGCAGATGCAACATCGTCTCGTGTGGCCATTCGCGTACGAAGGGCCGCCCGGCCACGTCCGATGGAATCGGGGCGGGTGTACGCGCGGTTGGCCTGAGCACGTGCCGCCCACCCTGTCGATCCAGCAGAGACACGCGGTGCGCGTTTCCTATGGAATCTCCCGAACGGGAGGATGGCGGCACGGTGGGATACAGGAGATCGTCGAGTCCGATCACGAAGACCAGCGTGCCGATGCGGCGCCGACCGTGCAATTCATAGACCGGTACGGGCAGTGCGACAATGCTGCGATCCGCCGCGCCCGCAAGCGCACCACCACGCTTCACCCTCGCGTCGGAGTTGTTCACAATCGTTGACTGCTCCACAACGCCTCCGGCAACGGAGAAGGCAGCGCAATGCGCACTGTCCGCCGGCAGCACGATGATGTCGCTCAGCGCTTCCACCAACGGCAGTTTGTTCATGTACAGATGCCGCCGCAAGCGCTCTCGCGCGCCGGGAGCATCGTGTGTCCGCATCCGTTCCAATTGCGTTCGAATATAGCCATCGGAAGCGAAGTCCTCGGCGCGTCGCCGCAGCAGCACCAGCCGCGCTTCCATGGCTTGCGCGATCAATGCGCTCTCCGCACGCAGTCTCTGCCGAATCTCTCCCTCCAGCGCTTCACCCGCCGACACGGAAATCAAATACCCACCAACGCCGAATGCCAAGAGGCACACGCCCACGAAGGCGGCGGGCAATTTGTATTTGATCTGCACTCGTGAAAGCGGATCCCGCATGGTGGTCCATCACGCATTGAATGTCGAGTTTTTTATCTACATTCAAAATACACGCTGCCACCGGCGTTGTCAAGTGGTGCGCTCTGTAATGGTGACGATCCCCAACGAGGGTATAGCGTCACTAGGCGGCGGCGGATTACTGTCCGGCCACGCGCAGACCCACGATGCCGGCGATGATGAGGAGCAGGGAGATGACGCGGAGTGGCGTGAGTGCTTCGGCGAAGAGAATGATGCCCAGTATGGCGGTGCCCGCGGCGCCGATGCCCGTCCACACGGCGTAGCCGGTTCCCACGGGAATATGACGCAAGGCCAGCGAGAGAAAATAGAAGCTCGCGATCATGCCGAGCGCTGTCGCCACGCTGATCCACGGACGTGTGAAGCCCTCGGAATACTTGAGTCCAATCGCCCAGGCCACTTCCAGCAGTCCGGCGATCAGCAAGCAGGTCCACGGCATGGCTAGCGTGCCTCCCTTCGGGCTGCGGTCATGCGCGGCGTCCGATGTGCGGCTGCGTCCACGGCTCACTCCGCAGCGGGATGCGATGCATAGAGGAAGCGCTTGATTTTCTGTGTTGCGGTTTTTTCGAACGGCAATTCCTGCTCGCGCACCGCGTGGAGTTGTGAAAAGCGGTTGAGGCGCGTGTTGGCGCGCACGTGCAAATCTCGGAGTATCTCCTCCACTTTTCCACGAACAAATTGCCGCGCCTCCTCGCGGAGATGGCTGAAGCGCTGCTCGAGTTCCTCGTAGTTGAGATGCACCAGCGCCACGAGTTTGCCCTTGTACTCCATCACCAGCGACTCAACCACATATTCGAAATTATTGATGACGTGTTCGATTTCCTCGGGATAAATATTCTCGCCACTCGGACTGACGATCAGATTCTTCAAACGTCCCTTGATGTACAGGTGGCCGTCGGCATCGAACACGCCGAGATCGCCGGTGCGGAACCAGCCATCCTCGGTAAAGGCCTCACGGGTGAGGTCGGGTTCGTTGTAATAGCCACGCATCACGCTCGCTCCGCGCGCCTGGATTTCGCCTTCACCGGTCACCGGATCGGGGTGGGCGATGCGCAGTTCGATACCCTGCATGGCCGGACCCGTGGATTGATGCCGCACGTTGCGTGGATTGGCGCCGGCGAGGAGCGGTGCCGTTTCGGTGAGTCCGTAGCCCACCGCATAGGGAAATTTCGCTTCGCGTAAAAACGACTCCACCACGGGATCGAGCTTCGCACCGCCGATGCCGAAGAAATGCAGGCGGCCACCGAAGGTTTTCCGCAGTTTCGCCCCCGCTTTCTTGTGCAGGAAGCGCCGTCCCATGTCCGTGCCGTAAATGCCGCGGAGTATGGCGCTGCTCTGGAATTTCGCCAGTACCCGCTGCTTGTAGATTTTTTCAATGACCAATGGCACACTGAGCATCATCGTGGGCCGCACCTTTTCGAGTGCGGGGAGCAGCACGCTCGCCGTGGGCGGCTTTTCCACATAGTACACCGACGCGCCCATCATGATCGGCACCACCAGCCCGATGGTGTTCTCATACGTGTGGGACAATGGCAAGATGGAGAGCATGACATCGTTCTGCGTCACCGGTTGAATGGTCTGTACTTTCACCGCGTTGAACACGATGTTCTTGTGCGTGAGCATCACGCCCTTGCTTTTGCCCGTGGTACCGGAAGTGTAGATGATGGAGGCGAGGTCGTCTTCCCGCACATCGGCGCTGGGCATCTCCCCCATGTCCGTGGTCCAGAACGGTTGGCGGTCCGCGGTTTCGGCGTCCGCGGCGCCGAGAGCGATGCGTTCGAAGCTCTCCATAAGCACCACGTGGCGCAGCGTGTCGAGTGTGGCGTCTTTCACCTTGGCGTAGAGTCGGGAAGAAACGATCAGCACATCGCAACCGGCATGCTGGAGAAAGGTTTCAATCTCGCGCTCGTGAAAATCGGGCAGTAGCGGCACCGCGACGGCGCCCATCGTGGTCACGGCGAAAAAGCACACACCCCAGCGCGGCATGTTGCTCCCGAGTATTCCGACGCGGTCGCCCGGCCGCACGTTGTGTGCGCGCAAGGCGGCGCGCAAGCGCGCGACCTCGGTGGCGAATTCGGCGTAAAGCATGGGAGCGGCCGAAACGAAGGAAAGGGCGATGCGCGAGGCATGCCGCTGTGTACTGGCATCAATCACGGTAGCCAGCGTCATCGGTGTGCTTTCAAACATGAGAGGCCGAAATGGTGTGAGGGATCACTGTTGTGCGCGTCATGTGCGTGAGATGCGATTGCGGGGCACACGATTCACCCGCGGGGAGCATTCAAACGTGTAATATCTCCTGAAGGCACATAAAAACAAAGGAGTGCGCACCAGTACTGGAACACACTCCTTCGCGCCATGACCATGGCCGCCTACTGCCGTGGCCATTCACTCAAACGCTTCATCATTTTAGCCCAACTTCGACACCTAAAAAATATTTTCGGGTGTTTTCGGGATGAAAGAGGCCCATATGGCTTTGAATCAATGTTGACAGGGGTAAAGTCGATGTAGTGGAAAAATCCCCCCTTGATTCCGGCGTTCGGGAGGGGGTAGATTGCACCATGTATCTTCGAAAACTTCGACGAAAAAGCAGTACCGGCGACGCCCG
>JAMIQH010000189.1:0-7546 GCA_035914695.1 Bacteroidota bacterium | reverse complement strand
ATTGCTTGTTTCGGGGTTACGCAACCGTCAGCGCAAGAGCGAGAGCCGACCCAGCACCTCGCTACCCATGCCGCCATCGATGGTGCGGCAGATCACCTTGTAGAGATACACGCCGTTCGAGAGTGCGTCGCCGTCCTCGTCGCGTCCATCCCAGCGCACGGCCACGAAGCGTTCTGCGATGTTCCGCGCTTCGATCGCGCGGACCTGCCGACCCGACAGCGTGTAGATCTTGATGTCCACATTCACCGGATTGCCCAGATTGTGACGGAAGGTGAACGATGTTTCGTCACGCATGGGATTCGGATAATTCATCACGTCGGCCAGCGTCAACTCGCTGCTTCCGGCGACGGTGAACCAGGTTTCGGCCGTGCTGGAATTGTTGAAAATGTCGTACGCGCGCAGCCGCAGCGTGTGTTGTCCGGGCTCGAGGCCACGGAAGCGATACGTCACCGTACCCTTCTGATAGGAATCCACCTCGCCGGTGTAGTAATCGTTGAGCACAATGCCGGTGCTGCCGTTGTCCAACCAGGCTTCCAGATTGTGTCCAATGCCCAGCCCCGTCGTATTGATGCCACTTTCATCGAACAAATCCGCGAGCAGTGTGGTTTCGCTGTTCACCATGTCGCCTGGACGGAAGGTGCGTGTATCCATGTACAACGCGATCACCGGACCGGTCTCGTCCTGTACGCTGCTGGTATCCGAGCCACCCACGCGCAGATCGGCAAAGAAGCCGGCGCCATCCACCGCCGCATTATCGAAATACATGGCGAGGCGGCCGTTGTTGTTCTCGTAGGAAATGTCTTTCGGGACGATGAAGCTGACCGTGAAACGTCCGCTGGCGATGCTGGCCTTGCCGCGATACAGCAAACCACCCTGCAGACGGTATGTGTAGTTAATCCACTTCGGCGGATCGTTGATCACGACGTAGCGGTCGGCATCGAACAAGCTCACATCGGTGGTGCCGTTGAAGCCCTCCCACACGCGTCCCTCGCCGTCGCGCACGCTGCCCTGCAAGGTCACCTTGCTCAGCGCGCGCAGTTGCACCGTGTCGGCGCTCACGGGCTCGTCGTTGATGCGAATTTCCTCCAACGTGGCGGAATAGCGAGGCAAGGCGAGACGCGTGGTGGGATCGCCGAAGAGATGGAATTTCTCATAGCCCGCCACGCCACTGTAGCGCTGCTTGGTGCTGTAGATCGCTTCACCCAGGCGCTTGGCGCGGCCATCGTCCTCGCGCCCCTTGTTGAGCAGATTCTCGAGAAATTCCTTGTTGAACGCGCTGTTCTGATCTGAAAACACCACACGTGGCGAGGACAGGGCGCCGATACTGCCGCCATCGGGCTTGAGCAGCAACAACTCGGTCCCGCTGCGCACACCGGGCGCATCGTACAGACCGAAGGTGCAGGTGGCCGCGCACATGAAGGTCAGTCGGTCCGCGTTGGTCAACTGGGGAATGGTCACATCGGACACGAAAATCCGCTCCTGCGTCCACACGTCATGCGCCCCGTGGCCGGTGTAATTCACCAGCAACGTACCCTGATTGATCTGATCCACGATGGCCGCCGCCGCGTCGGGCTTGCGCCGACCCGAAGCCGTGACCTCGGTGCGATAAGAGACGATATAGATTTTTTTCTGATCCATCGACGCCGGGACGCTCGACGTCAACCGCTCGGATTGCGCCGTGTGCTCAGGACCGTCGCTGTCGCGCGACGAATTCCATCCGTCGTCGGCCACGAAGGTGACGTGGTTGCGCCAGGGTTCGAAAGCGGGCTGCGTTTCGTAACGGATGATTTTGTCCACCACGGCATTCGCCTCGGCGAGTGTCAGAACCGGGATGCGGCCGGTGGCCACATCCACGCGCGCATCGTTGCGCGGCGTACCCACCACCTTTGCGTAATAGTCGTCGGACACGTAGGAATCGATTTTGTTGATGGAATTCTCCGATTCCACCACAGGCAACAGGATGGGTTCGGCCGTGGTGCGATTGCGGTAATCGAAATGTCCATCGCCGAGGAACAGCACGTAGCGCGGCGGTGTAGGCCAGCGTTTCACCGCATGCGCAACGAAATCACGTATCGCGGTGAGGTCCGGCAACGTGGAGGCGAATTCATTGTAAATCTCGCTCAGACGCACCACCGCGGTGCTGATCCTGTCCTCGCCGGCGCGCTCTCGATGCGCCTTGAGGCGCTGCGCCGCTTCGGCGAGCTGATCATTGGTGATGATCACGAACTCGGCACCGCTGTGCGTCAACAGGCCCGAATTGGGAACGCCCACCGGCGCGGGAGCCGACTTCAGCGCCGGACGCGCCACGGCGAGAAATTGCCGCGGAGTGCCGCGCTCGTTCGACACCTGAAAACGCACCGTGCCTCCGCTGATGTTCGCGTTCGCGATGCGCGTCACATTCGCCCAATCGGTCACGTCGTACAGAACAATATCGCTGGTGGTGAAACCGTTGATCACGAATTCCACCACCGCGGTGGTATCGGGCGCCGAAAACAGCAGCTCATCGTTCAGCGGCTCGTAACGGCGCGCATAATGCCATTCCACCCAATCCACATAGCCGCCTCGGCTGCGGTCGGTGCTGCTCGACGAATAGGTTAAAGTCACCGTGGCACGATCATCGGGGAGTTGTCCGGTACCGCTAAATGTGCGCGGTCCGGAGATTTTTGCCACATCGTCCACTTCCGAACCAAAGGAAACCGTCCCGAGCGAAATGCTGCCCAATTCGCGCTCACCATCGCGCACGGTAAAGCCATGCATCACTTCGGCGCTGCCCACCACCTGCACACGGTACACCACGGGCTCGCTGCGCACCAATCCGTGCAATCGCCGTGTGTACGCAATCGAGGAGGCGCTGCCCGCACCCGGAATCAACCGCTTTCCGAACCACATCGATCCGGAGTTCATCAGATTGGTTACTTCCTCTTCCTCGAACTCCCGGCCGTTGAACCATGCGGGCGTGTAGGGTTGCGGATCGTTGAGCGAGGCCTGCTGCGCCATGCGTTTGCCTGGCGCGCCTCCAAAGGTCATGAGAAATGCGTTCTCATCCCCGAAACGGTTGATGTAATGCTCGTACAGGCCCGAGGCGGAGTTGTAGTCGAAGCCGCTCGTTCCCATACCGAAGAATTGCACGAAATCCTCCTCATCGAAACGCCCGTCCTCACCTCCCACCACGTCGATCGCGACTTCCTGCAATGGCTCGGGGCGCTTCGCATCGAGATCGCGCGGCAATTCCCTGCCTCCGCTGCTGAACATGCGGATGGTACGCGGATCGAGCGTTGCCACATCGATGCCGGCCGCGCTGAACCAGGCACGCGAGAGGCGATACACGCCGGTTTGTGCCACGGTGATGCGATACCACTGCCCCGATGCCAACGTTGTCGACGTGGCCTTGGCAACCGCCGCCGGACGTTGCAGCTTCCAGGCGCGCGCCTGCGCCGCGTTGAGGAGTTGCGCTGGCATTTCCTCGCCGGGTGTCACCGTGGCGAAGCGCTCCCGCGCGCTGCCGAAGTCCACGCGCACCACAATGCGCGTGTAGACACGAAGCACACGCGTCGCGGGATTGTACTGCACCGCATTCACCACCAGATCACCGTAGATACGGTCGCGTGCAACGCCGACATGTTCCAACGTCGCCAGTGCTGCGGGGATGAATGCGGATGCGGAGTACAGCGTGCCACGCGGAGTGGCGGATTCTTCGTCATCCTGACGCGGGGTGGTCGACGGGGCGAGATCCACACCTTGCTCGTCGCGATAATCCATTTCCACCACCGTAACACGATTGTCAACGGTGGACGGAAGGCCAAGCAACGTACGCAGCTGCGGGACGCGCGGATCGCCCACACCAAAAGCGGAGACGCCATCCACAACGTCGACGCGCGTCTCGCCGGAGGGCAGTCGAGTGATTGTCGCGGCGGGTCGGTACTCGATGAGCAAGCCGCCTGCGTCCTGCTGACGAATACGAAGGTCCTGCGCGTGGGTCTGGGCGAGCAACAGTGTGGCGAACAACAGTATGTAGCGGAAACGCATCATACGGATTCCATGTCCAATGGAAGAGGAAATGCCATCCCGCAAACTGCCATGCGGGACTATTTCGTGCAACGTAAAAATCCGTCCATTCGTGCTCATCGCGTTTCACCTGCCCCGATGTTCCGCACGCGGCGATAGTAGTACACATTCATGCCGATGTTCAGGGCGTAGGTGGCGATGTAGGCGATTGCCGCACCGGTCATGGCCCAGAGCGGAATGAGCAGCAAATTCAACACGATATTCGTGACCGATGTGCTGATCGACATGATGCGAATGGCTTTTCCCTGCCGCTTCGCGGCGAGAAAGGCGTTGTACGGACTGTTGAGCGCGCCCAATGCCACGCCAAGCGCCAACAGCGGCAACACCTGCAAGGCGGAATTGTAGGCGCCCGGGAAAAACACCGGAACCAACGCCGGCCCCAACAGCGCCACCGCCGCTCCTCCGCCCAACGCCCAGATCGCGCTGCCGCGGAGCACGCGCGTGGGAATGGCGTCCATGCCGGTGAAGGACTTGTAGGAGCTTTGCGCCAATGCGCGGTTGAATAATCCGATGGGCATCGCCATGGTCAGAGCGATGGAGTAAAACGCGACCGGTGTCGGTCCGTGAAATTTCGTGAGCAGGATTTTATCCAATCCCGTAGTCAATCCATCCACCACGCGGCCGGTGTACACATCACGGCCAAAGGCCCGCACCTCGCCGAACACCGTGCGTATCGCCTGCCGCACTCCGCGCAGCGAGGGGTGCAGCACCGTGACCACTACAAGCACGGTGAGGCCGCTCGCGATCAAGGTGACCAGCACCGCGCGCGATACATCCGCAACGACAAGGCCCGGCACCAGCAGTAACGCCACAAGCAGCACACGGGGCAGCACAATGGCCAGGGAGAGTAGACGGATATTGCCACCGCCCTGACTCATCGACAGCACCATCTCGTACAACGGCAGCATCGCCGCGAGAGGCGCGGCCAGTAGCAGCACGCGCCCCGCGCCTTGATGAAACCACGCATCCACAAGCATGGACGCGGCCGCAATGCACAGCGCGTACAGAAGGCCGACACCGCTCGACAACACGAGCAGCGCACCCGCCATCGACCGCTGCGCGGCTGTGTCGTTTTCCACGGCCATCAGGCGCATTCCCGCGGGAGCAATGCCGAAATCGAAGAACATCCCCGTAAAAGCGAACAGGGCGACAACAAAGGCGTAGGTTCCGAAATCCTCCACACTGAGCGCGCTGGCGAGCAATCCGTACACCAGTATGCCCAATGCGGAATTCGCCGCCATGGCCAGCATCTGCAGCAAGGTGTTCCGGCCCAGCGGCGATGCGAGCATGCGCCGCATTTCCGCAAACCTGCTCATATCAGCCGACAGCCCTGCGGGCAATATGGTAGCGACAAGGCGGTACCAGCCCTGCGATCGCGGTGCGCGTTGATGAGAAACGTGAATTGACTGTGACATCCGGTGCGGACGATCCGTATGGAAAAAACTGCAACGGTACCGAAGTGTCTATACGTTTCTCTGATTGGATGGAAAAAATGGAACAAGACAAGTTAGAGTATCGAATGGCGCATGTCAAGCGGGAAAAATCCGCCCCTTCCATGCCTCCAGATGCGCTCCGATCAGGGCGGCGGCCTCGGTGAACAGCCGCTCCTCCACCAGCGAAAAACGCTTGTGCACGGGACTGTCGATGTCGAGCACGCCCCATACCTCGCCGTGGACCAGTATGGGCACCACGAGTTCCGAACGGGAGGCGGGATCACACGCGATATGGCCATCGAAGTTGATCACGTCGGGAATGTTCATCATCCGCTTCTCGCGCACGGCCGCGGCGCACACGCCTTCCTCCAGCGCGAGCATGGTGCACGCGGGCTTTCCATGGAACGGGCCAAGCCGCAATGCGTCGTCGTCGAGGATATAGAATCCCACCCAGTTCACCGCATCGAGCGACCAGTAGAACAACGAGGCCACATTCGCCATGGTGGTCACCGGTGGCTCGGTGGGATCGAGTATCGCATGCAGTTGGGGAATCAAGTCTTCGGGTTTCGCGTCGGTCTGGATGACAATCTCACTCACGTCGTTCTCCGCCTCATTTGAACTTTCCTTGAAATTACCTAGCTTGCCGCATACGAACAAGTAAAAGGGTCTCCATTATGCGGTACGGAACATTCCTCATTACACTCGTTGCGCTTGTCCTGGTCGCGGCCGCAACGCCACTGCGCGCCCAGGAGCAGACGGAGTTTTATCAGCAGAAGGAGCGCTGGGGCGTGGGCTTGCAGGCCGGCCTCATGTCGGGCATGGGTCTGGCGGCGCGCTTCCATCCCCAGGGCCGTTTCGGCTTCCAGCTCGCTGGCGGCGCGTTCAAAGGCAGCGGCGACATGATCGGTGACATCGGTATCGAAGGCCAATTCGATTTCGATCTCGATGGCCGCAACCGCTTCTATGGATTTGTGGGAATGGGTTTATACACGAATGGCGAGGACGGCGACGACAAACTCGATGGACCGTTCCGCGCTGGTTTCGGTCTGGCCTACGACTGGGCCTTCGCGCGCACCATGGTGTTCAGCACCTCGCTCGGCCTCACCTATTTCACCGACGGTGTGTTTCTCCCCTTGCCGCAGGTCGGACTGTACTACATTTTCGACTGACCGCGATCGATCGTCCCGTCGACGATGTCCTTGATCATATCGAAGGCGCTCACCAGGTACTCCGGGTCGAGCGCCTTCAACGTTTCCACCGACTGAAAGCCGTAGCTCACCGCGCACGCATCCACGCCCGCCGCCCGCGCACATTCGATGTCGTACACCGAGTCCCCCACCATCACCGTACGCGACGCCGCCACGCCGATGTCCGCCATCAACGCGAGCAGAGGTTGCGGCGAGGGTTTCATTTCCGCGAAGCTATCGCCGCCGGCCACGCGCTCGAACAACGCGCCCATACCGAGATGACGCAACAATCGCAGCGAGGCATCTTCGGGTTTGTTGCTGAGCACCGCAAGGCGGCACCCGCGCGCGCGCAACGTGTGCAGGGTGCGCGTCACGCCGGGGTACGGCGCGGTATGTTCCAATCCATGGCGTTCATACAAGGCGGCATAGGTATCGAGCAACGCGCCGGGGTCCGCATTGTCCGCGCCTGCGCGTTCGAGCGCGCAGCGCAGCAAATGCCGCACGCCCCGACCAATGCATGCGCGCACATCCTCGGCGGGCAGGGCTCCGAGATCGAGCGTGCGTAGCAACGCGTTCACCGCGTTGTGTATATCGGTAAAAGAATCGAGCAGCGTGCCGTCGAGGTCGAGAACGAGAAGATCGTAGCGCATGAGGAAAACACTCCAGTGAGACGGAACAAATAGGGCCGACGGCCGGTTGATTCTGCTTGTGGCCGCGTTTCAAGATGCAAGAAAAAATTTCCAAGAAGAATCGGCGACATCTTGATCCGGCGCAAAAAATTTTCTAGCTTAAAGGACCACTTTTTGTGGCGGGGCTGTAGCTCAGTGGTAGAGCATCTGCCTTTTAAGCAGAGGGTCGATG
>JAMIQH010000188.1:0-3954 GCA_035914695.1 Bacteroidota bacterium | reverse complement strand
CGACGTTCATCACGTTGATCTGCGGCAGATTATGCCGCTGCCCCACTTCGAAATCGTTGGGGTCATGCGCCGGTGTGATTTTCACCACACCTGTGCCAAAACTCGCGTCGACGTAGCTGTCCGCGACCACGGGGATTTCCCTGTCCATCAGCGGCAGCAGCACCGTACGACCCACCAGATGCTTGTAGCGCTCGTCATCGGGATGCACGGCCACGGCGGTGTCGCCGAGCATGGTTTCGGGACGTGTCGTGGCAACGACGAGGAATTGCTCGTCGCTCGGCACACCGTCAACCATGACGGGGTAGCGTAAATGCCAGAGTTTGCCTTGCTGCTCCTTGTACACCACCTCTTCGTCCGACAACGCGGTATGCGCCACGGGATCCCAGTTGATGATGCGCTTGCCGCGGTAGATGAGTCCCTTGCGATAGAGGCGGATGAACACCTCGCGCACGGCATACGACAGCTCCGGATCCATGGTGAACACCGTGCGATCCCAATCGCAGGTCACGCCGAGTTTGCGCAATTGCCGGATGATGATGTCGCCGTATTTCTCGCGCCATTCCCACACACGTTCGAGGAAGCGCTCGCGACCGAGATCGTGTCGCGACACGCCCTCATCGCGCTTGAGCGTTTTCTCCACCACCGTTTGCGTCGCGATGCCGGCGTGGTCCGTGCCCGGAATCCAACAGGCGAGATCGCCCGACAGCCGCCGATAGCGCAGGAAAATGTCCTGCAGCGTGTTGTTGAGCACATGGCCCATGGTGAGCATGCCGGTGATGTTCGGCGGCGGGATCACGATGGTGAATGGCTGCCGTGCCGCATCGGGTTCGGCATGGAACAGGCGCTGCTCTTCCCAGAAGGCATACCAGGCGTCCTCCACCTGCGCGGGATCGTAGGCGGAAGCGAGAGACGGGGTGTGGACGGTCGTGTCCGACATGAGAACTCCGGAAATCGGTCGATGGTGGTACAACGTGCTTCCATCCCGCAGCGCGGGCGGAATTGATAAGATACGGTTTTTCGGGGAAATGATGGGATAGCGCTACCAGCTGCTCACCGCCTCCGTGTGGAAGCCATCCATGGAACGCGGAGAGCGCAGAGGGCACCGAGGGCGCGGAGGATGGGTTGAGGGTGCTTCCCGCTCGAATCTTGCCGGCCGGCTAAGTACGGGATACATTTGAAGAGATGAAAGAGAGCGAAGAGAGCGGAGAGGAAGTGTTGAGGGTGCACCTCTCCTGAACCGTAGCGCTACAATACAGTCGAGTCACCCACAACCAATTCCTCATTACTCTCACCACCTCACTACTCTCATTCTTCACTGTATTCGCGAAGCTCCATGAGAATAAAATCCCAGCTCATTCCCCGCCGAGTCGACGCTCCAACTCGCGCAGCTTCTGCGTTCCGATGGCGTTCACGGCTTCCTGCACGGGCGCGATGAGGGCGCGCACATGCTCGAGGCCGATGCGGTGCTGCGGCAAGGGATCGCCGCTGTGCGACCACTGCGAGTACACGATGTCCTGAATGCGCTCCACGATCGAGGGCAACTGATTGCCGTTGCGGCTCGAAATTGTTTCGTCACCATTCATCTCGCGGTGTAAACGATTGAGCTGCGTGCGCAGGGCGAGGTAGTCCGCTCGCTGCGCGGTATCGGACCCGGGAACAATCTGCAGGCGCTTGTCGAGCACGGCGAGCCGTTCGCGCGCTTCACGCAATGCGCGCTGCGTTGCGAGAACGCGGCCCTGCACCTCGGCGAGATCCTTGCGGAAGGCCGCCAGCGCGGCGGGATCGCTCGGCGGGAAGCTGCCGATCTCCAATGGACGTAGTGTGAAGGATTGCGGGCCCGCGAGCTGTTGCTCCACTCCATCCACCACCGCGAACATGGTCACCGAGTACGCACCCGGCGGCACAGGCATGCCGGCCGCGCTGTTCACCTCGCTCCCCGCGGTGATCGGCGCAAGTGTGGCAAAGCGCGCATCCCAGGTGATGCGCTGCACACCACTGCCCACGGCGCTGCGCAGGCGACGCACGGGCTGTCCCTGCGCATCGCGGATGAGAAAGCTGAAGTAGGGCTCGATCTCCTCGTCCTCCGCACGCAAGCTGTCCCAACTCGGGTACACCGCCGCATCGCCCTTCTCCTTCATTGCTTCCTTGCGGACACTCTTTTTCGTCCGAGGCGCCTCCTTCACATAGTAGGTGAACGTGGCACCGAACGGCGGATTGGCCGCGGTGAAAAAAGTCTCGCCCAAGGCGCCTTTGCCACGATGCCTCGCCTGCACGTACAACAGTCCGTCGCGCGCGGGAAAGATCACCGCCGCGGAATCCAGCGCCTTCTTCGTCAGTGCCCGCAAGGGCGAGTAGTCGTCCAGCACGTAGAAACCCCGTCCGAACGTCGCCAGCACCACATCATTCTCGCGGCGCTGTATGTCGATATCGCGCACGGCGATGGTGGGCAGGCCCGCCTTCATGCGCACCCACGTTGCGCCGCCGTCCACCGTTGCGTACACGCCGAATTCCGTTCCGCAGAACAGCAACTCCTTGCTGACGTGATCCTCGGCGATGGTGTACACCGGCGATCCCGAGGCGATGCCCGTGGACATTGGCTGCCAACTCCGACCGCGGTCGCTGCTCTTGAACACGTACGGCGCGAAGTCCGCCATCTTGTGATTGTCGAAGGTGGCGTACACCACGTTCTCGTCGTGCATGGATGCGAGCAGACAACTCACATACGTGGTCTCGGGCACGCCCGGCACGCGGTCGATGCGTCGCCAGTTCGCACCGCCATCCTCGCTCACCTGCACGAGCCCGTCGTCGGTGCCCACGTACAGCAGTCCTTCGCGCAGCGGCGATTCGGACAGCGCCACAATGTTGCCGTACAGCGAAGTCGAAGCGTTCTTGGCCACCGCCTCCGGCGGCCAGATTTTTCCCATCACGGGCAAACGGTCGCGGTCGATGCGGCGCGTGAGATCGGGACTCGCCGCCACCCAACTGCCGCCACGGTCGTCGGAGCGAAAGAGTTTGTTGGCCGCGAAATACAGGCGCGTGTTGCTGTGCGGACTGATGAGCAACGGCGCATCCCAATTCCAGCGGTAGGGCTCCTCCAACGGCGAGGGCTGCGGTTGTATGCCCACACGCTCGCCGCTGCGCTTGTCGAAACGCACCAGACCGCCGTACTGCGATTGCGCATACACGATGTCCGGATTCTCGGGATCGATCTGCGATTCGAAACCGTCACCACCATTGGTGAAAAACCAATGCTCGTTGAAAATGCCGTCCGCGAACAGCGTGCGCGAGGGTCCGCCCAAGCTGTTGTTGTCCTGCGTGCCGCCGTAGATGTTGTAAAAGGGCTTCGCATTGTCCACGGACACGCGATAGAACTGCGTAACGGGCAGATTCTCCTTGTAGCGCCAGGTTGCGCCGCCATCGTAGCTGTCGTACAACCCGCCATCACCTCCGATAAGCAGATGCCGGGTGTTCGCGGGATTGATCCACAACGCGTGGTCGTCCACATGGCGCGCATTGTTGCCGAGACGCCGATGCGTGGCGAAACCGTCGTCGCTGACCAGCGTGTAGGTGTCGAGCGAATACACGCGATCGGGATCCAGCGGATCGCAGACCAGTTCGCAGTAGTACTGCGGACTGACGGGCACATAGGAATTCCGCTTTTCCCAGCTCGCGCCACGATTGGTGGAGCGGTACACGCCACCGGCCTTTTCCTGCGCCTCGATCACAGCATACAGCCAGTCGGGATTGGCGGGAGAAATGGCCAGACCGATGCGTCCCACATCGCCCGAGGGCAAACCGTTTTCGAGCTTCGTCCATGTGGCGCCCGCGTCCTCGCTTTTGTACACCCGCGCTTCGGGGCCGCCGTTGATCAGCGTCCACACATGCCGCCGCCGTTGATAGGATGCGGCGTACAGCACACGGCTGCCGCGCGGATCCATCACCACGTCGGTCACG
>JAMIQH010000187.1:0-4666 GCA_035914695.1 Bacteroidota bacterium | reverse complement strand
GACGAACGCAGTAGAGGCAATATAGGGTGCGTCCGCGTCACCGCCGCGCGCTCATGCTTTTCTCCTACCGCAGCGATTCCATTTCAGCCATAAACTGCGTAGTTTTGTACTAATTGCAATGTGTGACAACAAACATTCACTTAGAGAAACGAAGGACATTCCATGAGACAGCGATCGACATGGCTAATGCTGACGCTTGCGATCATCGGACTGGCCGCGACGGCCACGGCGCAGGTATCGCTCAACGCGTTGAACGTTGCGCAGACGCAGAATTTCAATACTCTCGTCACCAGCGGTTCCGCCACCTGGTCCGACAACAGCACGATCAGTGGCTGGTACCACGCCCGGACAGGCACGGGCACGACGATCGTGGCGAATGATGGAGCCAGCAACGCCGGCAACCTGTACAGTTACGGCACCAGCACCAACACCGAGCGCGCCCTCGGTTCGGTGGGCTCGGGCAATGCCGCTGTGGGTAATCTGTACTACGGTGTGCGCCTTGTCAACAACACCGGCGCCACCATCACCTCGCTCAACATTTCCTACATCGGCGAGCAATGGCGCTACAGCGGCACGGCCGCGGCGCAGACGGTGTCCTTCGCCTATCAAGTGGGGACGGGATTGAGTAGCTTGACGACAGGCACGTGGACCAGCGTTGCCGCGCTGGATTTCACCAGCCCGATTATCAGCGGAACGACTGGCGCGCTGGATGGAAATGCCGCCGCCAATCGGGTCAGCATCACGAACACCCTCGCCATTGTGCTCACGCCCGGGCAGGAGATCATGCTGCGCTGGTACGATCCGGATCACTCGGGCAGCGACCACGGTCTGGCCATCGACGATTTCTCCGTCACGCCGCAGGGTTCGGCGGGACCGACCACGGTGGCCTTCGCCACGTCCAGTTCCTCCGTGGGTGAGAATGCCGGTCTTGTGAGCATTCCGCTGACCATCACCAATCCCGACGCCGCGAATGCCACACAGGTCACCGTGGCGCTTACCGGCGGCACGGCAACCAATGGCAGCGACATCGTTCCGGCCTACAGCACACAGATCGTGACCTTCCCCGCTGGCAGCGGTGCGGATCAGTCCATTTCCTTCACCATCAACGACGATGTGTTATTCGAAGGAAACGAGACGGTGGTGTTCTCGATCACGACTGTCACCGGCGGAAATTCCGCTTCGGCCGGAGCGTTGAACACGCACACCGTGACTATTCTTGAAAACGATGCCCCTCCCACGCCCACGGTGATGTTGAACGAATACTTCAACGCTTACGGCCACATCGGTACGGACGAGGCGGTGGAGTTGTACGTGGTGCAGGACGGCCTCGACATGCGCAGCTACTCGCTCGCGGATGCCACGTCCGGCGGCACCTATCCGTTTGGCGTGCTGACCTTTTCCAATGACCCGCTGTGGAGCAATCTCCCCGCGGGCACCATCATCGTAATCGGCGGCATGTTCGCCGTTCCCATTCCGGATACGGATGTCTCCGATGGATTGCTGCTGTTGCAAGCGCCAGCCAACGGGGCGAGCAATCAGTACTTTACGCATAGCAGCAACACGCTGTCCATCGCAGGTTCCTCCGACGCCATCGCCATCCGCGATGCCGGAGCCAATTTCATCCACGGTCTCGCGCATGGCAGCAACAATCAGTTCACGCTACCCGCGGGGCGCCATGGATGGAAAAGCGGATCGTCCAACAGCGTCGAGAGCGTCGGTTTCGCCCGCAGCGGCGCGCCCATGACGTATCTCGATTTCCTCGCGGACACGTACGTCGCGGCCTTGTCGCCGACCATTGGCAACCCGAACGACAGTGACGGCAACCGCGCGTATTTGCGCAGCATCCGCAGCCGCACCGTCACTGCCAATCGCAGCATCAGCGGACTGTTTTACTGGGACATTATCGTTGACAACAATGCAACGCTGACACTTGCTGGACCGCTCAATGTGTGCAACACCTTGCGTGTCGAGGACGGCCGACTGGTGGAGAATGCCCAAGGACTTTCTCTCAACGGTATTGCCAATGCGCAGAATGGTGCGGGACTCGGCAGTCTCATCGTTGGCGATGGGTCCAACCCTTCCGGCATAGCGGAATTCACGAACAACCCGACGCTGATCTCCGGCAGCTTCGACGCGACAGCATCCGATGCCGTGGTGCGCTATATGGCGACGACGTACGAGCAGACGGTGATTCCGACAACGTATCGGACTCTGGAGTTTCCGGTCATTTCCTCCTTCCCCAAGATCATCAACGGCCCTGTGTTGGTGACAGATGAGGTCATCGTCGCTTCCAATGTCACCGTCAGGGTGTTGGCGCCGCATGTGCTCGATCTTGGAACGTCAGGCCGTCTGATGGAAATAGGCCGGATCTTCGGCAAGGTCCGCGTCTCCAGAATGTACACGGGCGGGATCAATGATTTCGGAAACATCGGCATGGATTTGCAAGAGAATCCCTCGCCCGCGACAGGCAGTGATGTCGATCCCGCCGCACAAGCGGCGCCGGGTCTGATCACTGTTACGCGTACGACGGGCACGTACACGTGGGTCGGGAATCTGCCATCCATCCTGCGAAGCTACAAGATCGAGGATCCCAGTCCCGCCGTGCTGAATCTCACGATGGGGCTGTGGTACAGCGCACTGGAGATGAACGGCCAGAACTACCTCAATCTTCAACTGTATCGGTCGATGGACGGTGGAGTGAATTGGGCCAATGCCGGAGCGACGCATGATGCGGCGATGAAACGCTTCACACTGGCGCTCAACGACGTCAACGGCATCTGGACGATGCATGCCAATCCTCCGCAGGGCACCTTAAGTTCGCAGCCCGCCGCGTTGAATTTCTCGGCCGAGGAAAATGGCCCCCTGCCCGCTTCCCAGATGCTGGCCATGTATTCCATTGGTGGATACGCTTCGGTGATCGAATGGACGGCCTCGTCCAGCACATCGATTTCCCCGACCTGGTTGGCCATCACCCCATCGCCGGCGAGCGGTGGCAATGCCGATGGATTCGCCGTCAATGTGACACGGAGCAATCTTGCGCCGGGGACGTACAGCGGGACGATCACCGTCATTGATCCCCATGCGACGAATTCTCCCCTCCTCATCCCCGTCACGTATCGTGTGTATGCCCAGCGCCGAATCAGCATCGGTGTCGATACGCTGCGCATCAAGTTGACGTACAAAAAGCCGAAAATGACGACGAACATCCCCGTGATCAACGGCGGCGAGTCCTTCGGTCCCGGCATGATCGTGTGGAATGCCGCCACGAGCACGCCCTGGCTGCGCATCACGAATGGAGCGGGTGTGGAAGGCGACTTCCTCGGCCTCGAAATCGATGCGCATCTGTTCGCCTCGGGTACGTACACGGGCGCCTTGACGATCAGCGGCACGAACTCCGTCACGAGCACGCCCATCGTCAACTCTCCGCTGAACGTCGTGGTGTTGTTGGAAGTGGAGCCCTGGGACAGCGTGCTTCGCAGCGGCAGCGCACTGCCCGCTGGGAGCACGACGACATTTTACAACGACAAGGGCCATCGCATGGCGCGCATCCAGGTGATGTCGGGAACGATTCAGACCTTGAGCATCCGACTCAACCCCTTCTCGCTGCCGCGCAATATCCATCGCCTGAAGTACGTGTACCGCCATTACGTGGTGGAAGCCACGGGATCCTACATCGCCAACATGACGCTGTGGTATTCGCTCAACGAACTCGTGCAAACAGGCATCACCGAACCATGGAATCTGGGTATGTGGCGTCAGAGTCCGCAGCTCTTCTCCTGGTCGCCGATACCGAGCTATGCCAATCATGTCGAGCAGGCGGTGACGGGCATCAACCTCGGCAATCTCAATGGCATCTGGGCCATGGCCGAGCCCTACTTCCCGCTGATCGTGAACGTGAAGAACTTCGACGCACAGTGGCGGAGCGGCAGCTCGTCCGTCCTGCGCTGGACGGATGATCGCGACGTCAGCGAACTGGGCTACATCATCGAGCGCAGCGCGCGCAACAGCGACGAGTGGCGCTCGCTGGGTGTCGTTGCCCGCGGCGAAGGTCGCGACTACAGCTTTGTGGACGATGAGGCGGCTTCGACCGATGGCTGGCGCTACCGCCTGCTGAGTTTCGACCGCGAGGGTAATGCCCTGCAAACCGAGCCCGTCGAGCTGCTGCCGCTGGGCATTCTGTCCGCGGAGGCATTGAAGAATCTGGGCTACGCACTGGATCAAAACGTCCCGAATCCCGTGCAGGTGGCGGGCGGCAGTACCTCGATACGCTTCACCCTGCCCACGGCTTCGGTGATCTCGCTGCGCCTCGTGGACATGCTCGGTCGCGAAGTGGCCGTGCTTGCCGCGGGTCCGCACAGCGCGGGTTCGCATGAACTCCGCCTGCCGGTGGGAACGCTCGAGGCGGGTTCGTACCTCTACCAACTCGTCACGCCGCAAGGAAACATCACGCGACGTCTGCTGATCGTGCGCTGATCGGCGATCCGTCATTCCCGATGTGCGAGGCCGTTCCATAAGGAGCGGCCTCTCCTTTTTCCGCTTGCGGACACGGGCGTATTGCCTGTGGGAAAAGATGGCTGATTTTATCAGATTGCGTTCACAGGACTCCGCAGCGGAATCCCTCGCGAGACACGCTCACAATTCCCGCACCGCACCAACGTTCGCATGG
>JAMIQH010000186.1:0-18519 GCA_035914695.1 Bacteroidota bacterium | reverse complement strand
AGATGTATTTGGTTGTTTTCATACTCGTCACAACATGGCTCCGTTGCTGCCGAAAGGCCTACGCGAATACAATGAAATCAAGGTAGAGAAAGACCGCAGGTGATACAAATATAAGACTGTCGAAGCGGTCGAACACGCCGCCGTGTCCGGGCAACATGCCGGAGGAATCCTTCACCCCGGCGTCGCGCTTGAGCAGCGATTCCACCAGATCGCCGAGCTGCCCGAGCACACCGATCATGAGTCCGAGCAATACGGCATCGACAACGCCGAGATAATCCAGCGCTATGGCGCGCGCGGCCAGCATGCCGGCCACGGCCGCCACGGCGCCCCAGATGGCACCTTCCCAGGTTTTTTTCGGGCTCACCCGTGGGAAGAGTTTGTGCTTGCCCATGGCGCGTCCGCCGAAATACGCGGCGGTATCGCACAGCCATATTCCCGCCAGCACGGCAATCATCGTGCCGCCACCCCATCGCTCGAGTTGCGCGAGCTGCGCGGGGCCGAGCGTGGCCGTGCCGAACACGCGACCGACGGGGAATTCCACCACGGTGAAAATCTCGCGAATGCCCACGGTGGTGGCCAAGAACAGACCGATGTACAGCACCCCCAGCAGCGTGCTTCCGAGGTTGAGCAAGGGCGCGTCGGCGCCGCGAAACAATTCCACCAGCAGCGCCAGCATCAGGCCGAGCAGCAGCACCCAGAGCAACGCCTGCCATTGCAGCGGCCAGGCGAGCGGACCAAACAGCAGCACCGCATCCGCCGCCAGGCGCTCGTGCATGAACACCACAATCAATAGCAGCGACAATGCGATCATGGTGCCGCGTTGCGGCGCGGCGCCCTTGGCACGCGCGAGGCGGCCGTATTCCACTATCGCGGCGACCTGCACCGCCGCGATAAACAGCATCCACGCGTAACCGCCAAACCACGCCAATGCCACCACCGCGGGGATGGCAAGCAGCGCGAACAGGACGCGCTCCCGCGTATCACTCACGCGCCGTTCTCCGCGGGCAACTCACCCTCGGCAAGTCCTTCATCCTTGAGCAACGCCTCGATGATCTCGCGCGCCTCTTCCAGTTGCGCGCGCGGCACCATCACATTCACCAGCGCCAACATGCCCATGGTGGTGAAATACACATGATCGTGCTGGTTGAAAATCAGCGCATGAATGCCCGCGCCATCGAGATTGGCCTTGATCATCTCGGCTTCGTAATCCGTGGACGTGGTGTACACCACCACGAAACCCTGATGCACATTCAGATGCTCGTCGCTCTCGCAGAACACGCGGCCATTTTGCTCGCGCGCACAATCCTCGCAGAGCGGCTTGCCGCAGATCACACAGCCGCCCACGGCATCGCGGTCGGGGTGGTTCTCGCATTCCGGAGTTTCATCTCCGGGGATTTCCTCCAGCAGCACGCCGCAGTTGTTGCAGAATGTATCGTTCGCCGATACCGGCTCCTGGCAATTGAAGCAAAACACAGGCGTCCCCTCGACGAGGGGAATGCCGCAATCCACGCATTCGGCCACGCCGGCCTGATACTCGGTTTGACATTGCGGACAGTACGACATGGGATCCTCCTTCTATAGTGTGTCGGCGTGCGGCTCCGCGGTCATGCGCCAGAACATTCGCGCGAACACAGCGAATACCGCGAGTGCAAGCACGAGAATGAGCAGCAGAGGACCGAAGGGCAGCGCGCCGCCGGATGAAGTGGGAACAAGTTGCTCGGTGTCCAACGCATACAGCGCCACCACGGCGAAGGTGTTGTTCACCGCATGACCGAGAACGGGATAGGCAATGGACTTCCCCCGCCACACCGTGGCGCTGAGCCACATACCCAGCGCGGCGAGCGGGAGGAGTGTGATGGGATTGAGATGAAATGCCGCGAACAGCGTGCCGGAAAGGATGATGGCCCAACGCGCGGGAAGCACCTTTTCGAACGAGTACTGCACCGTGCCACGGAACAGGCCCTCCTCGCATAGCGCCGGTGTGAGCCCGACCACAAACCACACAAACAGCGCCTCGGGCAACGAGTGCATGCCCAGCAGCGACGAGTATAGCTCGGTGATCATTTCCTCGAAAGCATCCAGCACCGGCAATAAGAAGTCCGGCAGAAGGTACTCGCGCAGCACGAATTGCTGCATCTCCAACCAGGCCTGTCCCGCCATCTGCAAGGCCAACACCGATACGATCACGGCTATCGATGGACCCAAGCGCGGCCAGCGGAGACGGAGTGCCTCCCGGATGGACCAGGGCTGCAGGTACAGCATTGCCAGAGCGGGGCCGAGCAACAGCACGTATTGCGACACCATGGTCGCAACGCGCACGGCGTGGGTATTCTTCCCGAAATCCAACCCGAACAGCAGAAAACTGATCAGACTACCAACGAGCTGATAGGAGATAAACACCAACGCCAGCACAAGCACCGCGAAACCCGCGGGATGAATGGTCCACTCCCGCAGAATCGGAGTCGCGGGTGTGCGATCGTCCTGTGGCTCGATATCCAGCGTGGGCTCGCTCATTCAGGATGTTCCTTCCAAAGCGCCATGCACCAATGCGGCCAGCAGTGGCAGCATGATCTCATGATGGCCGGTGAAAGAAAATGCCCTGCCCTCGTGCTGCGTCGGACGCGTCACAACGTTGAGATTGGGCCGGTAATGTTGAATCATGTCGAAATTCGCGGCAGAGAAGCCCCGCGCGGCATGGCCCAGATTGCGGGCCACGGTGAGCGTCTTGAGAAACACCTCGGGCAAAATCACCGCCGAACCCACATTCATCACCACACTGCGCGCGCGCAACCCCGCGACGCTGTGCGCGAGTACGCGGAAATCCCGGAAACTCATCTCGCCTGTCACCGCGCCATCCATGCCGGGTTGCTGATGCACGATATCGGTGCCGATGGCAGCATGGACACTCACCGGCACGCCCAGACGCACACCGGCCGCGAGAATGCTGTACTCCAGATGCGGAGCGGCGGCGGCGTGCAGCGCGGTGCCGATCGCCTCGCCGAAACCCATCGTGTCGGCATGGCAGGCCGCCGCCAGCGACCCGTTGATGAAATCCCCGGTCTCCCGCCACATGCCGAAGGACCCGTCCTGCAAATTGGTGGCCACATCCTCCGAGGTCACACCGAACAGCGCGGATTCCGCATCGTGAATCGCGCCCGCGCTGTTCAAGGCCACATGCGTCAGCACGCCGCGCTCCATCAAATCGATGATCAGCGGAGCACAGCCGGTCTTGATCACATGCGCGCCCATCATCAGTATGCAGGGCTCGCCCGCGAGGCGCGCATCGGCGATGCATTGGGCGAAAGCACACAAATCGGCGGCTTTGAGAATGTTGGGAAAGGTGCGCATAAAATCCGCGAAGCTTCCGCCGTGAAACGGACGCGCGCAATCGCTCAGCGCAACCTTGCTCCGTCGTTCACGCACCGACTGCGTCGTGATACCGCTGAAATCAAGTTGGGGAAACATGCTGCTCTCGTTGGGGACTGACGTTGAGCGTTGACTTCGTACCTTTTCCCAAGGTACAAAATTCCCCGACGAGGCGCATCAGCGCCGTTGTATGGATGCGAGGAGGAAATGCGTGGAGAGGGATCAGTGAATCGTCGCGCGGCTCGACGGGCGGCGGAGCGCAGGCCATTGCGGCCGCGCTCGTTCACGCGCCGCGCTTACTTGACCTTGGCGCGTACAGGGCCCTTGACGCCCTTCACTTCGGTGAGTTCGCTTTTAATGGAGCCGATGGGAATTTCCGCTTCAACCTGCACGGGAATTTTCTTTTCGTCATCGGTCAGCCACACGAAAATGCTGCCCGAGGCCTTGAACAAGCCGCCCTCTTCCATCACGGGTTCGAGCACGATGGTACGGAAGGTCCCGGCTTCGACCTCGATGGTCTCTTTACGATGGTACACCACGGTCAGCGTGTACGTGCTGTCCTTGTAAAAATTCCGCAGCGTCACCTTCTGCCCGGGCTTCATCCCGGAATAATCCTGCGTGCGCATGTAATAGAAGGCGGACAGAATATCCTGCGTGAACATGGGCACGGGATACACGCCCTCGGAGGTGTAGGCCTTCTGCGCGTCGTGGTCGAAGCGCGCGTTGAAATCACGCTTGAAATTGCCCTCGCGAATCTGCTGCACGAATTTCCACGGGAAAAGCCCATCCACATCGATATGCGATTCGTAGCGGTCGCGCACGCGGTAGAAGCTGTCGAAGAACGAGGTGGATTTCACCAAAAACTGCACATTGTAACATTTGCGGCCCTTCTGCCACGAGTACGAGGGAATGGCCATGCGCGCCTGACCAGCGGTGACGAAACCGTAGTTCACGTCGAAAATGAGTTCCTCGCCCACATCGAAGGCCTTGTTCTCGATTTTCCGATACGAGGGCGGACGCTTGCTGTCGGGGGCGCCGCTGCCTGTTTTCTGTGCGAGCACTTCGGGAAACATCAGCGTCGTGTAGAACAGGGCGAGCAGTGCGTATATGGAAAGGCGTTTCATCGTCGTTCTCCAGTTGGTACTCATTGTATGCCCTGTCCCGATTTCCAGTTCCATGATTTGTGACGTTCTTGCATTCTCCACAGTATTCGCATTCCGATCAAGGATGTTGCACGTGACCGTACGTGGCATTGCCCCGCGCACCTGGATGCGGCTCGCCGTTGCGACCCGGCTCGACCTCCATGGCCGTGAGGTGGCGTTCAGCTTTCCGCCGCGCGCGGTTGTTGCAGCAATTGCTCCAGCGCCACCAGCGCCTCGTCCACGCTGATGCGCTCCATCGCATCGTGCGCATCGCAATGCCCATTCGCACAGTCGGCGCAGTCGGGGGCGGGATGGGGCATGAGCACACGCGTGGCCGTGCCGAGCGGGCCCCATCTGCGCGGATGGCATTCTCGTTGAAAAGGATACAGGCCCAGCACCGGTGTGCCAAGCGCGGCGGCCATGTGTAGCGGACCGGTGGAATTGGCCACAACGCAATCGACCGCGGCGAGCACCGCGGCGAGTTCTGTGAGTGTGAGTCCCCGCGGAAGTACACGGGCATGTTCGTCCAATCCTTCGCGCAAGGCGCGCACGCGTGGCAACTCCTCGGTGGAAGCGGAAAACAGCACGCGCACGTCGGCATGGCGCGCCATGATGTCGCGGGCCAATGCGCTCATGCGCCCCATGGGCCAATCCTTGGCCGAGCCCCCACTGCCGGGATGCAAAAGCACGACGCGCCCATCGGCAATTCCGCTTTCCTCGAGTATCCTGCGTCCCGCCGCGCGTTGCGCGGCATCGAGCACGAGGCGGGGCGCGGGGAAATCGTCGGGAGCGGTGCCGAGCGCGCCGAGCAGCGACAGGTTGTAGTCGCGTTCATGGCGCACGCTTTCGCGGCGATGCTCGCGATGGCGGTGGGTGAACAGCGGCGCATACCAGCGATACGCCGATCCGACGCGCACAGGTACGCGCGCCAGCGCCGCGGCCAGCGCCAGCCCGGGACGCGGATAGGCGAACACAACGCAGCGCACACGGTGTTGCCGCAGGACGCGCGCGAGGGGGAAGGGATTGCGCACATCGCGCTCCTCTATTTCCAGCACCTCGTCCACATCGGGACAGAGTCGCGGAATGGCGGCGGCGTAGCGCTGCGCGCAAAACAGCACGCGCTCGCCGGGATACTGTCGGCGCAGGGCGCTGGCCAGGGGCAAGGTCAGCACCACGTCGCCGATGCGATCGGTGCGGAAAATGAGAATGCTCATCGCCCCGCTCGGCGTGGGATTAAAGTTCGGCCATGAAGGCCTTGGCACGCGCGGCGTCTTCGGAGTCGGGGAAGCGCTTGATCAAATCCTGCCAGGCCTTTTTCGCCTCGGCCTTGCGCTGGGTGGAAGCGTAAATGGCGCCGAGATTGTACATGGCGGTGGTGTTGTTCGGCTCGACACTCAGCACTTTGCGTGTCATTTGCTCGGCTTTGTCCACCTGCTTGGTCTTGGCGTAGGCGGCGGCGAGATCCAGCATGACCGGCACATTCCTGGGCGCGGACTTGTGATAGCGCTCGAACAAGGGCACGGATTGCGTCTCCTGATGCGCGTCGAGCAGCATGCGCGCGTACACCAGCACGTCGCTGGTATCGCTCGCGGGTTGGGCTTCCACCTTGTCGCGCAGCCGTGTGAAGGTTTCCATGAAATCCGAGCGCACATTGCCCGCGCCCGGTTGCGTTTCGCCGCCCATGCCCTGCTGCATCTGGTTCACATCCGGATGTCCGGGCGGCATATCCGTGGCCTGTTCATGCACATGCGTGTCGTTGCCTTCGGGCAGCAGCAGAAACACCACCACCGCGGTGAGCAGCAGGGCGCCGATGATCAGGTACAGTCGTTGCGTATTCATAGAGTCCTCTTCCATTCGGGTTTGAGTAACGGATTCAAACAATAATGATACGAATCGCACGGCAAGGGGAAAAACGCCCGAACGAGTGGTCTATCACCACCGTGGGTTGAGGAGGTACGCGGTGTTGTCCCTCATTCCGTGCTGTTGGCACATTTTTCCCTTTTTCCGAAGGCCGCGAGTCGCCATATTGAATTTTTTCCGTTATCCATCCATCATTCGACGTGCAACCACCGCCCATTGTCCTCGCCTCGGCCTCGCCGCGCCGCAAACATCTGCTGCGACAGATCGGCCTGACCTTTGACTGCATCCCGAGCGGCGTGGAGGAATTCATCGATCCTCCCGTACCGCCGGACGAGCATGCGATGATCCTGGCCGAGCGCAAAGCGCGCGACGTGGCCTTCCGCGTGCCCGGCGGTATCGTGATCGGCGCGGACACCATCGTGGTACTCGAGGGTGAGATCATCAACAAGCCCGAATCGGCGGACGACGCCGTGCGCATTCTGCATCGCCTCAGCGATCAGCGCCACGAGGTGTACACCGGCTTCTCGCTGGTGGAAGTGCCGGGCTTGCGCACGATGACGCGCGTGGAACGCACCGAGGTGTGGTTCCGCAAGCTGTCGAACACGGAAATCCTCGACTATGTGCGCTCGGGCAGTTGCATGGACAAAGCGGGCGCCTACGGCATACAGGACGACTTCGGCGCGGTGTTCGTCCGTCGCATTGACGGGGATTTTTACAATGTGATGGGTTTGCCGCTCTGCAATTTTTATTGCGCGTTTCAGGAATTCACCGGACGGGGGCTGCGGCCATGAAGCGAAGCTGGCGCACCAAACTGCTGCTGTCGCTGGCCTTCGGCGCTCTCGTGTTTTTCGCGCTGACGCTGTACGCCGACATGGACAAACTGATCGCGGCCTTCGCCGGCTTCAATTGGGCCTGGGCTCCGGTGATACTCGCCTGCACGCTCACGAATTATTTTTTCCGTTTCTGGAAATGGGATTACTACACGCGCGCGCTGGACATGCATCCGGGCCGTGGCACCAACGCCATCATTTTTTTCACGGCCTTCACCATGGCCGTCACGCCGGGCAAATTCGGTGAGGTGCTGAAATCCTATTTGCTCAAACGCGTGAATGGTACACCGATCAGCAAATCGGCGCCCATTGTGATCGCCGAACGTCTCACGGATTTCATCGGTCTGGTGCTGCTGCTCATTCTCGGCGCTTGGATGTTCGGCATTGCGCGGGGTGCCGTACTGGCCTTCGCGCTGTTTTTCAGCGCCGTGACGGTGCTGCTGGCCTGGCGACGCGGCGCGCTCGCCATCATCGGCTGGATGGCGCGCCTTCCATTGCTGCGCCGCTATGCCTCGCATGGCGCCGATGCGTACGAAAGCATGCACGCGATGCTGCGTCCCGGGCCCCTCGGCATCGCGGTGCTGCTGAGTGTGGTGGCGTGGTTTTTCGAATGCCTCGGCTATTGGATCATTCTGCACGTGTTCGACGCCCCGCCCACGGTGTTGAAAGCCACATTCATCTACGCATTTTCCACCGTGGTGGGCGCGGTGAGCATGCTGCCCGGCGGACTGGGCACCACCGAGGGTAGTCTGACCGGCCTCAGTCAACTCGCGGGAGTCACGCGCGATGTGGCCGTGGCTTCCACCTTCATCATCCGTGTCGCCACACTGTGGTTCGCCGTGTTGCTCGGCATTGCGGTGACGCTCGTGTTCCAGCACCGGCTGCCCGTTTCGCTCGACGACGTCCCCTTGGACGAATTGCAATCCTGACCCGCATCGCAACGCGCGCAGGGAATTCGCGCGGAAACTGATTTCTCTCGCGGCTTCACACGCCGCCTGTTCACATCATTCACTGTTGTTCACGGTTTTTGGGAGAATCCGTCATGACACTGTATCGCATCGGCCGCTTGTATGCGGTCATCCTTTGCCATTTTCCGCTCCTTTTCCTGCATGCGCACAACTGCCATGCACAGCACAGCGATGCGCGTCCTACGCACTGGGAACGCGCGTATGAAGTGCTGCTCGAACGCTCGGAGGAAAGTGACTGCTCGGCATTGGCCGAAGTACTGGAGCGCGCAGCGGAGCAGCCACTCTGTCTCCATAGTGCTGCCCTCGCCGAGCTGGAGGAACTGCCGTTTCTCACGCCGGTTTCGGCACGCGCGCTGCATGCGCTCCTGCTCGGGGACAGCGCCGTCGGCTGGTCCGACATTCGCGCATTGCCGCAGCTCGGTCGCGAAGAATACGCGTTGCTGCGTGTGAGCGCCACATTGCATTGTCCTCGCCGAGCCGAGTTGCCCGAGTTGACGACGTATCGCGTGCGCGTCCAGCAGGAAGACGAGCCCCGCGCGGGCTTTCTCGATGGAAGCTATCCCGGCGGGCGCGCCCGTGTGATGCAGCGCGTGGAAGTGCAGCGCTGGGGCCATGTGCGCGCAGCACTTGTGCAGGAGCGCGATCCCGGCGAGCAGCGCTTCATGGATCATCTTTCCGGACACATCGCTCTGGAACATCTCGGGCCCCTGCGGCGCGCGGTGCTCGGGGATTTCCACGTCACCGCCGGACAGGGCCTGGTGTTCTGGCAGCCCTTTGGCTTCTCCAAAGGTGGCGACGCCCTGACCGTGGCGAAACGCGGTGCGATGGAGCTTCGTCCATCCGCCTCAGCCACGGAGGGGCTGTTCCTTCGTGGTGCGGCGATGCAGATGAGCAGTGGCGAATTCCGACTGCTGGGCTTCGGCAGCTACAGCGCGCTCGACGCGGGGCTGGACAACGAAACGGGCACCGTCGGCAGTTTCTCGGTCGATGGCATGCATCGCAGCGCGAGCGAAGTGGGGCGAAAATCCGCGGTGCGCGAAACGCTGTTCGGTGCCGGCGTGGCGTGGCGCCGGGAGCGCGAGCACTGGCTTCTTGACCTCGGCGTCACCGGCTGGCACGGCAGCTACTCGGAGGTGTCCGAGCCGCGCACGCCCTTCGGCTTTCGCGGCGATCGCGCGTGGACCACAGGAGCGAATCTGAACGCGGCCTGGGGCAACGCGCAGCTGTTCGGCGAAATCGCCCTCTGTCACACGCGGCACAGCGCCATGCTGCTGGGCGCGCGCGCGCGCCTCGCCGAGCGCATCGATGCGGTGCTTCTCTACCGCCGGTACAACGCGAGGTTTGTCAATATCCATGGGCTGGGCTTCGGCGAACGCGGTGGTGAGCTGCAAAACGAAGAAGGCATGTACGCCGGAGTGCGTCTGCGCGCCAGCAGCGAATGGCGCATCGACGCCTGGACCGATGTGTTCCGCATTCCCAACCGCACCTATTTCCTGCATCTCCCCACGTCCGGCGGGGAATTCCTCATCCACGCGCAGTGGCAACGCGACGATGGACTGCATGCCTCGCTGCGCTTCGCGCACGGACAAAAGGACATGACCATTGCCGCGGTCGATGCGGCCGGACGCGACATCCGTCCACTTGCTCGTCGCGCCGCCGGCAGTGTGCGTGTGCAAGTGGGATGCGAGCCCAGCGACGGTGTACGCTTGCGCCTGCGGCTGGATCGCAGCTACACGCGTTACGATGCATGGGGCGGGGATGACGACGGCATGCTGCTGGCGGCGTCCTGCCGTTTGCGACTACGCCACAATCTCTCGTGTACGTTTTCCGTGAGTTCCACCGCCACGGGCGACTACGACGCACGCGTGTACGAATTCGAACACGACGTGCCCGGTGTGTTTCAGAACGTGGCCGTGTACGGCGACACCTGGCGCTGCGCTGTACTCTGTGAATGGCTTGCGTCGGAGTGGCTGCGTGCGGGTGTGCGTTACGGTGTGCAGTTGCGCGAAGGGACGAGCGCCATAGGCGAAGGGCGCGACCGGGTAAACAGCGACCGCCTCGGACGGCTTTCGGCGCAGCTCGATGTGCGCTTGCCATGACTCCGCGAGCGTGCGCCACAGCGCATTCCCGTTGTGGCGCACGCTTCGTCGCAAAGACCAGCGCGTTACAGGCGGAGAATTTCCGACGGGCACGGTCGATTCCCTCGTTCCGGGCATGTATCTTTGCAGGACCATCATCAGTTCCCGGAGAGTGTCATGAAAGAACTTGTCACTGTCGTCTGTTCGCTCCTGCTTCTGCTCGCGCACGCAAGCGCGCAGGACGTGCTGATTCAGCGCGACAATGGTTCGGCGTACGGCGCGTATTACAACAATCCCTCCTTCACCAACGAATCCGTGATCATCCCGCTCGCCGGGCCCTGCCAGATTCTGGAGGTGCATGTCTATTACATGGGCACGACGGCCACACGCGACACGCTGATCATTGCCGGCGACGCGTCCGAAGGCGCGGTGCCGCCCACGCACTGGGTGTGGGGGTACAATCTGCGCAGCGATCCCATCGTCGTGGACTACGGCGGGCAAGCGGGGTGGAAGATCATCGATCTGCGCGCACGCAATTTGCGAGCCGATGGACACGAGCGTCTGGTGGTGCAGCATTGGACCAAGCCCGGCGGACCGTTTTTCGCCGTGGACCGCGACGCGCAGACCACGCCGTACTGGTCGTTTATCATGAATCCCGCCGAAACCAATTCGCTCGGTGGTCCCGGCAAATACTATCTCAGCACGAACGACTTCATGGTGCGCCTTCTGGTGCGTTACGACTATCCTCTGAACAACGGTTCGCAGCCGCCTCCTTCGCCGAGTTTGGTGAATGTGACCACGCAGGCGGGCCTGCTCAGCGGCATTGCTCCGGTGAAATCCGCCATCGCCTCCGTGGCCGATTGGAACAACGACGGCTGGGACGACATCGCCATCGGCGGCAACTACTTCCGCAATCGCGGCGATGGCAGCTTCGAGCGGGAGACAGGGCTGGGGCTGAGCGCGGGCTACGCCGTGTGGGGAGACTTCGATGACGACGGCCTCGTCGACGCCTACATGGTGAACGGCGGAGAATCGGACAGTCTGTTCCGCAATACTGGCAGTGGCTTCGTGAACGTCACCGCCACGACGGGCATTCGCAATCCCGCGCCAACAGTGTCGCCGGTGTGGCTGGACTACAACAACGACGGGAAGCTCGACCTCTTTCTGGCGAATGGCCGCCGTGAATCCGGAGGTAACGAGACCTATTTCCAGGACAAGCTCTGGCGCAACAACGGCGACGGCAGTTTCACCGATGTCACCACCGAAGCGGGCATCGCCGCGGCCGAGCAAGCGCCCTTCCTCGACACCTGGGGCGCCACCGCCTGCGATTACAACAACGATGGGTGGACGGATATATTCGTGGCGACGTATCGCCTCGCGCCGGATTACCTCTACCGCAACAACGGCGACGGAACCTTCACCGAAGTGGGCGCCGTCACCGGTGCGCGCGGCGCCGCCACGGCCTCGCCACAGTATTTCGGCCATGGCATGGGCTGCGACTGGGGCGATTTCGACAACGACGGCTGGAGCGATGTTGCGGTGGGCAATCTCGGCCATCCGGACTGGCGCGGATCGGTGTCCAATCCCTCGCTCATTCTGCACAACAATGCGGGACAGACGTTTGAAAATGTACAGCCGCAGCTCGGGTTGAAATTTTATGAAATGAACAGCGGTATCGCCTGGGTGGATCTGGACAACGACGGCTGGCTCGATCTCTGGCAATCGCAATACGCCTATCAGCCCGCTGGTACGCAGGGCGAACCCGCCCGCTACTCGTGTGTGTATCGCAACAGCGGCGCTCCCGACTACACGTTGCGCGACATGACCTGGCAGTACGGCGCCTTGATCCATGGCGCCTGGACGGTGTCGCGCCTGGATTATGACAACGATGGCGACGGGGATCTGCTGGTCGCGAGTCCGCACGACGGGGTGCTGCTGTTCCGCAACGACATCCGCCGCGAAGGCCGGTGGCTGGGGCTGCGCCTTGGAGGCAAGCCCGATGAGGGTGTCACGCGCGGCGCCTTCGGAACGCGCGTGCAGGTCCACGCCGGAGGCCGGGTGTTCACACGCACGCTGTCGACAAGCAGCGCGGGTTCGCGCGCGGCAACGCACAGCACCGAGCTGTTCTTCGGCCTCGGCTGGGTGCAGTCCATCGACAGCGTGGTGGTGCTGTATCCCAATGGCGTACGCCGCACGCACACCACGCTCTCCATCGACCGCCGCTACTTCCTGCCCTACGAAGGCGCGCCGACAGTGGATGTGGAGCGCGTGGCAGGTCCGGCGCATTGGGACATCGCATCCGCATCGCTGCGCGGCGGCCTGCTGCAATTCACGCTCGAAGGCGCCGTCCCGGTGGAGGAAATGACCGTGGAGCTGTATTCCCTGCTCGGGCAGCGGCTGTTCACGCTCGCGCTCCCCTCGGCTCGGGCCGGACAACACGCGCTGTACGTGCCCGCCGCGCTCGCCAGCGGTTCGTACCATCTCGTGTTGCGCAGCGCGTCGACTTCACGGATCACACGCGTGCTCATGACGCGGTGAGCGTCGATGATTGATAGGATTGGTTTTTGAAAAAAAGGGAACGCCGATTCTTTGCGGAATCGGCGTTTCCGTTATCATTTCTTCACCAACCTACTTGGGATTGCTCAACTCGAGCGAAAGTGCGAGCGGACCACGAAGTTTTCCACGGGCGATCACGCGCTGAATTCCACCTCCGCGCTGCGCCACAATCCAGGCGTCGTCATTCTCGGTTGTGGTGGCGCGCACTGCCAGCCAAGCGGCATCCGGACTGATGCTCAAGTCGTGTACCATGGCGGTGAACGGCAGCAGTTCCGTCGCCGCGCCGCTGCCAGCGATGGGACGCAACACAACGGCGCGTGTGTCCCAGTCGATATACTCCGAACTGCCTGCCGTTACGCGGTGACTCGCATAATCGAGGTAGGGCACGAAGCCAACCTCGCGCACGCCAAGTGATGCGGCATCGAAGGCCAAGGTGCGGAGATGCCTGCCCTGCTCGTTCCAGGCGGAAGCGTACAGCACTCCGGTCGCCGGATCGAATAGGTTATACCGAGTGAAGGTAAGATCCGTGAATTTTTCGTATCCGGGAAACGTCTCGAGCTGTCCGTTGCGAAAGCGCAACAACGCAGCAAAGTTTTTCAGGTTACTATCCGCCGCCTGAATCACGATAATGCCAAGCAGAGCGATTGTACCGTCGGCCGAGAGCCACACGGCCTCGCAGCGGAGACGGAATGACTCCGACAATTCATCCGGGAAGCGTTCATGTAAAAAGGCGGTGACGTCCGCACTTTCCATGCGCCAGGCCGCGCAATCGAATACGCAGAGACGCGCGGACCAAGTGCTGCTGTCGGTGGATGTTTTCGGCTTGTCCCACACCACGAAGGCGGCGTGATGTCCGGCGCGGGAGAGCGCCGGCTCGGCTTCGTCCATCAGCGCTTCGCGCCGCACATCAGGCGAGATGGGCATGGGTACAGCGAGAATGCTGCCGTTGTCACAGCGTCCCCACAGTTGCATGCCCACGGCGCTGTGCGAGCGAAACAGCACAATGCCATTGTCGGCCACGGTGCTCAGCCAGCGCACATCGCCTTCGAACACCATCTCGTCGCGATGCGTGTACAGCCACTGTCGGTGCAGTCCTTCACCGCTAATGATATAGTAGGCAAAGCGATCGGGTTGAACACTCGCCTCATCGTCGTCGCAGGCGAGGCAGAAGCACAGCAGCAGGAAGAGCAGTGCGATGCGCGATGTCATGGCGGGGGCCCTCATGTTCACACAGGATGTTGTTGTCATAATAGGGAATTTTTGCGAGTTCTTCTCGTGCTGGTTTTTCTGGATGTGCTGAGTGCGGGATACATTTGATGAGATGAAAGAGAGCGAAGAGAGCGGAGAGGAAGGGTCGAGGGTGCTTCCCGCTCGAATCTTGCCGGCTGGCTGAGTGCGGGATACATTCGCAGAGAGCGCAGAGAGCGCCGAGAGCGCGGAGGATGGGTTGAGGGTGCACCCGTCCTGAACCGTAGCGCTGCCATACAGTCGAGTCACCCACAACCAATTCCTCATTACTCTCACCACCTCACTACTCTCATTCTTCACTGGCTTACACGACGATCTTCACCTCAGCACACCCAGGAGAAAACACGGCGACAAGAATTTGCAACTGAAACATCCGCCACATATATTCGTCTATGCGAATATACGAATGGATACACCATGGCAAAGAAAGCAAGTACCGCCTCCTCTCTCGATGATCTCGTGCTGCTCATGCAGGCGCTGGGTGACGCCAATCGTCTGCGCATTCTCGCGCTGCTGATCGGCAGGGACGAGTTGTGCGTGTGCGACATTCAACGCGTGCTGGACATGCCGCAGCCCCGGGTTTCGCGCCATCTCAACATGCTGCGGCATGCGGGCTGCGTGCGCGCGCGGCGCAGTGGACGCTGGATGTACTACGCGTTGCGGCGGGACAACGCGGCGCTGATCGAACTGCTCGACGCGCTGAACCGCGGCTTCTCCATGCTGCCGGAATTTACCCGCGACCGCAAGGCCCTCGATCACACACCGGATCTGGTGTGTTGTACCATTCCCTTACACAGTAAGGACATGCAATGACTACCGCGCCTCGTACACTGGGCTTTCTCGACCGTTACCTCACCGTGTGGATTGTTCTGGCCATGGGCGTCGGCGTGGCACTGGGGCATTTCCACCCGGCAATAGCGGAATTCTGGAACCGTTTTCAGTCCGGCAGCACCAACATCCCCATCGCGATCGGATTGATTCTGATGATGTACCCGCCGCTCGCGAAGGTGCGCTATGAGGAACTGGGCGACGTGTTCCGCAACCGCCGCGTGCTGCTTCTGTCGCTGGTGCAGAACTGGATTATCGGTCCGCTGTTGATGTTCACGCTGGCGATCATCTTCCTTCCCGACCGGCCGGAATACATGACGGGGCTCATTCTCATCGGTCTCGCGCGCTGCATCGCCATGGTGATTGTGTGGAATGAGCTGGCCTGCGGCGACAACGAATACGCCGCGGGGCTGGTGGCCTTCAATTCGATGTTCCAAGTGCTCTTTTACTCGCTCTACGCCTGGGTGTTCATCACCGTACTTCCACCGTGGTTCGGCCTCGAAAGTACAGTGGTGGATGTATCGATGGGCGATATCGCAGAGTCGGTGTTCATCTACCTCGGCATCCCCTTTCTCGCGGGCATGCTCACGCGCGCCGCGCTGGTGAAGGCGAAGGGCAAGCAATGGTATCACGAGCGCTTCATCCCGCGCATTTCCCCCATCACACTCATCGCGCTGCTGTTTACCATCTTCGTCATGTTCTCCTATAAAGGCGAATTGATTGTGGATCTGCCGCTGGATGTGCTCCGCATCGCCATTCCTCTGCTGATCTACTTCGTGGTGATGTTTCTCGTGTCCTTTTTCATGGGCCGCGCTTTCGGAGCGGATTATCCGAAAACCGCAACCCTTTCCTTCACCGCGGCGAGCAACAACTTCGAGCTGGCCATCGCCGTGGCGGTGGGCGTGTTCGGCATTGGCTCGGGACAGGCCTTCGCGGCCGTCATTGGGCCTCTCGTGGAAGTCCCGGTACTCATCGCTCTCGTGGCGGTGGCCCTGCGCTTACGCGGGAAGTATTTCTCCACCATCGACATTCGAATGAAAAGCGGCGCTTGTTGAGTGCTTCGGCTCCCAGGAAGCGGAACACGACACGGTACCAGACAAACACACTGTACAGTTCATGGAGCACGTCATGTCATCGTCAGCATTTCACTCCGTTCTCGAGGATAGCGTACGCACGCTCGAAACGCTCGAGTCCGACATCCCCGAAGCGCGTCGCGTGGTATTGCGCGCCATCGCGCAATGGATCGCCGATCAATCCAATGCCGGCGGCCGCGCGGACCTTGTGTTCATTTGCACACACAACTCCCGCCGAAGCCATATCAGCCAGATCTGGGCGCGGGCGCTTGCCTGGAAGTTCGGCCTCGGCCGCGTGCGTTGTTTCTCGGGCGGCACCGAGGCCACGGCTTTCCATCCCAATGCCATACGCGCATTGCGCGAATTGGGTTTTTCCATCGAGATGAAAGAAAATGGCGACAATCCCCGGTACAACGTCTCCTTTGCCGGAAGCGCGCCATCCATCGAGGCATTTTCAAAAACATTCAATGACGGTTTCAATCCCGCGAACGGTTTTGCCGCCATCATGACGTGCAACGACGCGGACGAGGCCTGTCCCGTGGTCTTCGGTGCGGCGGAGCGATTTTCGCTTCCGTATCTGGATCCGAAACGCGCGGATGGTACGGAGCACGAAGCCGATGAATACCGGGAGCGCTCTTTACACATCGGCGCGGAAATGCTCTTCGTGATGCGTCACGCCTCCTCTCTGGTGGCGGAGGATTTGAAGAGCGTGGTGCGCGAAAAATACGCCGCCATCGCCGAGCAGTCGCGCGAACGCAATGCCTCGTCCTGCTGCGGCGCCACCTCGTCCTGCTGTGGCGACGGAACAACCTATACCATCATGTCCGATGATTACAGCGGTCGCGCGGGCTATGTGGAAGACGCCGATCTCGGTCTCGGTTGCGGCATTCCCACCGATGCCGCGCGGCTGCGCCCCGGCATGACCGTGCTGGATCTCGGCAGCGGCGCGGGCAACGATGCGTTCATCGCCGCGCGCGGTGTGGGCGACGAAGGCCTGGTGATCGGCGTGGACATGACCGAGGCGATGATTGCCAAGGCCAATGAGAACAAGGACAAGGTGGGCGCACGCAATGTGGAGTTCCGTCTCGGCGAAATCGAGGTCTTGCCGGTGGACAGCGACAGCGTGGATGTGATTCTTTCCAACTGCGTGCTCAACCTCGTGCCCGACAAACGCGCCGCCTTTGCCGAGATGCGCCGCGTGCTCAAATCCGACGGGCACTTCGCTGTGTCGGATATCGTGCATGACGGCGACATGCCTCCCGCACTGAAAAGCGTGGCCGAGTTGTACGCGGGCTGCGTGTCGGGCGCCATCCGCAAGGACGAGTATCTGGCGCTGATCGCCGAGGCCGGTTTCACCGATGTGGAAATTTGCAAGGAAAAGACCATCGACATTCCGGAGGAGGTACTCCGCGATGTGGCCGCCACGCTTCCCGAGGATGCGCGCACGCTGAGCGCGACGCGTCTGCTGAGCGTTACGGTGCGCGCACGCAAACCTTGAATCGTTCCGCCTCTCCAACGTCCACACGCCCGGAGCGCCGATCCAACCGCGTTCCGGGCGTTGCAATTCTAGCCCTTACGCCGTAACATACCGCTTGAACAACGGTGCTCATTATCCGGAGTCCACGCGATGCGCACGGTACTACCGCTGCTCCTGCTGCTGATACTCGCTGCCTGTTCCGGCGGCGACACAAAACCCGCATTCACCAATTATCTCGAAATCCGCGCCGTGCTGGAGGACGATCCTCTTGCAACGGTGTTCAAGGACGAGGAAGGCGAGACGCTGCGCCTCGGCGATGCTGTGTTGCACGGCCGCAACGTGTCGCGCATGCAGGTGAAAGGCGGCAGCGACCGCTACGACCTGCTGCTGACACTCACCGGCGCCGAAGACGCGCGTTGGCGCCGCTTCGCCCGCAGCCGCGTGGGCAAACCCGCCGCGCTGGTACTGGACGGCAGGGTGCGCACGGTGTTCAACATTGTCGATCCCGGTCAACCCGAAGAGGACAAGCTCCTCGTGCTGACCGTGCCCAATGTGGCGCAATCGCCTGATGGCGCGCAGCAGCTCGACACCTGGCTGGAGGCGAACAAGCCCGCCAGCAAGCCGGCGAAGCGGGAGCAGTAGGCCATGCGCCGCGTCCTGTTGTGGTCCGTGCTCGGCATCGCGGTGATCTTCACCGTGGTGCATTTCTGGCCGGAAAAAGTCGTCGAACGCGAACACGGCGTACTCTGCCCCGATGAACCCGCGCAGACGCCCAGCACACGCAAGGCACCCTGGCTGCACGGCGATTTCATGATGACGGCGCTCGCCGATTATGATATTCGCGCGCTGGTGTTGCACCGCTACGAGTACTCCAGCGGCAAGGAGTCCGAAATTTCGCCGGTGGATTTCGCACTCGGCTGGGGTCCGATGTCGGACATGTTTGTCGTGGAAAAGCTCGAGATTTCCCAAGGGCATCGCTGGTACAAATGGCGCGTGAAGGAGTTGATGCCCATTCCCCAACGCGACATTGAACGCTCGAGCGCCAATGTGCATATCATCCCCGCCACCGCCGACGTCGAGGACAAACTCGACG
>JAMIQH010000185.1:0-52818 GCA_035914695.1 Bacteroidota bacterium | reverse complement strand
ATGCGCTGGGTCCTGCCTGTAGGTTGCTTTTGCATGAAAAGGGGGTGAAAACCGTCCTTAAAAAAAGTTAGGTGCGGATTTGGGCAAATCTCCGCGCCGCGACATCTCCGCGCCACACCTATTTCGCGGCAACACCAACCCTCGGGCCGGATTGTCCGCATTATTTCGACAGCAGCATGTTCGCCGATTTTACCACATCCGCCGTGCGCAATACCACGATGTACATTCCCGAAGGCAAGCCCTGCGCGTCGAAGCGTATGCTGTACTCGCCGGGTTTCATCACGCCTGCCGCGAGGGTTGCGACGCGGCGACCAAGTACATCCGTGACAAATATTTCGCTCTCCCCTTCCGCGCTGAGAGCGACGAGAATTTCGGTGGAAGGATTGAAGGGATTGGGCCGAACAGAACGAATCCCCGTCCGCACCGAGCCATCGAACAGTCGCGTTCCTCCTTCGCGACAAATTTGCTCCAAGGTAAACGACCCAGGCCGCTCGATAATAGTCAGGCGCCCACCTACGGGCTGGGATTGCAGTATTTCGATAACGGTCTGTTCGCTGGCGCCGAGAGTGACAAGGAAGGGCAGGCGTAGTGCCACATCATTCGCATCGGTAAGCAGGGGCAGGGAGATGGGAATGCTACGGACAGTGCCGACCAGCACGCCGGTGTTGGCGAATTGCGGCACGAGCAGAGATGCATCGAAGCGTAGTTGCGTGTTGATGGATGTCGCTCCGAACACCGCGGCGCTTTGCGCATTGCGCAGGTAAATGGGGAGTTCGATCAACTCGCCGGGTGCACCGACAATATCGCCAGCGACCAATTCCACCGAGGCATCGCCGCGTATGCCAGCGACGGCGATGAATGAAAACGCGCACTGCGGATCGTGCAACACGGGAAGTTGCGCGGTCCAGTTTCCGTTGCTTCCGGGATCGTCGAAACGCAACAGCACTTCCACGGAATCACCTGCGGCGATGAGCAGAGGCAACGGCGAAAGCAGGCTGAATGGCATGATCGGTGTGACGGCGTCGATGCGTAAGGGCACGGTGCCAGTGTTCCGAAGATACACGCGCTGCGTGGCGGGGAATTCCGACACGTGGCGCGCGCCGAAATCCACCAACGGTGCGGTGAGTCCGATGGAATCGCGCCGGCCGGTGACCGTTGCTTCGACACGTAACGCGCAGGGCTCGGCTACTACGGTCAATTGCGCCACCTGTGTGCCGGGCGCCGAGGGCGCGTAACGCACTTGCACTTGAAGTGCTTCGCCGGGGTTCACATCCACTGGCACCGAGGGTGCTAGCACGATAAAGGCGAGATCGGAAATCAGTACATCCGTCACCCGCAGACGGGCGTTGCCGGTATTGCGTACGGTGATAACGGTGTCGAAGCTCTGCCCGAAGCAATACAGTGTCGGCAGGGTGAGCACCGGAAGCATATCGAGTGTGGCTTCGTACACATCACCCGAAAGCTCGATATCCACGCCCGCATCGCAGGTGCTGGCATTGGTGCTGAAGGACACGCGGCCGCTGAGAGGACCCGAACCCGGTGGTGTGATGCGCACATACACCACGCGGCTGTCGCCTGGAGCGATACGCAACGGGAAGGCCGCGGCCGCGGGTGCATCCAGCGTCATCGCGGGATTGCCGAAGCCCGGCGCATTCACATCGAGCGGCACGGTGCCGCGATTGTACAGCGTCATCGGCATGATGATGGACGTGCTGTCGCACAGCCATAGGTCGGGAAAACGCTGCAAGGCGCCGTCGCTTTCGAGCAGGGCTTCATCCACATCCACTGTCAGCAGCGTGTACCACGGATTGCGCGCGGGTTGAGGATCGTTGCTCGGAATGATGAGCGTGTCGGTGATGCGTCCACTCACACCGGGGATGCGCGAGAAGGCGACGACAACGCTCCTGCTCTCGCCAGCGGGAACAAGTAGCGGAACATTCACCGGCTCCACAACACGGAAGCCGCGATCACCATGCAGGAGTCGAAGCTCCGGTATACGCAGCACGGCCTCGCCCGTGTTGTCGATGTCCAGTGTGTCGTACACTTCATCATCGCAGAGCAGGCGACCGAACTGTCGCGCGACATCCGTTTCGATGCGCGGGAAGGTGGTGACCACGAGAATATTCGCGGCCGCTTGTGACAGCACCGCCGTTGGTGCGGCGGCATAGGGATCCGCTTGTGGCGTTTCGCGCTGCACAGCCACGAGATAGTACACGCCGTCGCCGCCGTCGATGGTCAAATTGTTGGACCAGGTGTTGCTATATCCCGTGATGGAAGTGAGCAGCGTCCACGGCATGCGATCGCTTTTCACATACAGATCGATGGTATTGCCGTTGCCTGTTCCGGTGAGTGTGAAATTTCGCGTGACGAAGCTCGTGGTGTCTGTGGATGGGCCGAAGTACAGCGATTCATCCACCGGCAATCCCCCGCTGAACCAGCCGATGGGACCATCCATGCGAAGACGACCACCGCCGCCATTGCTACCAACACCGCTTCCGCCGAGGGCACGCAATTTCCACAGTCCGGAAATGAATTTCGCCTCGGCGGAGATGGCTCCACCCGAACCCCCGCCACCATGAGCGGACGATCCGCTTCCGCCGCCCGCGCCATCCGCGGTTATGAGATAGGTATCGATGCTCCGTCCAAAAAGTCGCAGCGCGCCACCGCCACCGCCGCCATCACCCGAACAGGAAAATCCCAGCTGCGGATTGCCACCACCGCCGCCCGAACCTCCGGCAAGGGGCACGATCATGGCATTGCCATGCACGTTGCCACCGTTGTTGTTGCGCGAGGACTGCCCCTCCGTGGCATAGCCGCCGCCGCCGCCGTTCATGGTTTGCTGTTGCCCGCTCCCGCCGCCGTATCCACCCGGGGGATTGCAGCCGGATCCACTGCCGCAGCCTTCACCGGAAGCGCCAAAGGGGTGCCCTGTACCGCCGCCTGCGGCTTCATAGGCCGGAGAGGTTCCGCCACTCACTCCATTGATACTGCCTCCCGTTACGCCAATGAAGGCACCCGAGCCGAGACCGGGATTGCGATATTCATCCGAACCGAACGGATTGCCCGCGCGATTGCGCCCTCCTCTACCACCGCCGGTGAAGCCGTCGCCGCCATCCGTACCATCGCCGGTGAAATCACAGAAGCTCCCGCCGCCACCACCGCCACCCGGTCCGCCGCGTTTGCCCGATCCATTGACTTGAATGATGGTGCTGCTCGCCGTACGTATCGGACCTTTGGAGAGAATGACGGCCGGGAGATAGGCCTGATTGCCCGGAGTTGATGCATCCGGGTCGATGAGCGACACATCGTACTGCGCGCCGTCGAGTTGCAGACTGTCGAAAATCATGGCTCCGCGCGGTGAGCGCACACCCCAGATACCGCCGCTACCCAGCGTGCCGTTTGCCGCCGTGATCACGGCGGATTGGGGACGAACGATGGTAAACACCTGGCTGTTGCCCGCGAGGCCATTGACCACGACGCGCAGGGGAATCTGGAAATCCGCACCCACCACATTCCAGTCGTAGCTGGGGGGCTGTTGATCGGGATGCACGAAAATCTGCGTTGAAATCATGCGGCCGTTCCAGGATACCACCACGGGTCCGATGGTCACGCGCTGTGTGTCCGCGGCGTCGGCGCATTCCACGCGCAGCGCATCGCCGCTGTTGTTCAGGTAAAAACCATCCGTACCGAAGGTCCCCACGGCAGTGTGCGCTGCGATAAATTCCACATACGTGTTCATGCCCGGAGCGCCGATGTCGGGTGTGATGTAGGAGATGGTCTGCGACCACAGCGAAGGCACTGCGAGCAGCAGTATCGCTGTCGACAGGAAGAAGCGATTCGTGAACATTCGTGGCTCGTTCGGCATGGGAGATCGTGGACATTCGGGGAAGTTGATTGACCGGTATTGTAGGCATTGCGCGCTTGTTTCGCAATGGGAAAATGCGCTCCATGCGTGTGGACGACAAAAAAAGACGCTCCGTCGTTAAACGCGGAGCGTCTTCCTGCATACAATGTCGGTAGTGCTATTCGGGTGATTCCTCATTCAGAAGCACGCGCATAAGCTGCATCGCCGCGCGGGCGATGACGGTGCCGGGACCGAACACGGCAACGGCGCCCGCATCGTACAGGGCCTGATAGTCCTGCACGGGAATCACTCCACCGACAACAACGAGAATGTCGTCGCGATCCAGCGAGTGTAATTCCTTGACGAGAGCGGGTACGAGCGTCTTGTGTCCCGCGGCGAGACTCGACACACCGATGATGTGCACGTCGTTCTCCACCGCCTGGCGCGCGGCCTCTTCGGGAGTTTGGAACAGCGGACCGATATCGACATCGAAGCCGAGATCGGCAAAGGCCGTGGCGATGACTTTGGCGCCGCGGTCGTGTCCGTCCTGTCCCAGCTTGGCGATCATGATTCGCGGACGGCGTCCTTCCTGCGCGGCGAAGCGGTCGGTCATTGCGCGCGCGGCGACAAAATCCTTGTCGTCGGCCGCTTCGCTGGAGTACACACCGGCTATGGAGCGGACGACGGCTTTGTGGCGACCGAAGATTTTTTCCATGGCGTCCGACATCTCTCCTACTGTTGCACGTTTGCGGGCCGCATCCACGCAGGCCTCGAGCAGATTGCCATTGCCCGCCGCCACTTCGGTGATGCGTTCGAGAGCCGCTTGCACATCCGCATCGTTGCGCTCGGCGCGGAGTTTCTGAAGGCGGCGGAGCTGCGCTTCGAGCACGGCGGAATTGTCCACCTCAAGAATGTCAATCGGATCTTCCTTGTCAAGACGGAATTTATTCACGCCGACAATGGTATCCTTGCCGGAGTCGATGCGCGCCTGCTTGCGCGCGGCGGCTTCCTCGATGCGCATTTTCGGCAAACCGGTTTCGATGGCCTTGGTCATACCACCGTGCCGTTCCACTTCCTCGATCAAATCCCAGCCGCGATGCGCCAATTCGTGTGTGAGGCGCTCGACGTAATACGAACCGGCCCAGGGATCGACGCTTTTGCAGATATGCGTTTCCTCCTGCAAAAAGAGCTGCGTATTGCGGGCAATGCGCGCGGAGAAATCCGTGGGCAGGGCTATGGCTTCGTCCAGGGCGTTGGTGTGCAACGACTGCGTGTGGCCCAGACCCGCGGCGAGTGCCTCGATGCAGGTGCGTGCCACATTGTTGAAGGGGTCCTGCTCGGTGAGACTCCAGCCCGAGGTCTGGCTGTGCGTGCGCAAGGACATCGACTTGGAGCTTTTCGGATTGAACTGTCGGATAATCTTGGCCCACAGCATGCGGGCCGCGCGCATTTTGGCGATTTCCATGAAGAAGTTCATGCCCACGGCCCAGAAGAAGGACAGCCGCGGCGCGAAAGCGTCGATGTCCAGTCCGGCATTGATGCCCGCCCGCACATATTCGAGTCCGTCGGCCAGGGTGTAGGCCATTTCGATATCGGCCGTCGCGCCGGCTTCCTGCATGTGATAGCCGGAAATGGAAATCGAGTTGAATTTCGGCATATGCTTCGCCGTGAAAGCGATGATATCCGAAACGATACGCATGGACGGCGTGGGAGGATAGATGTAGGTGTTGCGCACCATGAATTCCTTCAGAATGTCATTCTGAATGGTGCCGCTGAGCTTGTCCATGCTCACACCCTGTTCTTCGGCCGCGATGATGTAGAGGGCCATGATGGGCAGCACGGCGCCATTCATGGTCATGGACACGGACATACGGTCGAGGGGAATCTGGTCGAAGAGGATTTGCATGTCCAGGATTGAATCGATGGCCACGCCCGCTTTACCCACATCGCCCACAACGCGGGGATTGTCGCTGTCGTAGCCGCGGTGCGTCGCGAGATCAAAGGCGATGGACAAACCTTTTTGTCCCGCGGCAAGATTGCGCCGGTAGAAGGCGTTCGATTCCTCAGCCGTGGAAAAACCGGCGTATTGCCGCACAGTCCACGGGCGCTGCACGTACATGCTCGTGTACGGTCCGCGCAGGAAAGGCGGAATGCCCGCGACGAAATCGAGATGTTCGAGATCGGCGAGATCGGCGGCGGTGTACAGCGGACGCACGCCGATATGCTCGGGCGTATTCCAGACCAGCTCGTCCGGCAAGGCGCCGTTCAATTCCCGCGTCGCGCGTTCATGCCAGCCGCCGATGCCGCGTGAAGCGAAGGCGGCGGCGTTGAATTTCTTGTTGGTGAAATCCGGTTTCATTTCTCTTCCCTCCGTGATCCGTGGACATCGACGCCGAGCGCTTCCAGCATGGACACGAGAGTTTCTCCTGCATCGGCTTTGAGGTGAATGAAGTCGTACACGCCGTCGGCGCGAAGTTGCTCGATGGCATCCTTGGGATAACCGGCTACAAGCAACAGGGGCGAGGCGCCCGCCTGGCGCAACGCGGCGGTCATGGCTGGTGCGAGCGCGGGATAGCTTTCGTCGTCGCTGCACAGCACCACCACATCGGCGCCAGCGGCAACGGCCGCCTGTGCCGCTTGCTCGGCGCTTTCGAAGCCGGCGTTGTCGACACAGCGCAATCCGGCGATTCCGAAAAATCCCGAAGCGAAGGTCGCGCGCGCACGGCGCCAGAAGCCCGGTCCGAGTGTGGCCAGAAACACCACCGGCGCCTTTTCCATCGCGGCAACAGCATCGCGCAGCTGCTCGAATTGCTCGGCCGCGCGGAATTGCGGAAGCACAGTCACGCGCTCCCTGCCCGCGCCCGCCAGCAGTGCGTCGTTGACCTGGGCCAGCGTTGCACCGGCGCGGAAGGCGTGCTCCATGCGCTCGATGAGATTGCCACTGAGCGAGGCGCCGGTATCGACAGTGTGGGAATTGCGCTGCTCGAAACGCACACGCAACGTCGCCCGCACGGCATCAGCATTGAAATCGGCCCCGGGCAAACTCTGCTCGCCGGGATTGGGATACTGATTGGTGCCGATCAACACATCCTTGCGCTGCGAGTAGCGCTTGCTCTTCGCGGCGGCGGTGCCGGCGATATGCTCCTGAAGGAAGCCCGTCCGCATGGCAGCAAGGAAACCTCCCTGCGCCTCGACATCCTGGAACAGCGCCCAGGCCTTGTCGGCAAGCTCCGCAGTCAGTGTTTCGATGTAGTACGAACCGCCGGCGGGATCCACGACGTGGTTGATGTGGGATTCCTCGCGCAGGAGAAGCTGCACATTGCGCGCGATGCGGCGGGAGAATTCGGTGGGAGGCGCGACAACCTCGTCGAAGGGCGCGGTGTACATCGAATCCGCTCCGCCAACGGCGCCAGCGAGGGATTCCACCGTACCGCGGAGCATGTTCACCCACGGATCGTATTTGGTGGCAAACCAGCGTGAGCTACGCACGTGCAGCCGCATGGCTTGCCGTTGCTCGTCGGCCACACCGAATTCCTTCATCACCATCGTCCACAGCAGACGAGCCGCGCGAAGTTTGGCAATTTCCATGAAGAAGTTGCTTCCCACGGCAAAGGTGAAGCGCAGATGCGGGGCCACGTCGTCGGCAACGATATCGCGGTCGCTCATCTGATGGAAATACTCCACGCCCGCCGCGATGGCGAAGGCGAGTTCCTGCACACTGCTCGCACCCGCGTTGTGGAAACTATCGGCATGCACACCCAAGACGGTTGTGCCCTCGGCCCGTCGGTGCATGAGGCGCAACGCATCTGCCGCGAGATCCATCGCTTGCTCGATAGTGATGGGCATGTGCCCATGGCGAAGCAGACAGGTCAGGGGATCGTATTCCACATGCTCGGGCGTACGACCGGCCGCCATATTCATTGCGAGCAGCGCCGGCGCCGAAAGTCCCGCCTGCACATCGAGCGAGATGTGTTCCGGTACAGCCGCGAGCATGGGACGAAGATCGTCGACATGCTGCACGGCCACGCCATCCACGCCCAGCAATTCCGCCGCCGAGGAGGATGGAGCCAACTGCACCGCAACGGCGTCGCAATGGATGGCGACTCCCGTGGCGCCACCATGGATTTCTTGCGCGATTTCAACCGCCGCCATGGCGGGATCCGGATGTTGCACGCGTTGTGCTATTGTCCATGGCTGAACGCTGTTCTGGAGCGCTGTGGCGCCCCGCACAAATGGCACTTCGCCCGGCAACGTCCCGAGTTGCGCGAGTCCATCCACATCCTCGCGGAAGTACATGGGCTGCACATCTATTCCCTCGTCGGTGTTCCACACCAGCGCCTTGCTAAAATCCCGTCCTTCGAGTTCCGCTGTCGCCTGCTCCAACCAATCGGTCTTGAGCGGACGCGGAAACTCGTCAAACAGAGATTTTTTCTCGTTTTCCAATTCAGGTGTACTCATTCTGCCTTCTCTGCATCGTGAATTACTCCCGCGATTGGGGAATTGCCTGAGCAGACCCCCGCGGTTGTGATAAAATTAGCGAATTTTTGTGTCGATTGAAAGGAATAGCGCTTTGAAAATGCCTTCAACGCCGCTTTCTTCGGGGCTCCTACCTGTGAAAACCGGGAATTGTGAATTTCCGGGAGCGGATGGAGAGAGCATGCGTCATGTATCGAGTTATCCGATGTGCACGCGTGTGACGCGAAGGTCGGGTTTGCCGAGGAAAATCTCGCCGAGTTGCTTGAATTTCTGCGGGACGTCGGAGACGAAGAATTCGTAGTTCGGCTGATCGAACAGCGGGTTGAGCAGGTCGAGGTCGCGCAATTCCCTTTCCACTTCCACAGCCGCCGCTTCGCCGGAGTCGATCAGGCGCACCTGTGATCCCACGGAACGCTGTATCACCGAGCGAAGGATGGGATAATGCGTGCAGCCGAGAATCAACGTGTCTATATCGCGTTGATGGAAATCGTGCAGGTATTCGTCGGCCACCATTTGCGAGACGGGGTGATCGGACCACCCCTCTTCCGCGAGAGGAACGAAGAGTGGACAGGGTTGCGAATACACGGCCATTCGTCGATCCATGGTCTTCAGGGCCCGGGTGTAGGAATCGGAGGCAATGGTTGCCAGCGTGCCAATCACGCCGACCCGCCCGCTGCGCGTTTCCTTCGCGGCCGCTTCGGCGCCCGGTTGAATCATGCCGATGATGGGGAGATCGAAATGGGAACGCAGGCTGTCGATGGCGATGGCTGAAACGGTGTTGCAGGCAACCACGATGGCCTTGACGCCGCGGTCGAGCAAAAAGCGCGTGTCCTCGAAGGCGTATTCGCGCACCACTTCGGCGGATTTGCTGCCGTACGGCACGCGGGCGGTGTCGCCGAAATACGTGATGTTCTCATGCGGCAGGTGCCGCATCAAGGCACGCACCACGGTCAGGCCGCCGATACCGGAGTCGAAAACCCCGATACTGGTCTGCCGTTCCGGTATGTTCCACGAGCGTTTCATCAAGGAGTTTGTGTGGCGCGAGTGATATCCTGGAGCAGAACCGTCCGCAACAACTCCCTGCGATGAGCATCGACGAAAGCCTGCCCCGAAGGTTCCTGCACGTAGAAGGAGTCGACGACGCCGTCAACGCGTGTCGCAATTTTGGCAAATACGATATTCAATCCAAACGAGGAAATGGCATGCGCCACCGTGTACAGCAGTCCGAAGGTATCGGGCGCATACACCTCGATGATGGTGCTTGCGTCTTGCTCACCTCCTTGCTGATCGATGTATTTCACATCGACGGGCAGGTCGCTGCGCAGCAGCCGACGAAGGCGGCGCTGCCATTTACGCCGCGAACGCTGATACACCTCTTCGGCCGACACAGTCCCGGTGCATACCGCCAGGACCATGTCGCGTAGTCGCTGCACCTGTTCGTTGGACAGACAGGAACCGGACACGATATCCACCAGGCGGAAGCGATCGATGACCACATCCCGACGTGTCTCTATCGATGCGTCCACGATGTTGGCATCGGCTCCGAGAATGGCTGCTGACAGCTGCGCGAGTACATTCGGACGGTCCATGCAGAGAATGACGGCATCGGTGTGGGAGCGCCGGTGTTCGGTGAAAACACACATCGGTTCGCCCTCGCGCACATCTTCCACGGCGGCATCGATGCGCCGGCGCGATATGCCGCTCGCCCCCGATGTCGCGGCGGAGATTCCATGCTCATGACTGCCTCCGCTGGATGCACGCAAGGCATCGTTGAGATTCCTGTACAACTCGGCGAGCAAATCCTTTTTCCACTCGGTGAAGACCGAGGGATTCAAGGCGCTCATGTCGGCATAGGTCAGAACGAACAGGAGTCGCAGCCGATCCGTCGTTCCTATGAGTGCACGCATTTCCTCAAGGATGGAGCGGTCGCGGATATTTCTTCGAAACGCCACCTGTTCCAGTCGCAGGTGTTGCCGCACCAGAAATTCCACATCATCCACGATGTCCGCGCGTCCGAGTCGAAGCAATTCGCTGCGCGCCGTTTCCGCTCCCAGTATTTCATGGCGTGCCACGTCTTCGGGTTTTGCAATGTCGTGAAAGAGCAGCGCATAATATAACACCGACGTATCGCGTATTTCGCGAAAGGCCGAGCCGAACACCGACGTGTCATCCATCAGAGCTTCCGCGGCCTCGATGGTGTTGATCGTATGTTCGTCGGCGGTGTAGTAATGGTAAATGTTGTGCTGGAAAAAATGGTGCAGAGCGGCGAAGTCCGGAAGAACGCGGCCCAGAACACCGCATTCATGCATGGAGCGCAGTGTGCGCGCCACGTGTTTCGGAGAACGCAGAATGGCATCGAACAACAGCGAGCAGCGCTCACCACTGTAGTCGAGCTTCGACATCGCATCGCTATGACGAAGCACATCGCTTCCGGGAAGTGCTCCGCTTTCGCAGGCACGCGCGAACATTTCGAGAACATCGGCGCCGCAGTCCGGCAAGGGCGTGGGAAGATGGAACAACGGCGTTCCGCTCTCACCCGCATATTCTCCCGCATAATCCTGCATGGCCAATTGCAGTGCCAATCGAACCTCTCTGCTGTGCTGGTGGAAGTGCTTCATGAACTCTTCCACCGTCGCCGGTGCACTATTGTCGTGCAAGGAAAAGGTGCCAGCCACCGCGGCCTGTCGGTCGAATTCCAACGTGTCGTGCAAATGTCCCGCAGCTTCATGCAGTGCGCAGCGCAGCTGCAGTAAAAAACTTCGTGCATCGAGTAAGCGTTGCTTTCGCGTCTCCATCAGCGAACTGCCAGCAATGCTCGATTCGGCGTTGAACTCCTCATGCGCGGCGGATGCCGTTTCCGCAATGCGATGCACGCGCTCCATGTAGCAGAGCATGTGAATGTCACGCAGTCCCCCGGCACTGTTTTTCACGTTGGGCTCGAGCAGCGAGGATGAAGCGCCGTACTGCAGGTGACGCTCGCGCGTCATGCGCACACAGGAAGCAAGCACAGCCGCGGCGTGATGCTGAATATCCTCGGCCAGAGCAGTTCTCAACGCCGCCAGCAAACGAGCATCCCCCGCCACGGCGTGCAATTCGAGCAAGGACAACCACGAACGCACGTCCTCGGTACGGATAGCTCTGCACTCCTGCACTGAACGGAGCACAATACTGGCGCTGCGCGCAAGGGAATGTAGAGCCGCCACACCGCCGAGTATGGCATCATCCGATCGATGCTTGTCGTCCACCAGTACGAGCAGATCCAAATCCGAGAAAGCGGTGCCTTCGCCACGAGCCATGCTCCCTGCGAGACAAAGGCAACTTGCCATGCGACGTATGTCATGCTCCTCCCAAAGCGCTTGAAGCGTTGCCACGAGTTCTCCTCCGTCCCGCAATTCACACCCCAATGATTTCTGCATGACTGTTTATTCGTAAGTAATACTTGTTATTGGCACTGTGGACATGTGGACAACGTGGGGAGGGCACAGGTAAACGATGTTGTTTCAATGAGTTCCACGCTTCGATCTTCGAGAATCACTTGATGTTCACCGCTTGGGGATGGGATGTGAACAACGTGGGAGGAATGTGGACAGTGTGGGCACCTTTGTGAAGCAGGGCAGCTATCCACACGCGATACGCTGCCCTGTTCCACATTTTTCGGGACTTATCCACAGTGATGTGTTCAATTTCCCAGATAGCTCATTTGCTTTTCGAGCTGATCCACATGCTGGCGTACGCTGTCGTCGGTGTGCATATCCTGCTCGATGGTTTTGCATGCGTGAATAATGGTGGTGTGATCGCGTCCGCCGAAGTGTAAACCGATGGTTTTCAGCGAAGCGCGGGTCATTTTTTTCGCGAGATACATGGCGATCTGCCGAGGCAGCACGATTTCCTGTTTGCGTGTTTTAGCGCGCAGCGCATTTTCCGGCACCTTGAAATGATCGGCCACCAGCTTCTGAATGTGCTCCACCGAGAGTTCCTTGCGCTCATGCGAAATCACATGACGCAGCACACGTGCGGCCAACGCCACGGTGAGAGGTTGTTGTTCGAGGGTGTGGCGCGCGATGAGACCAATATAGCATCCTTCCAGCTCGCGGATATTGGACTTCACATTGGAAGCGATGTATTCGAGAACATCCTGCGGCAGTTCGATGTGGTCGCTTTCGGACTTCATGCGCAGAATAGCGATGCGTGTCTCGAGATCCGGCGGTTGTATATCGACAGTCAAGCCGCATTGGAAACGGGAAATCAGTCGTTCGTCGAGTCCCACAAGATCCTTTGGCGGTCTGTCGCTGGAAAGGATTATTTGCTTTTTGAGCTGATGCAGTGTGTTGAAGGTGTGGAAAAACGTGTCCTGCGTACGTTCTTTGCCGGAGAAAAACTGAATGTCGTCCACAATCAGCACATCCATGCTTCGATAGAAGTTGGAGAACTCGATGGTGTTGTTTTTCTCGATGGCATCCACGAAATCGATGGTGAATTTCTCGCTGCTGACGTAGTACACGCGTTTTTCGGGGAAATTCTCGAGCACGTGATTCCCCACGGCCTGGATAAGATGGGTTTTTCCAAGACCCACACCTCCGTACAGCACGAGCGGATTGAAGGCGGTTTCGCCGGGATTTTTCGCCACGTTGAGACAGGCGGCGCGAGCGAATTGATTGCCATCGCCGCGAATGAAGCTGGAAAACACGAATTTCGGGTTCAGGTTGGTAACGAAGGGCTCACGAGACGTTTGAGGAGTAGAAATGGACGGTCGTGGAGCCTGAACGGGAAGTTCGGCGCCCGTGGGATAGGGATTGCGCTGCAAATCCAAACCGGACAACTCATGGCGCGGGAGTGTAACCGCGTACTGTAGCGAGGCCTCGGGACCGAGCACAGAGCGGATGGCATGTTGCAGAAGCGCGAAATGGTGCTCCTCCAGCCATTCGTAGAAGTATGTGCTCGGGACCTCCAGAGTGAGAAGCGAATTCTCGAGACTCCTCGGTTTGATCGGTTCGAACCACGTGCTGAAGGTCAGGGTCTTCAGTTCGGGACGAATAATGTCCAGGCAATCCTTCCAGGCGGAATCGGCGGTAACGGGTGTGTTTACGTTCATTCGGAAAAAGGTTATTCACACGATTTGGTGAAATGCACGCGAACGGATACACAGTATCTCCCTTGGCTGACGGAAAAAACCAGCGCAGGAGCAAGCGAAGGGAAAGTCCGCAAGCCCTTGATTTTTAACGTCTTATAAGACCATTGCCCTGTTGGCCCGCATTTGGCCATCCCACTTCAGGGGAGCAAGGGTCGGAATGAGTCTATGAGAGAATCGTCCGTGTAACCTTATCAACAACTTATCCACATTCAACACAGCGATGTGGAGCAGTGGTAGTATAGAGCGCCCCGCAATGATTTTCAACAGGGAATTTTTTTATGGAGATCTTGATTTTTTCAAAGTGCGGACGAATCAACGAGTTATCGGCGACACTTTTTTTTTCGGAATGGAAAAAATCTCACACAATTCAAACAGATCGGCGAAAGGCGGCGGGAGACGTGGAAACGCCTTGCATTTGTGTCGCTGTATGTGTAGTATTATCAACGACTTTTGGAGATTGGACCTCATGCGTACCTTGACTGTTTTCCTTGTTGCGCTTTTGCTCTCGTCGCAGGCCCACGCGCAGTTTCGTGGCGAGGAACCCGTCAAGCCGTCGGTCTCACGCGGGATGACCGGTGGTGGCTCCTTCCTGGGATTTTTCGACGCCGATCGCTTCGATATGCGACACAGCGTGTCCGTTTCCTACGGCATGGTGGGCGATCAGGGATTGGGCTTGAGCATGTACACGAACAGCATGCGTTACAAGATCAGCGACGACATCACCGCCCGCGCGGATGTGTCGATGATGTTCACGCCCTTCGGTTCGGCCACCTCTATGCTGCAGCGCGATATTTCCGGAATTTTTCTCCGCAATGCGCGGGTGGATTACGCGCCGAGCAAAGATTTTCGCGTGACGCTGCAATACCGCAACGAACCGTATTCCTGGTGGGGCAATCCTTACAGCGCGTATTCGCGCGGCGCCATGGGCGGCTGGTTTGGCCGCATGGACGATGAAGACTGGCCTTGAGAAATCCGCGTCATCGCACAGCAGCGGAAAAGCCGGGATGCCTCTCGGCTTTTTTCCGTATATTTGAAGTATGGCACGCAGTAACGGCTCCAAAGCGCTGAATCCCAAACACCTGATCCTGAACATTGTCATCGCTCTGCTCGCGATCGTGGTGTTTTTTCTCCTCTATTCTTTTGTGACAAACACCTTCGTCAGCAAGCCGGTGGAGTGGACGACCGAAACTCCCGATGCCGGTGCAGCAAACACGGAAATCATCCAGCTCGATGTGCTGAACGGTTGCGGAGTATCCGGTGTGGCACAAAAATTCACCGACTTCCTCCGCAAGCGGAATTTCGACGTGGTGCAGTCGTCGAATTACAAAACCTTCGACGTTCCCGAATCGCTGGTCATCGATCGCGTTGGCAATCTCGAAGCAGCCCGACGTGTGGCCTATGCCCTGGGCATTGATGAGAAAAACATCATCCAGCAAATCAATCCCGACGAATATCTGAACGTGTCGGTGGTCATCGGCCGCGACTACGGACAATTGAAACCCATGCAGTAACGCTCACAGTACGGACAATACGTGGAAGCTCTCGACCTCGCGAAACTCACCGCCGACCTCGCTCTCTCGAAAAAAGCCAAGGATGTGTGCATCCTGAATTTGACCGGTCTCTCCGATGTCACGAATTATTTCGTGATCTGCACCGGCGAGTCCGACACGCAGGTCAAGGCCATTGCCGACGCCATCGACGATGGTGTCAAAGACCATGACGTGCGCGTGTGGCGCAAGGAAGGGTATAACACGCTGCACTGGGTACTGCTGGATTTTGTGGATGTGGTGGTGCATGTCTTTCTCCCTCGCGTCCGGGAGTACTACGACATCGAGCGCCTCTGGGGCGACGCGCCGATGGAACGCGTCAAGGACTGATTTCATACTCATCGGTACATTATTCGCATGAAAGCTTATCTGAGCGATGTGGTCGCAGCCGCGCTGAAGCGACTTGATATCGACGTTGCAGACGTCGTTGCGCAATTCGAAAAACCCAAGGTCGCCGAGCATGGCGACCTCTCCACCAATATCGCCATGACGCTTGCGCGTCAGGCGCGGCGCAATCCACGCGAACTGGCCACCGCCATCGTGGACGATTTGCTCGCGCATGTGGACAAGCGCCTCATCGCCGCGGTGGAAATCGCGGGGCCGGGTTTCATCAACTTCCGCTTCGCTCCGGAATGGATGTACGCACAGCTAGCGGGCATACTGGATCGCGGCGATCACTTCGGGGCCACGGACGAGCACGCGGGCAAATCCGTCAACGTCGAGTGGGTGAGCGCCAATCCCACCGGGCCGCTGCACGCGGGTCACGGTCGGCAGGTGTGCATCGGCGAAACCCTGTGCGCGCTGCTGGAGTGGACCGGGTGGAAGGTGACGCGCGAATACTACTTCAACAATGCCGGCAACCAGATGCAGAATCTGGCGATCAGTATTCGCGAGCGGTATCGTGCTTTGCTCGGGCATGAAGTGGTCGAAGAGAACATCCACTACGCGGGCGATTACATTCACACCATCGCCGAGGAATTGCATGCGCAGCATGGCGCCGCGCTTGCCGATGCCGCGCTGGATGTGTTTCGTTCGGCTGGCGAAATCTGGTGTTTCGCGCGCATCAAGGAAACGCTCGAGCGCCTGCGCGTGCATCACGATCGCTATTTCAACGAGGATTCGCTGTATAGCGACGGCACCATCGCACGATTGCTGGAGGAGTTGCGCGAGCACGGGCTTTCATACGAAAAAGACGACGCAATCTGGCTGAAAACAACGGAGTTTGGTGCCGACAAGGATCGCGTCATCGTTAAAAGCACAGGCGAGCCCACCTATCGCCTTCCCGACATCGCCTACCATCGTGTGAAAGTGCAGCGTGGTGACGACAAGATCATCGATATTTTCGGCGCCGACCATATCGCCACAATTCCCGATGTGCTGTCCACGGTCAAAGCCCTGGGCTTGCCCACCGATCACATCGACGTCATCATCCATCAAATGGTGAGCTTTGTCCATGAGGGCGAAGCGGTGAAGATGAGCAAACGCTCGGGCAACGTGTACTCGCTCGACGATCTCATCGAGGATGTCGGTGTCGATGCTGTGCGCTACTTCTTCATCATGCGCGCCGCACAGTCGCATCTGGAATTCGACATCAAGCTGGCGCAGGAGCAGAGCGAAAACAATCCGGTGTATTACTTGCAGTACGCGCATGCGCGTATCGCGAGCATTGTGCGCTTTGCCGAGAGCGAAGGATTGGAGGCCGCGGCGAGCGCGGACCTCTCATTACTGACACATGAGTCCGAAATATCCCTGATCAAGTTGTTGCTGGATTTTCCCGACATGGTGGCGCTGTCGGCGCGCACCTACGAGACGCAGCATCTGTGCACCTACCTGCACAATGTCGCCGCGGGCTTCCACAAATTCTACCACGACTGTCGCGTGGTGGTGATGGAGCAGCGGGAGTTGAGCGCTGCCCGTCTGGCGCTGTGCAAAGCCACGCGTCAGGTGTTGGCGAATGGTTTCAGCATCATCGGTATCACCGCGCCCGAATCCATGTGACAGCGCGCGGCCGGTGCTAGTAGTACCAGGCCAGTCCGAGCGAATACACATTGCCGTTCAGATTCACTGTGGATCTGAACGGTTCTGTTTTGAGGGGATAGGTGATGCCGTTGCTCAGCACGCTGGATTGCGCGTAGGCGTTTTCGGTGGGAATCTGGGGATCGCGGAACAGTACGTCGGCTCGCAGGGCAAGGGATGGCAGCGCGAAATACTCGGCGGAAATCAAGACATGAATGTCGAACACCGGGATGGTGGTGGTGGATTCCGCCGTCACGCCCGCCGTCGCGAGGCGTCTATGCGCAGTGTACAGTCCGGCACCACCACCGACAAGCATGCGAAACGACGAGCCACCAAACGGCAGGGCGAAGAGAACGCCCGCTTCCAACGCTCCGGCATGGTAGCCCTTGAGCAAAGGGGTGCCCACACGATCCGGATTCTCCTCCTCCGAAGCAAGGTATTCCACGCGAGCATGCGCCAACAACGCCGGAGCGAACTCGTAGCGCCAGGCGAGCGAAGCGCTGAGGGCCGTGCCGAGATCGTCCGTCGTAACACGCTCCACCGGGTCGGGTGATTGCGGTGCGGTGTAAATGCGGGCGGAGGAGAGGGAATTGATCGATAGCGTGAGACTGCTCGGGAGCTGCTGCGCCAGCAGTGTGGCGGGGAGTAAAAACAGTACTCCCCGGAAGTGCCAGCCAAGAAGCTTCAACCACCGGGGAGTATGCATATCATTGTGCCCTTTCGTTCAGGATGGATTCAGTCGGGCTTCTCCAACAGAGTCAAGGGAGTTCGAACGTATCGGAGATCAGCGGAAGAACACGTCGCGGTTGTCCACGATCGAAATTTCCTTCTTGCGCTGCTCCAGCCAGTTCTGGATGAACTCGTTCTGACGCTGCGACAGCGATTGCTGGCGGAGTTCGCTTTTCTTCACCTTGTAAGCGGTTTCGTCGAACGTACCCTTGCCGTCGAGGCGCATCACATAGATGCCACGCAGGCCGCGGAAGGGCTTGCTGCTCTCGCCCTGCTTGAGACGGAGCATGGTGCCAATGTAGGCCTGATCGGGACCGACGTTCGGCACACCTGCCTGGATCTTGAACGGCGGCGTCTGCACCACGGCGAGGCCCGGCTTGGCTTGGGCGATCTGTTCGAGCGACTTGCCGCTGGCGATGTTGCGCGCGGCGGCGAGGGTTTTCTTCATCTGGCGTTCGAACACAACCTGAGGTTTGAGCTGCTCGCGGAGTTCGTCGAGTTCGCGATAACCGGCCTTGCGCTCACCGGAAATTTCCGCAACCACATAACCATTGGCGACGCGATGCACTTCGCTGATGTCACCGACGTTGTTCTCGAAGGAGAATTTCACGAGGGCTGGATTGCTGCCGACGCCGGGAATGAAGGAACCAGATTCCTTGGTGAACTCCGAGGATTCCTGTACTTGCAACTGCGAGGTCTGCGCTTCCTTTTCGAAGCCGTTTTCACTGGCGAAATACGCGAAGTCGCGAGCGCGTTCGAACAATTCATCCTTGGTGCCGGAGCTGGAGCGGATGGAGAGGCGGATTTCCGCAAGCTGCAATTCGCGCGTGCTGCGACCACCAACTTTGATCACGTGATAACCGAACTGGGTTTTCACCGGGCCGACGATGTCGCCGTTCTTTCCGGCGATGACCGCGTCTTCGAATTCCTTCACCATGCGATCCTTCGCAAACCACGGCAGCATGCCGCCGCGCTCTTTCGCGCCGGGTTCTTCGGAAAGCTCGGAAGCCAGTTTCTCGAAGTCCGCTCCGCCACGGGCGCGGGCGAGGGCCTGCTGCGCCTTGGCCAACTGCGCTGCTTCGTCCTGGCCGCCATCGGTGCGGAAAAGAATGTGCGAGGCCTGGTACAGCGTGGATGCTCCACTACGCTCGCCGATGACCTTGAAGAGCGACAGACCGGTTTCATGCGCCACGGGACCGACAATACTGCCGACCGGCTGGTCGAACACCGTGTTCGCCACGGCTTGCGGCGCCTGCTCGCGATTCACCCACTTGCTCGAGTCGTAGGGTTCTTCGGAACTCGAAGCAACAACTTCGAGGAAGTCGGTACCCGAGTTCACCATGTCGCGCAGGGTGCTCAGCTCGTTGACAATGGCCGCGGTGTCGGCTTTGGAAGGAATATCGGGGAAGAGCACATACTTGACCTTGCGCATCTCCTCGGTTTTGAAGCGTTCCTTGTTCTTCTCGTAATATTCGCGGTACTCGTCGTCCGTCGGTGCGGCCGTATCCTTGGCGGCGAACACGCGGGGATCGAAGAACACGTAGCTCGTGGTGAAATCGATGTTCTGCTCGATAAAGGAGGTTTTGGTGTCCTCTTCGGAAACCATCACCGCGGAGGTGAGGATGTTCGTGAGTTTTTCGCGAAGCAGCTGCGACTTCAACTGCTGCTCAAGGCCGATGAGCGCTTGAAGGTTTTCCGCTCCCGGCTCGCGAAGGAATTGCTCATACGCGTCGCGATTGAACTGTCCCGTCGAATCGATGAAGTACTGCGTCAATTCCTGCGGAGGATTGGGTCCCCACACCCAGTCGGCGATTTCCTCGTCGTTGACGGTGATGCCGAACTCCTCGATCGCCTGTTCCACCACGCCCTGTGTGACATAGTCGTTCCACACCTGTTCGCGGATCTGGATATAATCGTTTTCCGTGAGTTCCTTTCCGTTGTTCTGCTGGCGGCGCTGCTCAGCGATGCGCTCGACGACGTCCTGAAATTCCTGATAGGAAATGGACTTCTCGCCAATTTTCGCGATCTCGTTTCTCGACCCCTGCATGAGGGAGCCGATATCGAGATCACTCACCACCCAGAACGCGATGAAGACGACGGCGAATACGATAATGAACACGTGCGCGTTATCGCGCATTTTTGTCATCAGGCCCATGAGGAATTACTCCACGAATGCAAAAAGAACAAAGATACAAGCTAACAAATATAGAGGCAAAGGCCTTACAAAGCAACGGGTTAGAGTGAATACTTCACCCAAGGCGCGGAAAGGGCTCGACATTCTCTCCGAAGAAAGCGAAATCTCGTTCATCAGCGGTGCGGCGAAGGAAATATGTGCATCCGAATTCCAGGCCGCGGTTCAGACGATTTCCTCATCCTGTGATGCCTGCTGGCAGCCACACGCCGCCTGATGGGTGGGCTGCCTTGTCAATGGTGCAAAAAAAAAACCGCTCCCCGGAGGGAGCGGTGCGAAGGTGTGAAGCGACTCTCAGAAGCGGTAACTCAGTCCGAACATGAGCCGCGTGATGGTGATATCCATGTCCGTTGTGAATGCGTCGGAGGAGACGTTGGAATCGGGATCGACGTAATTCGACGTGAAGGCGGAGTAGGTGGCGTTGGTGAAACTGGCGTTCACCTGCACGCTTTCGCTGAAGGTGTAGCCGAGACCAAACGTGAAGGTTTTAGTGTCGTAGTCCGACACGCCCTCATCCTCGCGGTAGGCCGAGGGGCGATAGGCGAAGCCACCGCGGATGGCGAGCCCGGTGTTCGGGATGCGCAGCTCCGCGCCGGCGCGCAGATTGTTGCCCGATCGGAACAGGCGGCGGATGTCGCGATTGAGCGCCGAGGTGTTGAAGTTGTTGGAATCCTCGAATTCAAGCGCCGTATAGTCGACGAGTTCATAATCCGCTGCAATCGTGGCCCAGTCCACCGGATTCACTGCGAGGCCGAAGCCATACACAGCAGGGGTGAAAATGGTGTAGTTGTTGTCGAGAATGGTCAATTCGTAGTCGAGGTTCGCGTCGGCAAATTCACTGCGGCCGGTTTTGAAGTAATCCTCGTTCACCTGAATGGAGCCACCCGTCTGTATGGTCACGCCAGCGCGAACACGGTCGCGGTAGTTGTACAGGAAACCGAGGCGCAGATTGAATCCCGAAAGATCCTGCTCGACGAGTTCCTGCAATTCCAGTCGTCGGAAATCATTGCGACTGCGGTTGTCGATGCCGACAATGACGCCTTGATGCGCGTTCTGCACGTCGCGTTCGATGAAGGTGCGGTCGTAGGAATAGCTGCCCGAGATCACGTTCAATGCGATACCCACCATGGCATTGGGCGCTACTTCGATGCTGCCGCCGAAGGACCAGAGATTCAAACCGCCATCCTCCAACACATCGATGGTTTGCTGCACGCGTCCGTTCACCGGAATGGCGAGCCAGGGATCGCGGCCTTCGTCGATGTAGGTCAGCACCAAGGTGTCTTCAAGACCGAGGTTCCAGGCAAAATCGAGATCCTCCTCGCTGTTGTAGAGCGAGCGTTGAATCGAGCTGTTGTTGTTGAACACGTCGGCAGCCATTGCTCCGGTGTAGTCCGCAAGTCGGGTATACCCCGCCGCGATCACGAAACTACCGCGGGCCACAGGAAAGGGAATGGCCAGCTGCGCGTTGGTGATCATCATGGCGCTGTTGTCGGTGCTAAGTGCGTTCGACAGCAGCGTCGCATCGGTCGATGCCGTGATGTTGGAGAAGCCGATGGTGAAATCCGAGAGGCGCAACTGTCCCAGGCCCGCCGGATTCCAGTACAGCGCTGTGGCGTCGTCGGCCAGGCCTATGAAGGCGTTGCCCATGCCCGCGGAACGCGTTCCCACCAGCGAGGGTGCGGGCGAAAGCCGCAGCGCGTCCTCGATGAACTGCGCTTGCGCGAGTGTGGGAAGGGAGACGAGAAGCAACAGAAGGAATAAGCGTTTCATGATCGTGCTCCGTAAAGGTCCGGCGCACGAGGCGCCGGTGTATCGAATGTCGGTAATGCGTTGTTGTGATTAGCGGCTGCGTCCGCCGCCCGAGTTGCTCGAACCGCTCGAACCACGCGAGCTGCCCGAACTGGAACCGCTGGACGAGCGCGAGCTTCCACTGCTCGATCCACTGCGGCTGCCGGAATCACCGCCGCGATACGACGGTGCTTCACTGCGGCGCTCGGGCGTGGTCACGCGCGCGGGCGGTGCGCTGCCGCGGTCATTCGATTCGCTGCGGCTGCGGCTGGGGGCCGTGTAGGTGCCGTCCTGCGAACTGCCGCGCGACCGCGTGCTGTTCTCGCTTCCGCGTACGCTGTTACCGCTCTCGATGGTCGAGCGCGAGCGCGGACTGGTGCTCGAACCCGGTGCCACGGTGGAGCGTGTGCTGTTGGCGTCGCGTGTGCGCGTCTGGAAGGTCTCGTAACCCGAGGAGCGCGTATTGCCGCCGCGGATGGTGTTCACGGAGCGGGTTTCCGTGGCTGTGCGGGTGAATCCTCCACTGCGCGTGCTGGTGCCTGTACCACTGCGCGTCATTCCGGTGCTGCGCAGTCGAGTCTCCGAGCGTGATGTGTAGATGACAGGCCTGTTGTTCACGTAAATGGGAGGATTGTAGTAGCCACCCCAGCCCCAGTACACAGGGGAATGCCACGGACGGTGCCAGTAGGGACGGTACCAGTACGGGTCGAAGTTCCAATCGTACCAGGGATCGTAGTAGCCCCAGGGATCGTAGCGCACCGACCAGTACGAGCCCCAGTGCGCAGGATAGTAAAAGTCGAAATATGCGCGATAGCGCGGGGAATCGTAGTAGTTGTTAACTACCACAGTGCCGTTGCTGTCGGTGTAGGTCTCCGAGTAATCGGCATAGTCCTCGTAGCGAGGATTCTCATCGCGCATGGCGATCTGCGTGTAACAACCCGGGAACGAAAGCATGGCTATCACCGCCACCATCGCGAGCAACACAGGATTCATTCGTTTCATCACACACCTCTGCGGTTTATAGTCATCCAACCGTCTTTGATTCAACAAAAGCCGTGCCGAAAAACAATCCCGAACGCGCGGGGATTTCACGGCAAAAGGAAGGTACTTGATTTGCGAATGGGAAGAAAGGCGAAGTGCGTGACCTATTCAACACACAGGATGTGTATGGAAAAATGCACAATCAACAAGTGGCATGCCGCTCAAAGGTATCGCACGTATTGAATGCGCAGCTCGCGCACCACGTGTTGATGGTAAAATCCGGCGGTCAGCAGATTTTTGAACAGCACATCCACGTTGAAGCCGATATGCGTGGAGACTCGAACACCCAGACCAAGGCCGCCATTCCAGAACCCTTTTCGATCCTTGTCGTTGTCGAAGGCGAAATTGTACTCGGCGAGGGCCGAAACGAGCGGTCCAATGGTTTTTTCCGCCCCGACGAACACGTTGGGCTCGAAATCTTCGTCGTGTCGCTCCAGCGTGTAGTTCAGTCCTCCATGAAAGCTGATCGACCCCGCGAGTGTGTAATTTTTACTGACTGCCAGAAAAACGCCGGGGGATTTCACCACGTATTGCTTCCAGGAGGGAAGCCAACCGTCCTGTCCCTGCGTGTCGAAACCGACGATCACCGCCGGATACACGGCATCCTCTTCCAGCACGCGATACCGAAGCATCACGCCGGGGAGGTTGTTCCAGGTGATGCCGCCGGAACCGATCAAGCGAGTTCCGCCGAACGACAACCCGACATTGAGATTGGTGATGAGGCCGTAGGTGGCCCGCATCATCAGTCCACCATCCGGATACAGGAGCGCATCGACGGAGCCGGAGGTGGCGGGAAGTATGCCGGCCACCGGCATGTCGATCAGAAACATCGGATCGATATTCGCGTCGTCGCCAGCCGCGCGTTGCGCCTGAACGTCGCGGGAGAACACCACGAAGCCAAGCAGGCACGCGAGGAAAACCATCATGGAAAAACGCACGCGCTTCACCGCTCGCCTGTGAGAAAATCCATGGCGTCGCGCACATCCTCTTCGCTGCCGAGAAACACGGGAGTGCGTTGATGCACGGAATCCGGCACGATATCCAGCAGGCGCGTACGACCGTCCGTGGCCATGCCTCCCGCCTGCTCGACGATTAGCGCCATGGGATTGGCTTCGTACATGAGGCGGAGTTTGCCTTGGGGATTCTTGTTATCGCCGGGGTAGGCGAACACCCCGCCGTGCAGCAGCGTGCGGTGCACGTCGGCGATCATCGATCCCACATAGCGGGCCTTGTACGGATGGCCGCTCGCGGCACCGGGTGTCTGCAGGTGATCGATGTAGCGTTGAAAGCCCTCGTCCCACAGCTTGCGATTGCCTTCGTTCACGCTGTAGGTGTTGCCACGCTTCGGAATGGTCATGTTGGGATGGGAGAGCAGAAAGGAGCCGATAGTCACATCGAGCGTGAAGCCCTGCACGCCATTGCCCGTGGTGACCACCATGATGGTGCTCGAGCCGTACATGATGTAGCCCGCCGCGACCTGCTTGTGTCCCGGCTGTATCACATCGTCGGTGGTACCGTGTCGGCCTTCCGATACCCTGCGGTAAATGGAAAAGATGGTGCCGATGGTGACGTTGGACGAGATGTTGGACGAGCCGTCGAGGGGATCGAAGAGTATGGCGTAATGCCCGCAGGGGAATTCATCGGGGATGGCGATGATGCTCTCATTTTCCTCCGATGCCATCACGCAGAGCTGGCCGCCGGCTTCGAGGGAGTTGATGAAAATCTGATTGGCGTACATATCCAGCTTCTGCACTTCGTCGCCACTGCTATTTGTGCTCTGCACGCGGCCGAGAATATCCACCAGGCCGGCGCGGCGCACTTCGCGCGAGACAATTTTGGCGGCCAGGGCCAGATTGCGCAGGAGAGTGGAAAATTCGCCGGTGGCTTCGGGATACTCGCGCTCGAGCTGCGCGATGTATCGCTGAATGGTCATGAGATGGGTTTCATCGCCGGGGAAGTATTGACGATGGGGCATGGTGTCCTCGTGCTGAAGGTGAAGCGCGTCCTACTCCTTCACGAGGAGAATGCGCAGGTGTACTTCCATTCCCTTGGCGGTCTTGCTGAAGGTCACGTCGTCCATCATCGATCGCACGATGAGTACCCCGCGGCCACCTTCCTTGAGGAGATTGTTGTCGGCCAGCGGATCGGGAATGTTGTCCGGAGAAAAGCCGGCGCCCTCGTCGGCAATGATGAAATCGATATGATCATCAAAGCAACTGCAGGTGACGGTGACGAATTTCTCGGGATCGGAGCGGTTGCCGTGGAGAATGCCGTTGTTCACGATCTCGGTGATGGAGATCATGATACGGTCGAGCACAGCTTCCTCTATCGCGAAGGAATCGCTGATATCCAGCAGGAAGCGTTCCACCAGCTTGATGTTGGAGGGGATGCTCGGGATACTGATCGACGATGTGAGTCTCGCGGGACGCAGCAGGCCGCTCTTCGTGTTGTTCGAAGGAATACTCTCCCCGTAAACATAGGCAATCCCCCCTTCATTTTCCAGCGAAGCCGCCATTGATCCGCGTCGCACGCCTACCTTTTCAAAAAAACCACTGCACCGACATAATCACATTCGGCGTGTCGCGGCCCTCCCTGTTGTACTCCTTCGTGCGCTGATACCAGCCGTCCAGCAGTACGCGCGTGCGCGGCGAGAGCGAAAGCCGCGCGCTCGCCGTAGGTCCGAAACTTGCGATGCTCCCGCTGAAACTTCGCGCAGTTCCATTGTAATTGTGACGGCGTTGCTCGAAATAGCGGAACCCCGCAGCGATGCTCCACAGCGTGCCGATGCGTTGCAAGGACACACTGAAGGTGTATTCCGCGAAATCCTGCAGTGGACGCACGGTGAACGCGCTCCAGCGCAACTCTCCGCGCTCGTACCAGCGGGCATGCGCAACGGCGTCGAGCCAGAACGGTCCGCCAATCCTGACCGCCGAGCTATCGCTGAGCGTGAGTTGACGAAGCGAAAAACTCTGTCGGCCTTGTGTCGGCAGTTCGAAATCGTACACGGTGTAGTTCGCCACCACCTCCGCCGTGTTGCGCGAGGAGAAACGCTGTGCGCGGCGATATTCGGAGGTGGTGAGCAGACGCAGCACACGGTTCCAAGTATTGTTCGCGCTGCGTTGGGAAAAAAGGAACACCGTGTGCCGCATGGTGAGATCGCTCATGATGCTGGCCTGAAAATCCGATGAGAAGCGATGCGCCCAGCGCACGCCGGCAAGCACGAACAATTCGTCGCGATCATCGAAGTTGAGCCGGCTCGGGGTGTCGTATTCGATTTTCACTGTGGAGGCGGTAATGCCCAGCGTATCGACATCGCCGATGGCGTGGGAGAGGCCGAGCGTGAGTTGCGTTTGCTTGATGGTGTTGTCCTTTTGCTCCTCCAATTGCTGCCGTCGGAGAAAGAGCGCGCTGTTCGCTCCTTCAAACGATTCGGCGTCGTAGGTCTCGTCGCGCTCGTTCAATTCGATTTTCAGCGAGATGCGCCGACGCTGGTCCTCGTACATCAGTTGCGCGCTGCCATTGAGCGTGAATTCGTTCACCGCCAGATCGAAGAGCGGATCTTCGCTGTTCGACGCGCGATCGCTGCGTCCGCGATGCACGAGGCGCTGCGCGGCGTCGACGGCGGCGAGCACGTGCAGGGGCTCGGCGATGCGGTACAGCAGGGCGTTTTGTATGCCAAACACCCGTTCGCGCCTGCGCTCGATGGGCACGCTGCCTGCCGCCGCGAGCGAAGCGTCTCCAGCCACGTAGAACTCGCGCTGCGAGTCGCGGTACATCACGCTGCTGCTGTTGCTGCTCCCGCTGGCGAGCGGGGCGAGCACATCCACCGTGGCGAGTTGCTCCTTCTGATAGCGCGGAGTGATATGCTCGGCGGTGAGCTGCGCATTGGCATTGCCGCGCGTGTCGCCGAACAGCCGTCCCTGCCATTGCGCCCGCGCGGAATACAGGAGCCCCTCATCCGCCATGCCCTGCTGATTGTCAACGACGTAGCCCAGGAGTGGTGTGAATTCGCTGTTGGCAAAGGGACTCCACCGTGGACCCGCGAGGAGTTGCGTTTTCGACAGATCGTTGAGACCGAGACCGCGGTCGTCCAGAAAAATGAAGGAATTGAGGGAGGTGAGAAGACGCAGCTTGTCCGATGCCGCCCACGCGGCTTCGGCTGAAAGGTCGTGCTGATCTTTGACCGAGTGATTGTCGCTGCGAATCAGCGAGCGGCGAAAGCGTTCGGTGACAGCCGTGCTCCACGCATCGCGCGTGAGCCGCCAATCGCCGTTGAGATCCCAGGTGAAGGTGTTGACATTCCGCTCAAACGACAATCCCAAGCTCCCCGGCCGCGTGCTTGCGCTGTCGGCAACGATATGCGGCACCTGCGCCCGCACACTTCCAATGAAGCAGAGCAGGAGCGCGAGCGTCGGCACGATGCGGCGGCGAAGCGGCATGGGCGGTACAGGGATAAGGTGAGTGGCCGCGCGGGCGCGGATGTTTCACGGAATATACACGCCCGCGCAACGCGAAGGGAATGCTCAGTTGTTGATGAACATCCGGCGCTTTCCGGAGATGCCGTTCGGCTTGCCGCCGGACTGCGTCACGGTGTACACCTGCCAGTACAGCTGGCTACCGGGTGCCAGACCGATGCCGTCGTAGCGGTACGATATGGTGTCGATTGTCGTGGCATCCACTGTTGTGGTCCACACAACTCCACCATTGACGTCCTGATACAACTCGATGTGGTATTCGAGAACCTGGGGCACAGCGAGCCAGCGGAACAGCGGAAACGATGGCGCGCTGCCATTCTCGACAGGGGCGACGAGGGGCGGACGACCGCTCAGCACATCATTGCCCGCGGTTCCCGGCGAGGACTCGAATCCGCCATGGTCCACCGCTGTCAGCAAGTAGTGATAGCGCGTGCCAACGGTGTTGGCCTCCTCGTCGTCATACCAGTTGCGCTGCGTGACAGATACGAGCAGGTTGCTGTCGGGCGCGCTGATGGGTTGGTCCGAGCGGTACACACGGTACTCGCGAATATCGGCTTCATCGACCCTCTCCCAGGACAATCTGACGCGTTGCACGGTCGCGCTGTTCTCGCCGTCAACAAGCAGAAAGCGCGGGGCTTCGGGTGCGAAGCGATTCGGGGATCGCGTACTGAGTTTTTCAGAGGGAAGACTCTCGTTTCCACTCCTGTCAACAGCGGTGACGTAGTAGGTGTAGAGCGTATCGTAGCTCCGCTGCTCGTCATAAAAGAAACCGAGGGACACACTGTCCACGGCGACAAACGCGCTGGCGTCCCGTTCCTCGCTGCGATACACGATGTAGTAGGAAAAATCCGATTCACGGCTCTTCAACCAGCTGAACAGCACGTAGCCATCGCGCGCACCATCGAGCAGTAGTCCCGTGGGTGGAAGCGGCGGTGTCGTGTCCGGTCCGGGATCGAGGATGCTTTCCCGCTCGCATGCGGAGACAAGCATCATCAGGGATAGCAGGACAGGGGCAAGGTGCGGGTTTCGCATGACAATCCGTCGACGTGGAGCATTGCATAACATACGATGCACCGGCTGCGAAGAAAAGGCACTACCATGCCGCCAACAGCACGGCCGCCATGGCCACGGCAAGAGTGGTGGAAAGCAGATTCACCGCATCGTTGTTCATCCATCGCCGACCGGATATCTGCCGGGTCGCAGTATCGCAATGCAGGGTTTTTTCCGTGTGCTGACCACATTGTGTGCAGCGGTACTGCGCTTGCAGTGTGGCGCCCAGAACGCTGTCGATCATGCTTCCCGCCGCCCCGACCACGACGATGCCGCAAAAGGTGAGCGCCGGGAGCGGCTCGAACGGCAGTGCCGATGCGGTAACCACACACGCACCCAGCGCTCCACCCAGCGAACCAAGCACGGTGATGCCGCCAGAGCTGCCCGCGGGGACCCGCTTCCAGCTCAACACATGCCGTGGCGTGCGGCGGGAGAGAATGCCCAGCTCGGTACCCCAGGTGTCGGCTGTGACCACGGCGATGGCAACGAGATATAGGAGGTAGAATTCCTCCATACCCGACAGCCCGCTGGCCATGGCGAGCACTCCGGCCAGCGCGCCGTTGGCGGCGACCTGCCCCGCGTCGCGCGTTCCGCCCTTTTCAAACACCGTGTCGAAGCGCTGCTTCGCGCGGCGCCGCCATTTGCTCAGGAAACTTGAAAGAAGAAAGAACAGAAATATAGGGAGCGTCCACGCCCAGCCACCACTACCGAAAATCACCGCGGCCAGAAGTGCCGTCGCCACCGCGCCCGATACGGTGAGCAGGCGCAGGCGCAGCGAAAGAAGCGCCACGAGACCGCCCAGCGCCATTCCTTGCACGAAGCGAGCCGGAGCGGGATCGTGACCGGCAAAGCTCACATACAGCGCGAAAGCGGTGAACAGCGGCACGGTGAGATTGTCCAGTCCGCGCGACGCTGCCGCCTCCCAGCCCGTGGCAAACAGCGCCACCGCCAGCAGCACGGCCGCAAACAGTAGTGGATCGCGCTTGAACGCGTGCCCGAGCTGCAATCCACCATCGGGATACACGAGCGTGGTGAGCAGCAGCGCCAGCACCGTGCCGCAGAGCATGGCGATGCTGCCTTGCAGGGATTTTTCGTCGGAGGTCACGCGGTATCGGACGGGCCGCGCGATGCTTTCGCCGGTAATGCCCGCCGCCGCATCGCCGAGGGCCATGACCAGTATCGAGGCGACCACGATATCCGGGTAGCGCTCCCAGAGCGGAATGGCCAGGAGGAGCAACGCCAGCGGATAATACACCGTGCCATGCGAGCGTCGCGCGCTGTGATGTACCGAGGCGAGCCAACCTTTGAAATACGCGAGCATGTTGAGCAGAACGAAGGCGGCGGCGATAAGCGCCACGGGTGCCGCGCGCGGGAATAACGGTGGAGCGAAAAAGATCAGCACGCCCGTGGCGATGTGCACGGTTTTGCGCGTCACTTCATCCGAAAGTGAGAATCGTTTGCGGAGGTATTCGGCGAGCAGCAGAAACAGCAGAATCGCGCCGGCGAGCAGGCCGAGATGGAGGAGATCATCGGAAGCGAGCACGAGTGTGGGCATGCGTGCGGCAGGCATTGTGGATGAAGCGGGAAAGGAACGCGGGGGAAGCTGTGCGGATGTGTTCCCGGCAGCTTCCCCCGCATTTCACTGGGAGTAGGATCAGATGCCGGCGATGGGCACGGCGATCTGGTATTTCTTCGCGGCTTCGGCCTGCCAGTAATCGGCGGTGATGCGGCCGCCCTCGGCGCTGATGAACACCACGCCCGTTGCCTTGCCGTTGACGATTTTCGACGGCTGAAGCACGAGCTTGCCATTGGCTTTCACCAATTCGCGCGCCGAACCCACTTCCTTGCCGCTGTCATCGCGGAAGGAAAGGTTTACCACGGCATCCTTGCCGTTGGCGCTGGCCAGAACGATGTACACTTCCACACCAGGATCGGCCACGAAATGCGGACACACGAGTTTGGAATACCCGTTCTGTTCCTGGCCGACGGTGGTGGTGTTTTTCCAGGACTCGGCGGCGTCTTTGTAGAACTGCCAGTATTCGGCAACGATGTTGCCGCCAGCCGATTGAAGGTGAATGCTGCCGTTCACCACGGCGTTGTTCACATACTTGCCGGGATTGATATTGAGCTTGCCGAAGGGCTGCACGACTTCCTTGCCCTCGCCCAGCAATTTTCCACTATTGTCGTAGAACTTCATTTCGACAATGGGGCCTTTGCCTTCCACGTCGGTGATGACGAGATGCGATTCGATCACTTTGGGATCGGACACGAAATGGTTGATGATGTAGCGCTCGGCGCCCTGTGCATGCACACGCGTGGAACAGAGCAGCACGGCGAGCAGAACGGAAAGAAAAGCGGTGTATTTCATGATTGCTCCTATCGTACAGTGGTGCTGCCTGATCAGATTTTCTTGAATTCCACGCGGCGGTTCACCGCACGGTTGGCTGGCGTGTCGTTCGGCACGATGGGCTCCTTCGGACCGTAACCCTTGGCGTCGAGGCGCTTGGCGTCGACCTTGCCGGTTTTCACCAGAAAATCCTTCACGGATTTAGCGCGACGGTCCGACAGCTTCAGGTTGTAGTCGTCCTTGCCCACGTTGTCGGTATGGCCGCCGACTTCATAGCGCACGCCCTTGTTTTTCGGGTCGTTCATCGCTTTGGCCACTTCCAGCAAATCGGCGTGCGAACGTTTTTGAATTTTGTCACTGTCAAAATCGAATTCGACCTTCACGCGCGTGATGGGATCGTCCACGATCACCGCGGCCACGGGAGCGCCTCCCTGCATGGGATGGGCAACCTGATACTTCTCGCGATCGGACACCTGCCAGTATTCGCCGGTGATCTTGCCGCCTTCGGTTTGAATGAAGGCCACGCCCGTCATCTGCTTGCGGCCCACGAGGTCGTAGGGCTGCAGCGAGAATTTTCCATTCTTCGGAATGGTGACCTTGGTTTGACCGGCCAGCTCGCCCTGATCGCTGTAGAATTCCACGTACACCGTGGGCCCGGTGCCTTCGGCATCGGCGATCACGAGGTAGCTTTCGATGGACGGATCGGCAACGAAATGCTGACAGATCAGCTTGGTCGAGCCGGGTGCCACGGCTGCGGGGACGGCAATGTTTTTCCAGCCGAATGCGGCGGTCTTGTAGAACTGCCAGTACTGACCGGCCACGGTGCGTTGTGAATTGATGCGGATGGTGCCGGTCAGTTTTCGACCGCGCACGTAATTCTCGGGATTGAGATTCAGTTTGCCATTGGCGGGAATGTTCTCCGTGGCATTGGCCACGAGAGCGCCCTTGTCATCATGAAAGGCGATGCTGACCTGCCCGCCACGACCCTCGACATCGCTGATGACGAGATGACCTTCGATGGCTTCGGGATCCGACACGAAATGATTGACGACGAGCGACGTGCCTGCCTGACCCCAGGCCGCTGTCGTAAGCAGCACGAGCGCGCTGCTCACCGCCAGCAGGGTCAGCGGTTTGAAAAGCACGCGGATGCGCTGATGCATGGGACCTCCTCGAAAATGATGTGAGATGTGTAGCATGCCGCAATATATCGATGTGGCGCCTGAAGCGCTATCACCCGGAAGAAAGCGCCACCGGCGCGATGTTCCGCAATGCTCGACGCTGGCTCGTGGATGGGTACGGAGCAAGCGCCTGTCGCCAGTGGGCTATGTGGTGGATTGCATGATGTAAAACGTGTAGCCGTAGAACCGCGCATATCGCCGAAACAGCGCGATTTCTTCGCGGGTTTCCTCCAGCACCGAGCGGAGCACGGCATCTGTTGTGTCGGCAACGGTGTCGAGCTTGCCAAGCAGTGGCGAGTAGTAACCGTCCCACCAGGCCTGTGTGGGCAAGCGGCGGGTAAACAGCATGCGATAGCCCGCCGCTTCGGCGCGGCGGCGATTGCCCTCCTCCGGCTCCATACCCGGATAGGCGCGTCGCCAGAAATCGGATGCTTCGGTAGGAATATTTTCTGAAAACCAGCTCATTTCCGAAACAATCACAAGACCCTGGGGCTTGAGCAGTGCTTTCCAGTTGCGTAATGCGTGTTCAAAACCCACCACGTACACCGCGCCTTCGGACCAGATCAGGTCCAGTGACTCCGCGGGCACTGCGGGTTGCAGCATGTCTCCGTGCACGCAGCGAATTCTCTCGCCCAGCGCCCGACGCTCTGCTTCCTGCCGTAGCGTGTCGAGGAAGTCGTTCGAAAGGTCAACGGCGATCACCCGCGACCGCGAGTAATGCTCGGCGAGCAAGAGTGCTGCGGCGCCCGTTCCGCAGCCCGCGTCGAGTATGAGCGGAGTCTCGGACAGCGCAGGTAATTGTGCAAGAATTTCTCGGCTGCATTGTTCGTCGCCCGGACCCTGGCGGTCGAGTCCGTGATGCAGCGTGATCAATGCGGCAACGTATGGATCGGTTTCCTTCATGCGTCGTCTTGGGTTTGTGCTGCGTCTATTGCTTCACGATGATTCGTTGCGTTGAAAGCGTTCCGTCGTTGCCGTGAAGTGCGAGATGGTAACATCCGCTCGGCACCGCGCCGAGTTCGAGTGCGACGTGGTGTTGGCCCATCGGCAGCGCCATCCGCCCGCCGCGATACACTGTGCGTCCCAGCGCATCGAAGACGGCAAGTTGCACGGTCATGGATTGCGGGAGCGTCATGGTGACGATCAAATTGCCGGTGGACGTAGTTGGAAACGCCTGCAACGTCGGACGCGTCGAGGTTGACGACACGGCCTCCACGGCGAGAGGTTCGAGTGGGACTTGAATGCTCGGGAGATTCTCATCCATCCAGGCCAGGCGTTGCGCGATCCAGAGTTTGAGATAATCAAGTTCCTCTTGCCAGGTCTCGCCCACGAAGGCATTGGGCCAAATCTCGCAGCCCAGCAGCTGCCAGCGCGTGAAGTGCCGCTGCTGCGCTTCGTCGAGCAAGAGCGCGAGCGAGTCGATGTGCTCGACAATGCGCTCCAGACGCAGGGCGCCGCTGCGAAGCGCCGTCCATCGCTTGCTGATGCGCTGCACGAACATCGTGTCTTGCAGCAGACGCGGCCACCAGAACGGGACGCGGCCGTGCTGAATGCGCCAGCCCGTGGTCAGATCGCCGTCGGCATAGTTGGCGTTGCCAAAGGCGATGTTGAAATCCCACACCGGCCCCGCCACCAGTTTACCGTTTTTGCTCGCCTTGTCCTTGTGCAAAAACACACTGGAAACATAACCGTCGACGTTGTTTGCAAGCTCGTTGATCAGGATGTAATCCACGAAGGAATCCACATCGAGGAAAATGTGATAGCCGTGAAAGCGGTCGGCGAACCAGGGCTCGCGCATGGTTTGCTCGAAATCCTTGATGTAGTCCTGAATATACCAACGCTGTTCCAAGACGACATTTCTTGAGGTGGGGTACACATGCCAGTAGACGAAATATCCGGCATCATCGAAGGCGCCGGGGAATCCGATATCGCTCGCGTTTCCTCCGTTGTCGATCGCAATGATGTATCCGCCTGTGACATCATCGCCGCTGACCTCGGTGGGTTCCAGTTTTGCTATGTCCACACGGTGCTTGTCGCGTTTGATTTTTTCCATGAGCACATACAGCCCTTCGTACTCGTCGTTGAGCAGCACTTCGCAAAAATGCGTACGGCTCGCGTAACGCCCCATTTCATTGGCGATGCGGTAGGTGAGCACATTCCGTAATAGGGATTTGTCCACATAGGGCGCGTACAGTATCCACTCGTGTTCCTCGGGGAAGCCAAGCAGTGGCACATTCCATTCTTCATCCAAGGAATCGCGTGTTTCGAACAGATACTGTTTTTGTGGATAATCGAGCGAGGAGTTGCCGCGCAGCTCGATCGCTACCGTACCTGTGAAATGGTTGGGAATGGAGTCGCGGTAATTGCGTTGTCCGGGATGGTGATTGATGCCCATGCGCGCGGGAATCCTCGGTTCATCGGGAATGGGCTGTCCGTCGGTGTCGATAATCACCACCGGAAGGGTGGACGAAGTGAACGGCACGGATTGTGCGCGGCAGGGTGTCGATACGAGAGCGGCCACAGCGGCGACAAGCATCGTCGACATGAAATGGACGAAGGGGTAACGGATACAAGCCATCACATCCTCAATGAGTATGGTCTTTCGGAATTGCATGTGAAAAGCGAAAGCAATCAGGCGAAAGTCCAGTCGCATTCCATGTGTGGGGATGGCGTTGACAGTGGACATTGCTGTCTGAATATCAGGACGCCAGTAACTTACCATCTTTCCTGAGGCCGCACAATAGTGCGAATAATTTTTTCTCCCATCATTATTTCACTGGAGATGAGGCGGGCAGCGTCGCGATGAACGCGTACACATGAAGATCGGTGATCCTCCCACCCTTCACCGCGGCGGATCGCAGAACTGCTTCACGAACGAAACCACATTTTTCCAGCACCCGCATCGAGGCCGTATTCCATGCGAAGACATTCGCCTCGAGGCGGATCAGCGCGTAGCGGCGCAACAGCTCGGGAACAAGTGCGCCCACCGCCGCGGTGGCGATGCCTCGTCCCCACCAATCCTCGCCGAGCCAATAGCCGATTTCCGCACTCCGATGATAGATGCCCTCGCCGCGAATCATGCCGATTCCTCCGACGGCCTGATCATCGACTTCGATTGCCCAGTGTGTGAGCTCGTCCTGCCGCTCGAGAAAGTCGAACCAGCGCTCGGCGTCGGCTTCGGTGTAGGGATGGGGAAAGAGATGCGTGAGGTTGCGCCACACGGCGTGATTGTTCGCGTGATGCAACAGCGACGGCTTGTCGTCGCGCCGCCACTCGCGAATGGTGCAATCATCGCTGGCGAGAAGAAGAGGCATGCGAGTACTTTGGATGGAGGAGATGCGGATATCGGGCGGACCCTCGGATGCCGCAGTGGCAACCGAGGGTGCCGCTGTTTTCTCGAAGCGAATCAATACTCCAGCATGCGCGGCAAGGTTTTGGCTTGCTCGACCCACTTGCTCACTTCGGCTTCGCTGGGAATGCGTCGGGTGAGATTCTTCTGCTCGTTCAATTCTGACATGGCTTTCGCAAGATTCGCGGGATTACGTTGTGCTAATTCCGGCACCGTGTCGACGCCGCTGGCTTCCAGCAACTCCGAATATTCCGAGCCGATACCGGAAATGCGGTAAAGATCCGCCATGTTGGCGAATTTCAGAATTTTCGCCTCGGGTATGCCTGTCGAATCGGCGAGTGTTTTACGCTGTGCCGGTTTACACGTATTCGTCAGTAACGCGTCAGTGTCCTTCACTCCAGCCGCGCGGAGTTTTTCTCCGAATACCGGGCCGATGCCTTCAATGTCTTCGATCGGGTAGTTTGCCATAATGTCCTCAACGATGGTTCGGAAGCAGGATGGAAGTTTTGATTGTGGCTATTTGCCACCGAAGAGATTCATGATTTGGCCGAGTCCTCCCTGCACGGCGGACTGCTCCGGCACGTTGCCATCGGGTGTAAGTTTGTCGATGACGTGAGGAAGTAAGGAGGCGATGCCGGCGGAAACGTCCTCCGTGGACAAGCCGAGCTTGGCAGCGATGCCCTGTATGTGTCCGTTGCCCAGCACGGATTGAATTTGTCCGGGCGAAACGGGTTTGTTTTCACCTGTTCCCACCCAGGAGCCAACGACGTCGCCCAAGCCACCTTTGGTGAATTGTTCCACCAGGCCCGAAAGTCCGCCGCTCGCCTGATCGCCAAGCAGGCCGCCGATGGCATCCATGATACCGCTGTTGTTCGCACCGCCCGAGACGGCACCCGTGATGGAGTCGAGAATACCCATGGTCATTCCTCCTGGAATAGGCGTCTTCGCGTAGGGAAATCATTCGCTTGTATCGTAAAGATAGAAGGTTTTACGAAACTTACCTCTCTTCGAGCCAGGTGGCCAGTGCGTTGAAAAAATGAGGATGCGGTGTTCATGTCAATTCCAGGTGCTGTTGGGAGAATCGTCGTCGTCGAGTCCCGGGCGCTTGTACGCGCGGGCCTCGGGCCAGTGGTGTTCGAGCAGCGAGCGCATACCGTTGAGTTGACGCAAGGCCGACACGATGAAGGTCTCATGTTCCGGTATCAATGCGTGAAGCTCAGTCCACGCGGCAATGGAGCGATCCAGAAGCTGCAGGGAAAGTTTGAGCGAGCCGTACATGTCCTCGTTCACCACCAGTTGTTCGGACAGTGCCCCCGTCATGGCTCGCTCTAGTTTGACATGCAACAGTCCGTAGTAACGAGTGACAATTTCGATACAACCCAACAGACGCGCGTAGTGCTCGCGCGCGTTGCCGGGAAGGAATCCCTGCGAGCAGCGCGCTTCGAAGTGCTGCTGAGTAGGGAGCGGGTCGAGCGCACGAGCCACGAACCAATCGCGGCAATCGTTCATGTAGCACTCGGCCATCGCCACGAGCGGATGCCGGCGCGCGCGGGCGTTGAGGTCGCGCTGGTCAGCCAGCGCTTCTTCGATAGCCTCGAACTCCTCATCGTCAATTACCCAATCATGGCCGTGAAGCCCCAATATTTGCTCCAATTCGGCATCGAGTAAGGACGAATCGTCGTCGGAGCACGTGCCGTCAGGTAGCTCAACCTCCTTGTCGTAATCGGACACGTCGTCGATGTTCGTGCTGTTGAGTATCGCATCCACCGCGAGTCGGATTTCCTGCGTGAGAATAACGGAATGTTCGTCGCGCCGCGCCGCATCGTCCGGCAGTTCGCGCTCGAAGGCGTAACTCATGCAGCGATCGGTGAATGCGCAGCGCTCGCACCAGTGATCACAATAGTTGTGGATGAAGGTGATGAAGTCCCTTTCGTTGTTGCTGTCGTCGCGGCCATGATCGTTCATGCTGTTCTCCCCTGATGAATGATGGTGGTGGGTGTTGCGCTATACAACACCACATGATGCGAAATACCGGCGATTCGCGAAAGTCACATCGCGTTGACCCGCTGTCGTTGCAGGCCGCGCTTCAACAGGAAAGGAACAATAGGAGCCCAGAGGAAAGGATGTGTCCAACGGAACCTGCGCAGTTGCTGCTCGAGCCACTCCACTGGGGTCTCGGGCGAAATGTAGAACTTCGCATCCCAGAGGTCGTCCGCCTCATCGACGAGCCCCTCCTCGATGGCCCGCAGGCGTAGCGGAGTGTCGGGCTGTATACGCCATCCGATGCCGCATTCCACAAACAGCGCACGCAGCGAGGGAGCCAGGCGCAGCGTTTCGCGCACGGTGTCGCGCGTCTCGCCCGGGCTGCCGAAGGTCGGCATGAACATGAAGCCCACGCCGGCTTTACGCATCAGGGCGGCATCGCGGAACACATCCGAAGCGGTAAAGGACTTTCCCAGCGCGGCAAGGACGGGATCGGCGAGACTTTCGGCGAACATGGTGAAGCCCACTCCACCGGCGCGACGGAACAGTCGGTAAAATTCCGCATCCGTAGGACCGGGATCCACGATGCCGTAGAGCTGCAGAGACAGCTTTCGTTGTATCATCGTTTCGAGAATGCGCTTTGCATGATCCAGCGGGCGGTTGAAGCCCGCATCCACAAGAAACACCGACCGTGCTCCGCGCTCCTGCTTCAGGTACTGCATTTCATCCACGACGTCTTCCACATCGCGGAGAATGAAGTCGCGTCCGAAGGTCACATGTGTATCGCAATACGCGCAGCGCTCGGGGCAGCCGCAGCGTGTGATCACAACCTCATCCCAGTAACAGCGTTTGTAGCGCTCGCGCTCGATGTAGCGATGGAAGCCGAAATCCACGTGCGGATAACCGGCAATGGCGAAGGGATTGCGGTGGATGACGCCATTCTCGCGATGCACGAGACCGGGGGTCTGGCGGTCGGGGGAACCGTTGGCGAGCGAGCGCACGAAGCGGGAAATATTGTCGAGATTGTCACCGGCGATACCGAAATCCGCCTCGAGGAAGTCGAGCATGCGTGCGGGAAAAGTGGTAAACGCCGTACCGCCGAGCAGCAGCGGCGCCGTGCTCACGCTTCTCAACGCGCGCAACAGATCGCGGATTTCGGGGAGCGGATCATGATATCGCCGCATCCACTGATTGTCGCGATTGCGAATGGTACAGCACACAAGATCGGGCTGGTGCTCGCGGGCCGCTTCGAGGAGGCGTTCTTCTGGTGCCGCTTCTCCCATCAGATCCAGAAAGCGCACATGATGACCATCGTTTAACAAGCGATGCGCCACCATGGCCGGCCCGATGGGCAACGGCATGAGCGCGCGATTGGTGTTGCTCTGAACGAAGAGAATGTTCATGATCGCAGAACACATTGTAAAAATGTTGTTGTCGCCGGGGTTGTCGCTGTCGCTCGTCCCACGGAGTTGCTTGGCCTGTGAGTTGCACCGCCGTGAATGCAAACGACGCTTCGCCTCGATTCAGTGGGTATTCATCACACCGGGACGAGACGAAGCGCCATGCGCTACTCACATCGAAGTGATCGATCAACGGATTCGACGCAGCGCCGATCCATTTCACCCCTGTTCCTTTGTTACCCGCCGCTACGCGCTGAGCGCCATCGTGCACAGACTCAACCGCCGTATTCTTCCTGATAGTCTTCCATGGCGGCGCGTATCACCGACTCCGCGTGCTCGCGGCCGTAGCACCCTTCAATCTGCACATTGTGCTGTTCACCCGGCACGAGCTTGTACGTGCTGAAATAATGGCGCAGGCGTTCGACCATGACTTGCGGCAGCTCGGTGATGTCGTGCACATCGGCCCAGAAATAATCCTTGTTGAGCACGGCGATGATTTTATCATCCGCTTCACCATTGTCCAGCATGGGCAATCCGCCAACCACGCGAACTTGCAGTACTACATCGGAGCGGTTGATGGGGCGTTCGCTGAGCACGCAGATATCCAGAGGATCGCCGTCTCCTTTTTTTGCGCCGGGCATCAGAGCGCCCACGCGCGGACCGCAATACGTGCGCGGTATGAAGCCATACAGCGTGGGTGGCAGAGCGGACGAGCGCTGCGGGCGGTCCACGTGCAAATATCCGGTGACTTTATCCAGCTCGTATTTCACCATGTCGAAGGGAGTGATCTCGATATAGGCGTGAACAAGCGTGGGTGGCTGCAAGCCCACATCCAGGCCGTGCCAGGGATGCGGACGCCAACGATAAAACGGCGGTGGGAACGCCATGGATATTCCTCGAAGTCAATCGTGAGTGAATGTCAACAAACGGTAACGGCTCTTCCGTGTGGCAAGGTGGGATAATGCCTCGACAAAGACAAGCTGCGAGCAATCGCGCCCGCCGCTGCTGCGGTTACACGCGCATGTCGTCGCATGCAGTGTTCCATCAGCGTTCGCTTGCCTGCGCAGGATGTCGTGTTGCCGTGCCGGCAGGACGCCTAAGCCGTGGAGCGCTAATGATCGGCGTCGTTGCGGTCACCGCTGCGCATCCAGTCCGCTTGCGGGCGGCCATCCGGCGTGTCGTTGTCCTCCGCATCGGCGTCTTTGTCCAGGCCCTCCACCACGATGACGAATTCGCCGCGTGGCGCGTGCTCCTCGAAATGGGCCAGTACCTCCGAAATGCTGCCACGCAACGTGTGCTCGAATTTTTTCGTGATTTCCCGCGATACGGAAATGCGGCGCTCGCCCAGATGTTCGCGCAATTCGCGCAGGGTTTTAAGCAGGCGGTGTACGCTCTCGTAGAGAATGATGCTGCGCTGCTCGCCTGCCAGTGCGCGGAGACGCGTTTGTCGCCTTTTTTTAATGGGCAGAAAGCCCTCGAAATAAAATCGATCCATGCGCAGTCCGCTCGCCACCAAGGCCGCCAACGCGGCGGAGGCGCCCGGAATGGGAATGACTTCGAAGCCCTCCGCGATCACCGCGGCGATCAGCAGGGCGGCGGGATCGGACAAACCTGGCGTGCCGGCGTCGGAAACCACGGCGAGCGACTTACCCTCGCGTAAATGTTCCAGCAGTTGCGGGATGCGACGGCGTTCATTATGGCTGAAATAGCTCAGGCAAGGTGTGGCGATTCCGTGATGTCGGAGCAAATTGCCGGTGCTACGCGTGTCTTCGGCGGCGATCAGATCAACCTCGCGCAAAACGCGTAGCGCGCGCAACGTGATGTCGTCCATATTGCCGATGGGTGTGGATACCACATAGAGCGTGGATGCCGCGGGTTCGGGGCGCTCGTGCGATGTGCTCAACTACGGAAATCCATGCTGGTCCGCTAAAATCCATCCCGGCCGGGATGGTGTCGTTCTGCAACATATCCAATTTCCGCCGAATCCCTTGCCGTTGTCGTTCCACGCGCGATGGCCGCAGCGCCTGATCGCCGCACGCTGTCGATACTACCGTGCAGCGGCATCACCAGCGGCAGCTATGGAATCGCCACGGGATCGCCCACAAGTTCCACCCAGAAGAATCCTATACCATCGCCGGTGACATTGAAGCGGGGATTTTTACTGTCGGGCTCGAACGGATCGCCACCCGAGCCCCAGCGGCCGTTGGCGATGGCGCTGTTGTACTCGCGGTATTCGGGCGAGGCGGCGATAAGTCGGTAACGCTTGGGCCAGAGTATGGCCATGGGATCGAAGTACACCCGCTGCGAGCCGGTATATGTTCGGCCATACGCATCGAGGGGAATGCTCAGGTCGATAGTCATATACTCAATCCAGTCAACGCTGCCCAGCGGGCGGATTTCGAAGACACAAACATAATCCACGGGTTGCTTCGGAAGGCGTATGGTATAACGCAACTCTTGCATCCAGGTGTCCGACGGATGCGTCTCGAGAGCAACACTCTCGAATCTCAATGCCGCGGCGGGTATGGATTGACTCGCGAAGGCCTGATGCTGTCCGGAACGCACACTTAGTTGAAACGCATCGCTCGTGGGACGAGTGTTGACCGCGGCGTACGTGAAAGAGGGCACCCAGGGATTGTTCGATGCGGTCGGATGATACGGCACCGGCAACGCGCCATTGTCATGTCGCAGCAGGATCTCGGCATTGTTGATGATGGCATCCTCGTCGCGATACGCAGTACCGAGCGGCATCGTGCGCGAAACACGGCAGTAGGTGAACATGGAGTCGTTTTGCAGACGCACGAAACCGGTCACCACGAGTTTCTCTTCATGCTCCGGCCAATCGGGATCGGAGACGTCTTGCTCGCAAGCGAGAAGGAATAACGGGAGAAGTAGGACGATGTATCGCATGGTGGTCGTTTACAAAAATTTGTGAGATTCACCAATAATGGAGACTGTGAAAAAGCCAAAGCCGTCGCCGATCATATTGAAGCGGGGATTCTTCGGTGTGGGGTCGAAAGGCCCGCCGTTACGGTATCTCTGAACGATGGCGGAATAGATTTCGTCGTAAGAATCCGTCACCGCAACCAAGTAATAACGCCATGGATAGTCGGGATCGAACCACTGCGGAATTTCAAAGCGTCCGGTGAACACTTCACCGCCCGCCCCGGCCGGTATGATGATTTCCCGCGTGACATGAGAAATCCACTCCGACGACCACGCCGACTGGAATTGCAGTGTGCAAAAATACCGGCGTTGCTGTACACCAACCGGCATAGCATAACGGAAGTAAAAGCGGGGCCAAGTGGACTTGTTCTCCACTTCCAGAGCAACACTATCGAAAGACAATGGCGCCCGGGGTACATCGAGCTGCCCCATGACGTTTCGTCCCTCGTGACGTACTTCCAATCGCAACGACGAAGCGTCACTGCGCGGCTGCGCGAGTTGATAAGCGTAGTACTCCTCCGCTCCCAGTGCGAGCCCGTCACCGGTGAAGGGTATGGTATCTACCGTCGTACCGTAGTGCAGGGTCACTGTCGCGTTGCGTATCGATGCCAACTCGGCGCGATAGGGAGTGGACAAGGGAAGAGTTCGCGAAACCGAGCAACTGGTGTACATCGAATCGCCTTCGAAGCGAACGGATGCCACAGATACGAGTTGCTCCTTGTGTGAGGGCACATCGAAGTCCGTGATGGTCTGTTCGCACGCGGATGCGCCCGCGAGCAGCAGTGTGAGAGCGATATGACGAACATCAAAACGCAAAGCTGATGCCGAAGGTGGGGAGAATGGGAAACAGCGTGACTTGCTTGAGTTTCCAGGTACTTTCGCCATTCGGCGCGTAATCGTACTCGAGATAGCGCGAGAAGGGATTCATGCGATTGTACGCGTTATAGACGTTGATACTCGCGCGCCATGCCCAGCCGAACCAGGAAAACTTGTGGCTGAAATTCAGATCCAGACGATGATACGCGGGCAGGCGATAGCCATTTTTCTCGCTGTAATAGAACATGGGATTGCCCCAATCTCCCAGCGAATACTGGGCCACGGGGAAGGTGAAGGCCTGACCTGTGCCGTACACCCAGGTGGCGGTGAAATCCCAACTCTCGCCGAGCGTGTAGTTCAACACGATGGATGCGTCGTGACGGCGATCGTAGCGCGGCGGAAAGCTGCGGCCCTCGTTGAGTTCGGGAAACGTTCTGTTCGCCCAGGACAGAGTGTAGCCCAACCAACCGGTGAAGCTTCCCTTGCGCTTCTGCACGAACACCTCCACGCCATACGCTTCGCCATCGCCGCGTGTGAGTTCACCCTCCACAGGAGCGAAAATCGAGAACATGGCATTGTCCTTGAATTCGAGGACATTTTGCATGTTACGATAATACCCCTCGATGGAGGCGCTGTAGGCGCCCTCGGCAAAATCGCGGCTGGCTCCGAGCACATACTGCAAGCCCCATGCGGGCGGTAGCGCGGAGGTGGAGGGAAACCACATGTCCGTGGGCAGAGACAAATCGGTGCGCGCCACGAGATGCAGGAATTGGTTCGCTCCGATGAAGGCACCCTTCAGCGTGGTGTATTCATCGAGCTTGTAAAACGCGGCCAGGCGCGGTTCGAGGCGGAAGTATTTCCCGCGGTCAAAATAAAATGCGCGGCCACCGAGCTGCAAGGTCAGACGCTCGTTGTATTTCCATTCGTCTTGCGCGAACAGCGATATATCCGTGCCGCGATGTGTCGGCAAATATTCGTTGAAATCGAAAAATTCGCTCGACACATGCGAGGCCTCGGCCTTGAAGGTGTGCAGAGTGGCTTCCACGCCGGCCTTGAATAAATGGTCGCGCGAGTGATAGTACTCTGCTTCGGCCCGCAAACTGTAATCGAAAATACCGGACTCGGATTTGAAACGACGCTTGTCCCATTCCTCCACTTCCGCGCCGAAAAAGTAATCGCTCACGACGAAGGACACATTCGAGAACAACTTGTCGCCGAAAATATGTGTCCAGCGTAAATTACCCGAACTGTTGCCCCACGACACCACATCATCGGTTTCATCCGCATCACCACCGCCCATGACGTCACGTCCGAAAAATCCCGAGAAAAAGAGACGGTCGCGGTCGCCCAGACGGATGTTGGTTTTTGCCACAAAATCGTAGAAGTAATAATTCAGCGCCTCGTCGGAGAACGCTTCCACCAGCCAGTCGATATAGACGCGACGACCGGAAATCATGAAGGTGATATCATCGTTGATCGGCCCGTCGACAGTCAGGCGCGAGTCGATCATACTTACGCCTCCCTGCACGTGCACGCGATCGCGGCTGCCTTCGCGCATGGTGATATCCACCACCGATGAAAGGCGACCGCCGTATTCAGCGGGCATGGCTCCTTTTATCAAGGTCACATTGTTGATGGCGTCCGCATTGAAGGTGCTGAGAAAGCCACCGAGATGCATCGGATTGTACAGCACCATGCGATCGAGCAAGATCAGATTCTGATCGGGACTACCGCCACGAATGTACAGTCCGCTCGACAACTCGGATGCCGCCTTGACACCGGGCAGCAATTGCAGCGCGCGGAAAATGTCCACCTCGCCGCCCAGCGACGGAATGCGCAGGATTTGCTCGACGGGCACATCAACCGTGCTGACGCGCGTGGCCTCAAGGTTGCGGCGCTCGGCTTCGATGCTCACCTCGCCCAATTCGATCACCGCCTCGTCCAGCTCGATCAATTGCCGCGGCACGGGAGCATTGTCGCTCACAGTCACGCGTATGCTTTTTGTGGCATAGCCCACGGCGGAAACGCGCAGCTCATGCGTGCCAGCGGGAATGCCACTGATGGCGAAAAACCCGTAGCGATTCGTGGCGGCTCCATGACCCAGCCCCACCACAATCACATTGGCACCGATGATGACTTCGCCCTTCCCCGTTTCCTGCACAATGCCGGATATCACACCCTGCGCATGCAGCGCCGCAGGGGAAAGGATGAGCAGAAAACACAACAGCAATCGATAGCGCAGAGGCATGAACTCTCTCTCCGGACGGAATGATCGGAATATCAGGACGCAATGGATCCGCGGTGCAATATCGAACTTCCCACGCTGATAATGAAGAGCGGCACCGCACGAATACAACACTGTCGTCGCCACGAAATCATGCGGTACATACGTGCCGGATCAACGCGGGTTGCAATGCAGCCGGTGGTGGTATCGGTGAAAAAGACGAATGCGCGTTTATTCCGCGACGCGGCCATGCGGCTCCGTGCCCGTTGCGATGGGAAATCGGTGGAGCTACATGCGTGAAACTACGCCGGGATAGCGGTGCAGCAACCGTTGTTCCGCATCCGGTGGAATCACGCAGCGTATGACGATGCGATCTTCTTCGAAGATTTCCTCCAGAATGCGTGCGCTGCGGTGGAACTCCGCACTGATCTTGAAATCGGGTGGACGAAGTTCGAAGCTCTGCTCGCGATGTCGTTCCTCGATTAGTTCGAGCAATACGGAACGGAGTTCGCCCAAATTGATGCCGCGTGCCGCGGAAAGGAAGACGCTGAGCGGAAACTGCCCTTTCAAACCGGCCATGGTGCCGGGTGCTTCGAGGCGGTCGATTTTATTGAACACCATCACCGTGGGTTTGTCGTCGGCGCCCAGATCCTTGAGTGTTTCGCGAACGACTTCGATCTGCTCGCGGAATTGCGGATGCGCGATATCCACAACGTGGAGAATGATATCCGCCTCGGTTACTTCATCGAGTGTGCTTTTAAAGGAAGCCACGAGACGCGTGGGAAGTTTGCGAATGAATCCCACCGTGTCGGAAAGCAGCAGCGTGCGACCCTCCACATCCACCGAGCGCACGGTGGAATCGAGCGTGGCGAAAAGCTTGTCTTCCACCAACACATCCGCACCGGTGAGCGTGTTGAGCAGCGTGGATTTGCCAACGTTGGTGTATCCCACCAGCGAGACGCGCGGGATGTCGTTGCGCGATTTTCGTTGTGTGGCGCGCTGTCTGTCGATGCGGCGGAGTTTTTCCTTGAGATGCGCGATACGCGTGCGCAGCATGCGGCGGTCGGTTTCGATCTGCGTTTCGCCGGGTCCCTTGGTGCCAATGCCGCCGTATTGCTTAGAAAGGTGCGTCCACATGCGGGTGAGTCGCGGCAGCATATATTCGAGCTGTGCCAGTTCCACCTGCGTACGCGCGGTGTTGCTGCGCGCATGCAGCGCGAAAATGTCGAGAATAAGCGTGGTGCGGTCGATAACCTTGCGATTGAGCATGCGTTCGAGATTGCGCTGCTGCACCGGGGAAAGATCGTCGTCGAAAATCACCGTCTGCACATTGAGATCCTCGCAGCGCTGGGCGATATACTCGGCTTTACCTTTGCCGATAAACGTGCTGGCGCTGATGCTGCTACGGTTTTGGAACACTTTTTCCAATACAAGCGCGCCGGCGGTTTCGGTGAGCAATTCCAGCTCCTCGAGATGCTCGTCGGTTTCGAAACGCTGCAACGACGGCGGTCGCGGGACGCCCACAAGGATGACACGCTCCTGCTCGCGCGCAGTGGCGTGGAGACGCTCGCGGGGTTCGTCTTCCGCCTCGACCTCATCGAGCGCTTCCTCCCAATTGTCGTCGTTATCCTCATCCGGCTCGGTTTCATCGTACGGATCATCGTCCGCATCCTCTTTGGGATCGTGCGGATCGATGTCGTCGAATTCATCCTCGAGGTCATCGATGCGTTCGTCGGCGTAGGGGAGGTGGTGTTCTGTCATGCGGATTCCTGTGGAAGCAGTGCGCGCTTGCTGTCGCGCGCCACAATCATTTCGATGAGCGCGCATACAATGGCGAGCATGAGCATGTATTTCCATAATTCCACACCGAAGCGCACCTCGGTGATGGCTTGTTGCACGCTGACGTCGCGCGCGAGCACGGTGGCGTCCGCAATCCCGAAATGCGCAAGGTACGCGGCGAGTTCGTCGGCCGAGCCATGTTCGAGATCGGCTTCGCGCGCATCGCTGTTGACAACGATGCCTGTAAGAACACGATCGCCCGCGTTGAGTGTGTACACACCGGTAAGTCGCGGTGCCTCGATCGGGAAGACCAGACCGGAGGGCAGGGATTTCGGAGCAATACGTTGCACGCTTCCATCGGGGGCACGGAGTTCGTACAGTGTTTCGGTTGCGCCACTGCTGAGCGTCCACTCGCGCGTTTCGCCGGCGAGCATGCTCACCGTGAGATCGTCGTGCGAAGAGAGGTAGTACATCGAGCGATTGATCAGCGGCAGGAAGAGTCCTTTGAAGGGGAAATCCGACCACTGCAAGTCCGCCGCAACGGCGAACGCCATCACCTTGCCAGATCCCACGGCGGCATCGAGCAGGAAGGCGTCGCCCGAGCGCGTACCGATCACTTCACGTGTACGTTCGTCACCTCGCAGTCGCACCGAATAGAGCACACGCGGCGATTCCACTTCCGGAGTGGCGGCATCCTCGCGGCGCTCGAACATGCCTAGGAACAACGGGTGGTCGAAGTCAATGCGTCCGAAGCTGGTGAAGCTGTTCGACGCCGCAAGTTCGCCCTGCACGCCCGCCGGTCGGGGCAATCCCAATGCGGGGAGCAGAGTGTTGCCGAAGGCCTCGACATTGCCGTCCGCGTCGGGAAAGAGCAACGCACTGCCGCCATTACGAACCCAGGAGGCGAGTCGCTGTACGAAAGCCGGTGGCAGATCGTGTGCACCGGTAAGCACCACCACATCGTAGCGGGTGAGATTGGCAGCTGCGATGCGATTGCGGTCAACACTTTCGATGATGAAATTGCGTGCCAGAGAATCCGACGCCTCTGCGGGATCGAGCGCGAGCGACAGAATTTTCGCATCGCGGCCGGTGGAGGGTCCGAGCAGCACGCGGATATTTTCGGGAATGGTGAAGGCGAAATGGCGGCGGTTGTCTTCGGGCAGAGCGTCATCTTCCAATTCCACCATGCCGTGCACCAGGCCACGCTGTTTAGGAACCACATTCAGCTCGATTTCGCTGCGTCCGCCCGCCGGCACATCCACGGTGTGTTGTGTCACGCGTTCGCCATTGAGGAACACCGACACCATGGCGTCGGACAGGGGGCTTTCGGATTGATTGCTCACCACGGTGCGAATGGAGACCGGTTTCCCCGCCTCGAGCACGGAGCTGCGCACCTCGGTTTCTGTAATGGCGGCATTTCCCGGTGCCTCGTCGCCCAGTGGCAGCACGAATACGCGCACAGCGTTGTCGAACAGCTCCTGCTTGCCCTTCCCGGCATCCAGCGCGAGTTGACTGCGTTGCCTGTCGGTGATGATGTACACTTCCTTGTTGAAATTGTCGCTTTCACCAAGCAAGGCCGCGGCTGCCGCAAGCGCGTCGCGATAATCGCCGCGTATGGGCAGCGCTTCGGTTTCGTCAATATCCTGATGCAGGGCATTGAGCGCCTCGGTGAAAGAGGCGGAACCCGTATTCGCGTCGCTTGTGCGCAGCAACACCGCTTCGTCTCCCGCTTCGAGCAGATTCACGATATCATGTGCCTTCTGGCGTGCTTGCTTCATCACCTGACCATGGGTATCCGACACCAAGGTACTGAGCGAATTGTCCAGAATGATCACAACAGAACTGCGCGCTGCGGTCCCGGGCAGAAAACCGAACGAGCTGCGCAAGGCCGGACGAGTGAAGGCCAGAACCACAAAAATGATGATGAGTGTGCGCAGAGCGAGCAACAGCCATTGCCGCAGTTTGAGTTTGCGGATTTTGCTTCGCTGCAATTCCTTGAGAAAGGCGAGCGTGCTGAACTCGATCACTCTGGACTTGCGCAGGTTGAGCAGGTGCAGAATGATGGGAATGGAAGCCGCGGCGAGCGCGATGAGATACAGGGGATTGAGAAAAGTCATGCCGTGCCGGAGCGTCTGCGTTGGATGTGGTACAATTGGAAAACATAGAAGCGATGCGGGTGAAAAACAACCCAGAAGGCGGTACACATCTGCCCGTGTGCGAAACGGTGCACAGAGGCGGAGAACGCGGAGTGCGCGAAGAACACGGAGGAGTGTGCGACGCATCGATGCCGAGGCATTGGCGCGGCCTCGAAGTGTTTCGTTTTCAACAGGTATTGACAGGGCCTGGTTCACGATTTACCTTTGTAGCAAAGGATTCGATATCGACGGTAATAACCAACTGTCGCGGCGCAGGCGGTGTGCACCCATGGCGAGGAGTGAGGATGAACGTAGGTCTTCACTATGATGCGGAAATGCATATCCTACGGGGGCGCGTGTGGGGAGCGCTGGATCTTGAAGGTGTGCGGAATATGGCGAGCACGGCCGCCGCGCTGGCTCGACAGACCGGTTGTCGGAAGTTGTTGAATGATCTACGCGACGCGACTGTCTCCGCCTCGACGATGGAAATGTACATGCTACCTCGCGTGGTGGATGGGGAAGGACTTGCCCCTGGAATCAAGCGAGCGTTGCTGGTGCGGGATTCTCCGGAGGAGTTTCGCTTTCTCGAAACGGTGTTCATCAACAATGGTCAGCAGGTACGTCTGTTTCAGAGTTTGGACGAAGGAGAACGTTGGTTGTTGGAGACGCCGCGAACACAGCTCTGTAGGCGGCATCATGCGCCATTCGCGCAGCAGTTGTAAAGACGAATACACGGAACACGAGCGCCCTTATGTATCATCATCGGGAATCAGCGCATGGCCATTAACTACGAAATCGACACCCTTGACAATCTCGTTTTCGTGAGAAGCACGGGATATGACGAGAATCTGGAAGAAGTTGTCGCTTATGGGCAGGCCATACTCGAGGCCTGTGTGAGTAGTGGATGCAATCGTTTGCTCTGCGATGAACGAGGGCTCGAGTATCGACTCGGAACAGCTGATATATACGATCATGCCAACATCATGGCGGAACGAGCGCCCGCCCTTGGCAGAGCGGCGATTGTATGTGATCCGGCGTGCGGGGAGGATGCCGAGTTCTGGGAAACCGTGGCGGTGAATCGAGGTCTGATGGTACGAATGTTCATGGATATTGATGAAGCACGTCGATGGCTGGGTGTGCCCACGCAAAACAAGCCATAGCACGAGGGCATGTAGCGGAGATCAGCGAACCACCGCACAAGGCGTCGAGTACATCGGCTAACGACGGCAGGCCATGGTTTGAGGTCTGCGGGCATGGGAATGCCGTGGCGCTGCTCGAGCGCCAGTGTGGATAGGTGCGAAAGGGGATGGAGTTATTGCGGGAGGAAGGTTCTCCCGACACCGAGTGTGCGAATTGTGGGACCGGCGCGTTTTTGGTCTGTCTGGATGCTCCCACTGCGGATACATGAATCCGCATCCCCGGCATTCGTGGTGATTTCGGAATACGATATCAGAAATGCATACCCCAATAACAACCCATCCAAACTCACCTCCTCCTCGCCTCCCCCGAAATACACCCTGCACAGGCCCTCACCCACCTCCCGTACCAAGGCCGTGATCTCCTCCTCGTCCGTCAACACACGGTCGCTGTATCCCTCACACCAGTAGGACCGCGAACCCGCTCCGCGAAGCGCGTTTATCCGGCGCGCACTGTTCATCTTCACATGACCAACAAAGAGCGGAATCAATGCCATGCGTCGTCGGTACAACCACTCCGACATCCGCAGGCACACGCGACGCAAGAGATTCGGTCGCGAGACAACAAGCAGGACCATGACCACCACCATGGGCTGTATATCCAACGCTCGTAACTGAATGTGCCGCTGTCGATGCAACGACTCACCGAGCACAGAGAGAAATTCCTCACCATACGTGCTGAGACGTACGCGCACTCCGTGAATCGTGGCGAGCGGGGGCGCACCTTTCGCCACGGGCAAGCGAAGATGATACGTTCCTGGAGATGAGTAATCATGCAGGGGACTTCGCCGTGTGCTGAATTTTCCATCGCGTGTCATCATTGGCTCCCTACCAATGAGTAAATAATTCCGTTACGAATGCGAAAAGTAATCTCTCCGCTTCCATCGCTCAAGGCAGTTTTTTCGCCACTGAGACAGCGAAGCACTCGTCGAGCAAGTCCTCCGCCACATCAGTGTAATGCCCCACACAACGCTGGCGGCGGAGAGTTTCAAATTGAACGAATACGCAAGCGGCCGGAAATACTCCCGGCCGCCGTGCGTGAACAAACGTGGAGGGTCTAGGATACGCGCTTCACCTTGCCCGAGCTGCTACTCTGCGCGTCAACCCTCGGATCACCACGGTAGTAAATCGAACCGCTGCTGGATGTACTCGCACGTAAGCGATCCGTCACCCACACGCGCGCATCTCCCGAACTGCTCGTGCGCAAATCAGCGTCCCTCGAACGAAGTTCGCGTCCATCATACGATCCTGAACTGCTGATGCGCACGCGCTGACGGAATACTTCACCGCCTTCGATAAGCACATCGCCGGAACTACTCAATCGTCCATCGATCTCATCGCCGCGAAACGTTCCAATGCGGATGTCACCCGAACTGCTGCTGCTGATGTCGGTGAATTCGGCTTCAACATTCTCGAGGACAATATCGCCCGAACTGCTGGTGGAAATCTCCAGGCGATCAGTGGAAAGGGGCAACACGGTGATATCTCCGCTGCTGCTGCTTGCCACACCGCGAAGTGCTCGCACAGTGATCGAATACCGTATGCCCGCGGTGCTGCGAATATTATATCCGCTCTTGGTGGAAATGGTGAGCGTGCCGTTCGACACACGCGTCTCGATGTACGGAAACAGATTATCGTCGGTCTCGATAAGCAACTCATCCTTGTCGCCAATGCGTACCGTGGCCTGTCCCAGCGTGCTGAGTCGAATGTTCTGTACGCCATCGATGGCGCGCTGTTCGCTGATGATAGTGCCCGAACCTTGCACTTCCTCACCCAACCAGATCAAACCGTTGTCGGTGACAATGCAGCCGGTCATGGAGAATGCGAGTGTGAGAGTCAACAAGGTCGTACGAATGAAATGCATGGTGAATATCCGTGCTGTGATAGTAACGAAGCTCTTCCGCTCCTTGGTGCATCGTGTCGCGCGCCGTCCGCTGCTGTCGCTGATCGTTCTCTTGGCGCGCGACACATCGCTTTCCTACGCGGCGGTGGAATAAAAGATGCACCACGCCGACATTTCACGAGCGCGGCCAGGTGTTATCGGCGGGCTGGGCATCGGGAATCCATTCTCCGCCCAATCGTATGCTGCGGATATCTTCGCTTGCGGGAAGCTCCACAATGATCTCGCGGGAACCATCCGCCCAGACGGCGGCGGAACGGTGATGCGTCCGCGTACTGCCATCCGTGCCGGTGATCAACAGTTTCACCGGTATGGGCATGGAGCCGTTGCGGCGTATGACTACCTTGGTGCCTTCCTGCTCCTGCCTCACCGCGGCGATGCCGAGATCGGGCATGCCATGTTCAAAAAACCAGGCACGCCAGAACCAGTCGAGTCGCTCGCCTGTGGTGGTATTGAATGTGTGGAAAAAATCCCAAGGCAACGGATGTCGTCCCTCCCAATTCCGCATGAATGTCCGCAATGCGCTATCGAAGCGTTCCTCGCCCAGCATGTCACGCAAGACGCCAAATGCCAGAGCGGGCTTGAGATAGCCGATGATCTGCAAGTTGTCGCCCGATGATGCAACCGAAGGAAGTATCATGGGATAATCCATTTCCGTGCCGGCGAAGCGCTCGTAGCTGCGTGCGGCGCGTATCATGTGGTCGTAATTCGTCAGCTGCTTCTGAATATCCACCGGCAGGAAGTAGGCCATGCCCTCATCCATCCACGCATAACGCGTTTCGTTCACGCCGACCATGAAGGGAAAATAGCTGTGCGTAATCTCGTGTACATGCACATACACATCGCTAATGCGATTTCCAAACACCCCGTCGTTGACAATCATGGGAAATTCCATGCCATAATCGCCATTGAATACGGTGATCGCGGGATACGGAAAGGGTATTCCCGGTCTGTCGCGCGAGAGCATCTCCACCGCAACCTTGCTTTCCTCCGCCACGGTGCGGAAAGAGGTGGACGCCGGGTCGTACGCCGCATCAACGAGCACGCGCCTGTCCTCCACCGTGGCGCCAATAGCGTCCCAGCGATATCCCGCAGCCACGCCGAAGGCGAAATCGGGCACCTTCGTTGCGGCGAATTTCCAGGTGTTGCCACGCGCGTTTCGCACGTACGGCACATCGTTACCATCCACGATACGAAGCACGGTGTCACTGCTCGACGCCGCGCGGTAACGGGCGAGCCAGGGATCGCGCAGTACCTCTTCCGGATTGCTCAATGTG
>JAMIQH010000184.1:0-7708 GCA_035914695.1 Bacteroidota bacterium | reverse complement strand
GCCGGAAGAAGCAGGAAGGAGAGCAAGCGAAGCTTCATGATACAACTCCTTGTATGGGTGTGGACAAACAGATGTTCAAATCTACATGCTGCCACGCGGGGAGACAACCCCGTCAGGCGCGTCGCGGCATCAGCAGGGACTCGCCTTCGGCCACGATGTCATTGTGTTGATTCACGCAGCGTGTATTGAAACGCACACGGTTGCGTTCGACGAGGATCTCTGCCACCTCCACCACGGCGGTGATGGTGTCGCCGATACGCACGGGTTTTTTAAAGGTCAGCGACTGTGAAATATAGATCGCTCCAGGTCCGGGGACATGCGTACCGAGCACGGTGGAAATAAAGCCGGCGCAGAGAATGCCATGCGCAATGCGTCCCTCGAACATGGTGCCCTCGGCGTACGGCGCGTTTATGTGTACGGGATTGAAATCGCCGGTGATGCCTGCGAACGCGTACACGTCATACTCGCTGACAGTTTTTGTGAACGACGCCGACTGTCCCGGCGTGAGGTCATGAATTGTGAGTCCGTTCATCGTGCCAAGCCCGCAGTTGTTTCTTGAGTATTTTTCCGCTATCGCTGACGGGGAGCGCGTCCAGAAATTCCACATATTTGGGAATTTTAAATTTTGCCAGATTCCCGGCGCAGCCCCGCAACACTTCGTCCGCTGTGATCGTCGCTTCCTCGTCACGAACGATGAAGGCCTTTCCCACCTCGCCCCACGTGGCGTCGGGCACACCGATCACTGCCACGGCTTTCACGCCCGGTAGGGTGCGCAGGAAATGCTCCACCTCGGCGGGATACACATTCTCCGCGCCGCTGATGTACATGTCCTTTTTTCTATCCACCACATAATAGTACCCCTCGTCGTCGCGGCGGACGAGATCGCCGGTATGAAACCAACCATCGCGAATCGCCATGCGTGTGGCTTCCTCGTTGCGCCAATAGCCCGGCGTACACACCGGACCGCGCAGCACGAGTTCGCCCACCGCGTCGGCGCCCAGCTCCGAACCGGCATCATCCACGATACGGGCATCGATGTAGAAATTGGGGAAGCCGATGGAACCTATTTTCCTGATGGCGTCCTCCTCGTTCAGCGAAAACACGTTGGGACCGAATTCCGTCAAACCATAGCCCTGTCGGATCGGCACGCCCTTGTTTTGCCAGACACGAATCAATTCCACCGGCATGGGTTCGCCACCCACGATCGCATAGCGCACGGATGCGAGAGAGACCTGCTCGAACAGTGCCTCCCGCGCCATCATATCCATCATGGTGGGGACACCGAACAGAATGCTCACACCACGCTCGTCGCAGAGGCGCAACACCTCCGCGGGATCGAAGCGATCGAGCAGGATAAGCGAAGCCCCACGATGCAGAAAGGGCGTGGTGAGCACATTCCATCCGCCGGTGTGGAAAAATGGTGCGAAGGTCAGCGTCACATCGCTTTGCACAAGATTGAGGCGCATGCTCGTGTTGACGGAGTTCCAGAACAGCATGCCATGCGTAATGATCGCACCCTTGGGTGCACCGGTGGTGCCCGAAGTGTAGAGCACCATACACGGTGTGTCGAAATCCACATCCTCACCAATGGCATCATCCCGACACGAACTGTCATGCATACGCGCCTTCAAACCATCCTCACCGTCAAGACTGATCATCGCCGCGGAGCAATCGGCAGGGAGGGCTTCGCGTGCGATGGCGTCGAAGCGCTGTTGCACGACAAGCACGGTCGGCTCGCTGTCGCGCAGCACATGGCGCAGCTCGCGCGCGGTCAAGCGGTAATTCATCGGCACCAGTATCGCTCCGATGCATTGCGCAGCGAAAAAGAGGAACACGTACTCCACACTGTTCGTGGCCAACACGGCTATGCGGTCTCCACGCTGCAAGGACAGTTCGTCACGAAGCACATGGGCAAGACGATGGATGATGCTGTTCGATTGCGCATAGCTGAAGCGCCGCGCACCAGCATGATCCTCCAACGCAATTGCCGAAGGCGCGTAGCGCGCCCATTGATCGAACCACCGCGTGCGTATCATGTCGTGACGCTCTCCCTCCCGCCTCGTGCGAGAACCCGGCCCACGAGCAGCACGCCCATGCTGGCGAGCAAGGCGCACGCGGCAGTGACCCCGGGATTGTTATGGTACATGCTGAGTTCGAAGTAATACATGCCGAAATGTGTCAATAGCGCCACAACGGCGGCGGTCACAACGAAGGGACGGGCAATACGCACACCGAACACCCCCACCAATACCGGCGCGAAGGAGGCCGCGAATACGGCGTACACGCCGTTCTGCGCGAAAATCGCCACCGACAGCGATGGATGCAGAATTTGATCGTAGGAGAGGAAGAAGGTGAAGGGTGCGAGCACAACGAGGAACAGCCGCGCATAGCGCAGGGAGTTTTTCTTCCACGACTCGGTGGTTGTAACGCGCTTCGGCAGTACTGTGGCGAGAATATCATTGGAAAAAATCGAGGACAGTGCCACGAGAATTCCTTCCATCGTGGAGAATCCCGCCGCAAGAATACCCATGCTGATAATCGCCCGCATGAGTGGTGAAAATTGCTCCACCATATACGTGGCCATCACCACATCGGGCTTGAGCACCTCGCCGCTCATCGCAAGTCGCGCGAACAGACCGGTGGTCAACACGGCGAAAAACAGCAGCGCCACGGCGATTGCCATCCCGAGGTAGCGGCGCATGTCACCTTCGGTGCGCAGGTACAAGGCCTTCGAGATGACGTGCGGCTGCAGAATGATGGCGAGTCCGATAATGAAATTGGCGAACAGCACTTCGAAATAGTCGCGGAACAGCAGACTGTCGGGATTGGTCGCCGCGGCGTAATGCGGACCCACGGTCTGCAGGCGTTCCACAAACCCGGCGATGCCCCCGTCGAAAAAGCGCAGACCGGATGAAAGAAAAAGCAGCGCCACCGTAATCATGATCGCCGCTTGTATGGTGTTGTTTATCACATGCGCTCCGGCACCGCCAAGCAACATCGAAAGGAAACTGAAGGCGATGACCAGCAACAAGGCCTGGACCGTGGTGATCCCGAGCGAGCTCCGTAGCACCACCGACAGGCCCACCACGATGAGTACGAGGAAGGTCACCTGCAGCATACTCAGCACACCGAAGCCCAAGGTGAGGCGGCGGTCCCCGAAGCGGTCACCGATCCATTGTGGCACGGTGATCACATGCGTCTTGTCGCCTATGCGGCGAAATTTTCTGCTGAAAACCACAAGACCGATGAAGATTCCCAACGGCGAGGCGATGGCGTAGCCGAGAACTCCCGCCCAGCCGTAGAGGTAGATGAGGCCGGGATTGATGACAAAAGTCGCCGCGCTTGTCAGATTCGCGGCGAGCGAAAGACCCACGAGCCACGGGCTCACGGTGCGCGAGCCAATGGAGAACGCCTCGATGGAGCGTGTCCGCGCGCGGCTCCACACCGCCACTCCCGTGATCACGATGGCGTACAGCCCGAAAGCGATCCATGAATACGCGCTGTCGCTCATCCCATCCCCCAACGCAATGCAAGCGCAGCCATGCTGATGCCACCACCGGAGCCGACGAGCATGAGCACATCGCCTTCATGCAACAGTCCCTGCGCATCGGCATCGGCGAGCGCCATGGGAATGCAGGCGCTGCCGGTATACGCATAGCGATCCATGATGAGATGGGCGCGCTCGCGTGGCACATCGAGCAGATCCATGGTCTGCATGATGCTGTTGATGTTGATTTGTGTGAAAAAGTAGCGCTGAACGTCTTTCGGCGAATAATCGCAACGCGCGAGTATTGACCGAACGAGGCGGGGCCAGTTGTCGGGATTGGTCTCTGGAGGGATTTTCCTGGCGAATCGGAGCAAGGTATCTTTTGCATCCACAGCCGCGTGCGTGGCCGGGATTCTGCTCCCTCCACCGTAAATGCCCATCGCATCGTGCCACTGTCCGTCGGCCCACAACTCGGAGGCAAGAACACCGCAGGCACTGTTCCTCGCCGACAGTAGCACCGCGCCAGCGCCATCGGCGAACAGTGTGGCGATTTTATAGTCATCGAAATCCAGAAACTTGCTCATTGCATACGCGCCTACCACCAGCACGTGCCGGTAGCGCTCATCGGTGGCGATGAATTTCGAGGCAACATCCAACGCCGTGACGAAACCGGCGCAGGCAGTGTTCAGATCGAACACTCCCGCATTGGACGCTCCCAAGCGGTGCTGTACCACCGCGGCGGTGGATGGCGAAATGTAATCCGGCGTGTCCGTCGCCACGATGATGAGGGAAAGCGCGGTCGCTTCCACGCCCGCCGCGCGCAGCGCTTGTTCCGCCGCTGGCAGAATGAGATCCGAGGTCGCCTGCTCCGGCGCCATGTAGTAGCGCTGATGAATGTTGCGTTGTGCACGCAGGAAGGAATCAACGTCCAGTCCGTACCGTTCGTTGAACACCGCGTTCGGTATGGGTTCGCCCGGCGCGTACAGTCCGGTGCCGCTGATGCATGCACGGTTCAGCATTCCATTCTCCTTCTCGTGATTATCCACCACGTTCATCGCGCTGCGGCTGCTGCTGTCGCCACAGTACCGAGAAATCATTGTAAAAGCTTTCCATCAGCGTGTAGAAGGCGTGCATGCGTTGCAGATGGAAGCGCATGCCCTCGTGCCCTTGCTCCGCGCTATCGCGCACCGCTCCGAGAAATCGCTCGGCGATTGCTCTGTTGCGCCGCACCGTAAGCATATTCCGCAGGTGATTGTGATGAAAGACTTCCGGATCTATTGCGTAGTAATCGCGCCGATGTTCGCTGCCCTGCACCTTGCGGATCATTCCCGCAGCCGCAAGCTGCCGTACGGCTTCCGATACCGGTCCTTTGCTGCGTGCCAGGGCTTCGGTGATGTCGTCGAGCGAGAGTGTGCTGTCGGTGGCCAGCAGCAAACCCAGGATCAGTCCATCCAGGCGCTTCCAACCATATCCGGCGTAGAGATTTCCCATCTCCTCTATAAAAGCACGCTGCACCTCACTCAAATCCGGCACGATAGTCACCTTTTGTGCATTTGATATTTTTCAAACATTCCAAATATACCACATCCCCTCCTTGAACGCAATCCCACCTGTCGTACCGGCAACATACGGACAATGCATGCTCGCAGCTGCGCACGGGGGGCAGTTCCGCGCCGAGTTCGCCCCATTGATCCATGATCCGGCGCTTACTACCTTGTTCGATGGATAATTTTTTTCGACACTTCCTTCGACAATTATGAACAGCACGCTTTATCTCGACGGCTCCTCGCTCACGCTTCACGACATCATGCGCATCGCTCACCGCGAGGTTACGGTGGCGCTCGCTCCCGAGGCGCGTCCCCGCATGCAAGCATCGCGCGATCTTGTGGAGCAATGGGTGCGGGACGAGCGCGTCATGTACGGTATCACCACGGGTTTCGGCGAATTCAGCAACGTCTCCATCGGCAGCGATCAGCTCGAGCAGTTGCAGCGCAATCTCATATTGAGCCACGCGGTGGGCTGCGGAGATCCCATTCCGGTGGAGATCACGCGCGTACTTATGGCGTTGCGCGCCAATGCACTCGCCAAGGGATTTTCGGGCATTCGCATCGCCACGGTGGAATCGCTGCTCGCCATGCTCAATGCGGACATCATCCCGGTGGTGCCTTCACAGGGATCGGTGGGATCGAGCGGCGATCTGGTGCAGCTCGCACATCTGGTGACCTGCATGATGGGACTCGGTCATTGCTGGACGTCTGATGGTCGGCAGGTGACGAGCGGCGACGCGCTGCGGCAGGCCGGCCTGCTTCCCGTGGTGCTTGCCGCGAAGGAAGGTCTCGCGCTCATCAACGGCACGCAGATGATGACGGCGTATCTCACCTTCACCACCGCTCGTGCGCGTTCGTTGATGCGACAGGTGGATATCGCCGGAAGCATGTCGCTCGAAGCGTTGCTCGGCACCACCAACGCTTGTGATCCGCTGCTGCACGGCGTGCGTCCCCATCCGGGACAGCAGGCGGTTGCACGAAACATCCTTCGCCTTCTCGACAAGAGCGCGATACGCGAGAGTCATCGCTTCGACCACGATGCGGTGCAGGACAGCTACTCGCTGCGCTGCATGCCCCAGGTGCATGGTGCGTCACGCGATGCCATCGCGTATGTGGAGGAGGTTCTCCTGCGGGAAATCAACAGTGCCACGGACAACCCCCTCATTTTCGCGGAGGAGGGTCGGCTTATCGAGGGCGGAAATTTCCACGGTCAGCCGGTGGCATTGGCGGCGGATTTTCTCGGCATTGCGCTCGCGGAGTTCGCCAACATATCCGAGCGGCGTATCGAGCGCATGGTGAATGGCAAGCTGAGCGGCTTGCCTCGCTTCCTTTCCCGGCACGGCGGTCTGCACTCCGGCTTGATGATCGCCCAGTACACTGCGGCGGCGCTGGTGTCGGAAAACAAAGTACTTGCGCATCCCGCCAGTGTGGATTCCATCCCCACCTCCGCGAATCAGGAGGATCACAACAGCATGGGATCGATTGGCGCGCGCAAGGCCTGGCAGATTATGCGCAATCTCGAACATGTCAACGCCATCGAATTTCTTACCGCCGCGCAGGCATTGGATTTCCACGCTCCGCTTGCGCCCGGCGCCGGCACTGGCGCGGCGCATGCCGCCATCCGCTCTGTCAGTAGCCATCTCGAGGAGGATCGCTTCCTCCATGGCGACCTTCAGGCGGTTGCGCAGCTCGTACAAAAAAATGCTATCTTGGAGGATGTTGAACGTACCATTGGCGCACTGGAATAATCTCCCACTGATCGGAAGGGACGTGTGATGACAACGATGAATGACTTCGGGATAGATAGCGAAAGAAAAGACGAGCAAGGCATACTGGCGTTGGAAGTGTCGGACCTTCGCCGCTCATTGCGTACGGTGATGAAACCCGCCATCACGGTGGACATCGCCATGCCGGTGAAGGATGCCGTACATCTCATGCAGACGAAGCGCATCGGCTGTGTGCTGGTTACAAGCCATCGCAAGCTTCTCGGCATTTTCACCGAGCGCGATGTTCTGAAAAAAATCCTGGGTTCGTCCTTCGATCTGCGTGTCACTCCTGTCAGCGAGGTCATGACCATCAATCCGCAGGCGCTGAACGAGGACGACACCATCGCCTACGCTCTGAACTTCATGGACCTCGGCGGCTATCGACACATTCCGCTGGTCAACGACCTGTTCGAGCCGGTGGGTCTGGTATCCGTCAAGGACATCGTCTCCTATCTTGTCCAGCATTTCGCCGACGAGGTGCTGAACCTTCCTCCCCATCGATTGAAAATCACCGAGGAAGAAGTCATCGACGACATCGAGGATGGACTGGCAGACGACGGCAGCGAGGACGAGCAGTAGAGTGTGCGGGGGTGGGATATGACTTCGGCACGCTACACGGCGTGCCGTTTTGTTTGAGTATTCGGGAGAGGCGCACAATGCGGATTCATGAATCCGCGGGATAACGTCTGTGGAGGTCTCAGCGGATCGGATGTGCGCGATTGTTGAATACTTCAACACCGCAGTCGGATTCATGAATCCGCATCAATCCGCATCGGGCGGGCGGAAGCGCATTCGCGCGGAAATTTGCAGAGTATTTCAACACCCCACCGCAACCGCCTCGCCCTCTCGCAATCAACCCACACCCTTGGCGACGGATTCATGAATCCGCATCAATCCGTATCGAACGG
>JAMIQH010000183.1:0-7734 GCA_035914695.1 Bacteroidota bacterium | reverse complement strand
AAGGAGGGGGATGCGGACATTTCCGCCTCGGCCTATTACGAGATGGGCAAGATGTACCTGCTGAGCAATCGGCAGAGCGATGCCATCGAGGCCTTCCGCAACGCTTCGTCCTTTGATGCGGACAAGCGGCTCCGCATCCAGGTGCAGCTGTCGCTCGCGCGCGAATACGAGCGTCTCGGCGACAAGGAGCGCGCCGCGCAGGCCTACCGCGACATCTTCCAACTCGAACCGACCACCGATCTCGCGTTTGTCGCCGAATTGAATTACGCGAAGCTGTCGCGCGAAACCGGTGATCTCGACGAGGCCGGCAACACCCTGATCGACATGCTCGACAATCCGATGTACCTCGAGTGGGATGGAAAAATCCAGCTTGAGATCGGCAATCTGTATCTCGCCTACTTCCGCCATTATCGTGGTGTGGACGACACGCTGTCCAACGACGCCTTCAACGCGGCGCTCGATCAGTACACCTTGGTCGATACCACGTTCAAGGGCTCTGCCGAGGCGGCCGATGCCCTGTACGCGAAAGGGCAGATGTACGAAAACGATTTGCGCGATTACGACAACGCCTTCGACAAATACAATGCGGCGAAGCTGGCCTTTCCCGGAACGGAATCCGCGCAACTCGGCGGAAAGAAAGCCACGATTTTCGGCGATTATCGCAAGCTGCGGCGCAAGCTCTACGACGCCGATACCACGCTCTATTTCGCGCGCAATCCCGACTCGTTACGCGTGCGCGACTCGCTGCAGGTCATTGCCGATTCGCTCGATCGCATGAAACGCCTTGCTGAAGGTGACGAATCCTCGATGTCGGAGGAGCAAAAATTTGCCGAACGCTTCCGCCGCCGACGTCCCCACGGTCGCAACACCGGCAAGATCAATCCGTGGCTGATGGAGAAGCAGAAGACGCAGCAGGCCACGGCATCCGGCATGCAGAACACCGAGCAGGCCGTGCTCGCGGCGGGTCCAACATATCGCAGGGTGAATCTCTCCGCGCTGAATCAGGATTCACTTCGAACGTCGGTTTCCATTCTCCAGATGGAAATGGGCTGGCACATGTTCGATAAAATCGGCAATGTGGATTCCGCTCGCTGGTATTACCTCAAGGCGCTGGACAACGGCTTGCCCGACACGATGAAAGCACAGGCCCTGTACACCATGGCCGCCATCATGCGCAAGCTCAACGACGAAAGCGAGGCCCTGCGCTTCGAGGATCGTCTCGTTGCCGAGTTCCCGCGCAACCGCTATGCCGCCAGTGTCATGCACAGTCGAGGTATACAGCCACCGAAGGACAGCACCCTGTTGGCGCGCGAGGCCTACGATGCCGCCGCCGAATATCTGGAACGTGGCGACACCGCACGTGGCTTGGCCGCGCTGCGCAAGGTGATCGACGCCTGGCCGCAATCGGAGCAGGCGCTGCGCGCCCGTCTCGCCATAGCCATGGTACTCGAGGAGAGCAATGGCGATGAGGCCCTTGCCATGTACCGCGACATGGTGGCGAATCATGCCACGTCGCCGTATTCCAAACGCGGCAAGGAGATACTCGCCGCGCTGGAGCAAGCCGAAAAGGACAAGGAAACGCGGCAGGCGCGCGACGAGGAACGCGCCAAGCAGAAAGCCGCCGAGGAGGAGGAACGCAAAAAGCGTGAAATGCGCGAGCGCAATCCCTTGCTCGACACCGAACTGAAAGTGCTGCGCGACTCCGCGCGCACCACCACGCCGAATATCGATCCGTCGCGCGACGAGGATTTTCCGTTGCGCCTGCCGGGCGAGGAACCCGAGAAAAAAACTCCCGAAGCGCCGCCACCCGACGCGACACCCATCAACGCCGATCCGCGGCGGCAGCCCGGCCGCATTCCCGGCGATACGCTCCGTACACTCACACCGAAGACCGTGGACCCAAGGTAACATGTCAGTCGTCAACGCAACCCACACCGTGCTTTCCAACGAACGCGTCGCCGAGGATACCTTCGCGCTGCGTTTTTCCTCGCCCGAGCTGGCCGCGAGCATTCGTCCCGGGCAGTTCATGAACATACTCACCGACGAGGCCATGGATCCGCTGCTGCGGCGTCCGTACAGCATCTCCGCCGTGGATGGCGAGCTGTGCGAAATTCTCTACGCCGTGGTGGGGAAGGGCACGGGCATACTCGCCCGCAAGCGCCCGGGCGATGAAATCGGAGTGTTCGGTCCGTTGGGGAACACCTTCGGTTACGACAAGGATTTCGGCACGGCGCTGATCGTGGCGGGCGGCATCGGCGTGGCGCCGTTCCCCTATCTGACGCGCGAGTTGCAGCGCCGCGAGCGCCCGGTGCTAACCTTCCTCGGGGCGCGCAACGCGGCACGCGCGGTGACGCGCGGACTCGCCAATGTGCAGCTCGCCACCGACGATGGCAGTGCGGGTTTTCACGGCACAGTCATCGCCTGCCTCGAGAACTACCTGGCCGCGCATCAGGTGGATGCGCCGCGGATTTTCGCCTGCGGGCCCAATCCCATGCTGGCGGCCACACAGGCCTTCGCCATCGAACGCGGTATCCCTTGCGAACTCTCGCTCGAGTCGGAAATGGCCTGCGGCATCGGCATTTGTCAGGGGTGCCCGATAGAAAAGCATCACGGCGAGCGGAAATATTCCCTCGTGTGTACCGACGGACCCTGCTTCGATGCCAACGATATCGTTTTTCACGAACACCATCACGCATGAACACTTCCTTCACACTCGGCACCCTGCACCTGAAAAACCGTGTGCTCGTGGCGTCGGGCACCTTCGGCTACGGCAACGAAGCCGCCCCGTACACCGACGTATCGGCCCTTGGCGGCATCGTCACCAAATCCGTCAGCCAGTTGCCGCGTCAGGGCAACGCGCCCACGCGCATCGCGGAAACGCCATCCGGCATGCTCAATTCCATCGGTCTGGCCAATGTGGGGCTCGATGCCTTCGTGCGCGACAAGCTCCCGTTCCTGCGCGCGGTGGGGACGTCCATTATCGTCAATATCGCCGCGAGTTCGGTGGACGAGTACTGCGCCGTGCTCGAGCGCTTGGAGGATGAGGAAGGCATCGAAGGATACGAGATCAACGTTTCCTGTCCGAATGTGAAAGAGGGCGGATTGAATTTCGGCACGCGTTGCGACATGACCGAAGCGATTACGCGGGAGTTGCGCAAGCGCACAGGCCGCGCACTCATCATCAAGCTCACGCCGAATGTGACGCATATCGGCGATTTTGCCCGTGCCTGCGAGGCCGAAGGAGCCGATGCGGTGTCGCTCATCAACACGCTTGTGGGCATGGCGGTGGATGTGCGCACTCGCCGGCCAAAGCTTTCGACCATCACCGGTGGACTCTCCGGTCCCGCCATCAAGCCGGTGGCGCTGGCGAAAGTATACGAAGTGTCCAAAGCCGTACGCATCCCCATCATCGGCATCGGCGGCATTATGTCCTGGGAGGATGCCATCGAGTTTCTACTCGTCGGTGCCTCGGCCATTCAGGTGGGCACGGCCAGTTTTCGCGATCCCGACACCGCGGTGCGCATTGTGCATGGCATGCGAAACTACTGCGAGGAACAGGGCATCGAAGACATTCAGGAATTGGTGGGCGGACTGCGTGTGGCCACGGGTGTGGCCGCGCCGGGTTTCGTCAAGGCCTGAGCAACGGAAAGGCGCGACGCATGCTTGCAGCTTCACTCGACACGACACAGGCCACAACCTTTCTCCGCGACGAATCGCATGCCGACGTGCTGCGCGTGCGGGGGCTCGACACGCTGGATTTGTTGCACCGACTCAGCACCTCCGCCTTGGCCACGCTGCGTGTGGGCGAGGCGCGTGAAACCCTGCTGACAACGGAAAAGGGTCGGGTGATCGATGCCGTTGTCGTGCTGCCTTCCGACAGCGGTGCGCGGTTGCTGTGTTCGCCCGGGAGGGGAACAATGGTGCAGCAATGGTTGGAGAAATTCACCATCATGGAGGATTGCGAGTACACGCTGGTTTCGGCGCTGTATGGCCAGTTCGCCGTGTATGGAACGCTGCCCGCATTGCCTTTTAACATTCCGGCCGAGGGACAAGTGCGCACCATGGATATAGGCGGAGTTCCGGTCGATGTGTTGCGACTCACGCGTGTCACCGGTGCTTCGCTGCAACTGCTGTGCCGTCGCGACGAGAGCGAGCGCATGCTCGAAGGACTCTCCTCCCTTGGCCTGCCCCTGATCGCCGAAGAGGATTTTCACCGTTGGCGTGTCCGCAATCTCGTGCCGGCGGTGGGCAATGAATTGGGCGAGTTGAGTAATCCGTTGGAAGCCGGTGCCGGCGCCGTAGTGGATTTCCATAAGGGGTGCTACATCGGCCAGGAAGTAATCGCGCGACTCGACAGCTACGACAAGGTGCAGCGCCAATTGGTACGGCTGCGTTGGCACCTGGCGCTGCCAGCGGATTCGTTACCGGGACAGCAGTTGCTTTTCGATGCGCGCGACGCCGGTTTCATCACCACGCAAGTGCCCGAAACGGATGGCGCAACGCAGGTCGGCATTGGGTGTGTGCGCAAGACCTGGGCCACGTCGGGGACTGTGCTGCACTGCCTTGTGGACGGCGAAGCCGTGAACATCACCGTCGAGTGACGGTATCCGCCTTCGCGCGGACGTTCCTTTTTTCTTCGGGAAAATCGTATGCCCCACGCACTTATCACCGGCTCCGCGCATCGCCTCGGCAGGCATATCGCCCTGGCCCTGGCCGATGCGGGATACGATATCGTGCTGCACGCCAATGAGGCGCGAACCCGTCTCGAGGCGGTGGAAGAGGAAGTGCGAACGCGGGGGAGGGAGGTGTTCTCCGTGGTGGCGGATTTGCGTTCGGTGGAGCAAATCCGGGAAATGGCGCGTGTCGTCGCCGGGCGCATCGAACGACTGGATGTGCTCGTGAACAACGCGGGTGTATTTCCCGAAGCCCCATTTGAGGAAGTGACCGAGGACATGTGGAATCTCGCGGTGGAGGTGAACACGCGGGCGCCATTTTTTCTCACGCAGGCCGTTCTGCCCTTGCTGCGGGTGGCACAAGGTTGTGTGGTGAACATCGTCTCCGCCGGGGCCTACGAGCCGTGGTCGCGGCACATTCCTTACAACATTTCCAAAGCCGGCGCGCATATGCTCACACGCGCATTGGCCAAAGCGCTGGCTCCGGATATTCGCGTCAACGGCATCGCTCCCGGTATTATTGTGATGCCGGAAGAGGAGGAGCGCGAGCACATTCCTGCCACGCGTTTCCCCTTGCAGCGCTACGGCACAGCGGCGGACATCACCCACGCGGTGCTGTACCTGTGTCAACGCGCGCCGTATATTACCGGCCATGTGCTTCCCGTTACCGGCGGAGCCCCCATGGACCGCTGAGCAGCTCCGCAGGCAGTATCACGAACAGAAGGCAACGCCATGTCCGACCAACCGATCAAGGCCTACAAGGATCTGGAATTTCTCAACAGTCCGGATGCGCGCATCATTCGCATGCTCGCCGAGTATCTCGAGCCACAGCGTCGATTGCGGCGCCAGCACATCCAGGATACGATTGTGTTTTTTGGCAGCGCACGTTTGCGATCGCTCGAAGAAGCGCAACGCGAGAAGGATGATGTGCTGGAGGCCATACGTCGGTCGGGGAAGAAGAAAACCCCGAAGCATCTGCTGGAGCAACTCCAGCGCGCGGAATCCCTGGTCAGCACCTCGCATTACTACGAAGATGCGGTGGAACTCTCGCGACTGCTCACGGAGTGGTCGCTGACATTGGAAAAACAACGTTTCGTGATCTGCTCCGGAGGTGGTCCCGGCATTATGGAGGCGGCGAATCGCGGGGCGCATCTCGCCGGCGGCAAATCCATCGGACTCAACATCAGCTTGCCCTTCGAGCAATTTGCCAATCACTACATCCCGCCCGAGCTGAATTTCGAGTTCCACTACTTTTTCATGCGCAAATTCTGGTTCGTGTATCCCGCCAAGGCGCTGGTGGTGTTTCCCGGCGGCTTTGGAACCATGGACGAAATGATGGAAATCCTCACCCTCGTGCAGACGCGCAAGCTGCGCAAGGATGTGTTCATCGTGTTGTACGGAGGAGAATTCTGGAACAAGATCATCAACTTTCAGGAACTCGTGCGCTTGGGCGTGATCAGTCCGGAAGATTTGGATCTGTTCAAGACTTGCAATACTCCCAAGGAAGCATTTAATTACCTTCGCAAAAATCTGACGGAAAGGTATCTTACGAAATGACTCCGTCCCGCGAACTGTATGCTCTGTATCAACTGCTTGACGATCAGCAGGCCTCCGTGCAGAAGGCCGTGCGTGATCGCATTCTCGAACTCGGCGAGGACGCCGTTTCGGGATTGCGCGAGTTGACGGAAATCCACGGTGATATGCATCGCGCACTGGTGGACGAACTCGTACACGACATACGCATGCAGGCGGTGCTGCGGCGCTTCGCTGGTTTTTCCGACGACGATGGAAGTATCGATCTCGAAGAAGGTGTGCTGGCGATTTCCAAATTCGGCCATCCCGAAGTGGACATCTCGCAGTACCGCAGGCGGCTCGACGATATGGCGGCGGACATCCGTATACTCGCCGGCACGCGGGCAGCTCCGCTGGACACCTTCATGAAGATGCGCAGCTACCTGTTCAGCGACCTCGGCTATATTGGGAACAGGGAGGATTACTACAACCCCAACAACAGCTTCCTGACCAAGGTCATCGATTACCGCAAGGGCATACCGATCACCTTGTCCGTGTTGATGATGCTGCTTGGCCGCCGCCTCGATCTGCGTCTGAACGGCATCGGTATGCCCATGCATTTCCTGGTGCAGTACGACGACGGCTCGCGCATGTTTTTTGTCGATGCCTACAACAGCGGCATCATCATCACCCGCGACCAGTGTCGTCTCATGCTCTCCTCTTCCGGCATCAAGCTCACGCCGGAAATGCTCGCCGCAGTCACCACGCGCGATATTCTCGAACGCATGTGGCGCAACCTCTATCTCGCCTATCAACAGCAGTCCGACGACGCGGAAGCCGCCCGCGTGGGACAGATTATCAGCTTCCTCAATCCGGATTTCAAGGTGAACAATGCCATGGATGAAGGTGACGAAGACGAGGAAGAGGATTACTGAGCGTCTAGACCTCACAATCAGACTGCTGTTCGAGAAAATCTTCTCAAATCATTTCCTTTTCTGCGCAACACTGCACCCGAAGTGCCGTACATGATCCTGTCGCTGTTTCGAGGATCACATGTACACGCATAAGACCATTACCACCGCCGAAGCTCTCCCCATCACCTATTCTCTCTGCGCCAAGGGCGCCGATTCCTCCAGGTATTACGCCGACGTCGCCGACTTCACGGATGAAGTGTTGCTGCTGGCACCCAAGTCCATCGACCCGCTACTGGATCGCTGGCGCGAATGGATCAGCGAGGAGGGGCGGGAGGCGCCGCGCGACTACCGCGAATACCTGTTTGATGCGCTGACGCTGGGAGTGTTGTGGCGCATTCACGGCGCAAAGGCGCAGAAGGTGCCGGCAATGGTGTGTTGTCTGCTCGTCAAACTGTACAATCTGCGTCGCGCGCATCCCTCGCTCAAACGCCGCGTGGATCCGCTGCGCGGAATTCTCGCAGGCCGCTTCCTCGTCAATACGCGAGAATTGCCGCCCGTCGATGGCGTACCCTGCCTGTTCCGCCTGCGCAAACTGCTGCTGTATCTGGAAGCCACGGGAGAGTATCGCGAAGAAG